>WFOC01000061.1 GCA_015488295.1 Gammaproteobacteria bacterium
CTGCCAACTGCCAACTGCCAACTGCCAACTTAAGACGTTTTTTCCAGCCAGACAATTTCTTTCTGGTGAGTAAATAAAACTCCGGTTTTTATCACCATCCCCGGCCACAGCTTGCTGACACCGTTTCGGTAATAATTCAGCTGGCTGGAAAACCTTGCGGCCACATCCTGTGCGCTTTCGCTTTCATTTAACTGATGTGATTTGTAATCAATGATGGTGATCTCGTTCGCTGACTTGATGACGCGATCAATAATGCCGTAGACCCCCTGTTTTCTCTGCTGAAAAAGCAACGGCATTTCATTATATGTTTGCACATTACCGGCCGGGTTGAAAATATCAGCCAGCGCTGCGTGATTAAAGGTGGTCACGGCTTCTTCCACACAGTCATCCAGGTAGTCAGCGTATGCCGGTTTGCTGAATAAAACCGCTGTTTTTACCTGCTGCTGAATACGCTCGATGTCCTGTTGCGTTGCCGGATAGTCAGCTGTTTCGCATAGCTGTTCGATGATGTAGTGGATGGTTGTGCCGCGCCATTTGGCGACTTCTCTCTGGTAAATATTGTCCTCGTCAGTGATAATCTCTGCACTGTCGGATGAATTGCTGTTGTCTGTTTGTGTGCTGGGTGACAGCAGAAAAAAGCTGCCGGGAAATTTTTCTATTGGTTTTAACAGGCGCTCATCAAGCGTGCTGTCTGTTTCAACTGCAGTGATTTTTTCAGGGTGTTGAATGCTTGCTGTTCCATAATCCAGATGTCGGTAAACCTTGCAGGAAATATCATCGATGCTGGTTTCAGCTGCAGTGATTTCATCAAGACCATCAGCGATGATCTGATACCAGCTGTCGTCCTTGTTACTGCGGCTGGCTACGCCGCTGATGTAAAGCTGTTCACGTGCACGGGTAAGGGCAACGTATAACAGGTTCAGCTCTTCGCGTTTTTGTTCGTCGAGTTTTTCTTGTTGAATTTTTTGTGTGATCTGGTCGGTGTTGTCCTTGCTCAGTTGCAGCTGAAAATTTGCCGGTTGCGGCTGGTCTGCCGGCCAGCGCACCAGGCTGGCGTAAGCATTTTTATTGCTGGACGTGCTGTTACAGTCAGCCAGAAAAACAACGGGCGACTCCAGCCCCTTGCTGCCATGAATGGTCATCAGCCGGACACGTGATTCGTCGCTTTGTGACAGTGGTTCTTCCGGCGGGCTGGCAGAGAAATTTTGCAGATGGTCCAGGCGTTGCAGAAAACGGGTGATGCTGGGATAGCGGCCGCTGTCGGTTTCCAGTGATAACTCAAGAAAACGCTGGCAGTTGGCGGCGACTTTCTGTTTGTTCTGTGTCTGGTTAGCAGCAATATAGCGTTTGATAATATTGCCTTCGGAAAAAATCCTGTCCAGTGCGTCGTGCACCGGCAGTTGTTCGGCCAGTTGTTGCCAGTGCGGCAACAGTTTCGCTGCCCGTTGCAAAGGCCTGCTCAGGGTTTCATTGTTTTCTTCAGCGAGCAGCAACAGGCGTTTGTACCAGTGTGTTTCGTGGTTTTTTCCGCCTGCTTGTCTGGCCAGCAGAATCAGGTCGTCATCACTGGCAGAAAAAATCGGTGACTTTAAAACTTGCGCCAGCGCCAGATTGTTATACGGTGTGATTAACGTGTTGAGCAAACAGTTTAAATCCTGTATTTCCAGATTATCCAGCAGTCCGCCTTTTTTACTGCCGATGAAAGGGATGCCGTGCTGCTTTAAGGCCTGTTCATAAATTTCGATGTGGGTGCGGTTACGCATCAAAATCAGCACGTCGCCAAATTCGACAGGGCGAATCGTGCCATCGTCGGTGATCGGCTCCGCGCTGTTTTTCAGATGAAGAATCTGCCTGGCAATATAGTCAGCTTCCCTGTGCCTTAAGGTGGTGCTGGAAATTTCACGCGGCTGTTTCAGCGGGTTGCGAAAAACAATGGTTTCGTTGTTGTTTTTTTCTTCGGCGCTTTCTTCTTCATCGAATAGCTCGCATAGAGAAACCTTGCCGGGCAGGTCATCCAGATGGGTGCCATGCGTGGTGAAACTGGTCATGATGGCCTGAATGCCCGGCTGCTGAAAAATCTGGTTGACGCAGTGAATGATGGCATCGGATGAGCGCCGTGAAAAATCCAGTGGCGCGGCTTGTGCGTCCAGCCGGTCGGCCAGCCAGTCGCTGGCCTGTGTTTGCAGCGCGGGGTTGGCGCGACGGAAACTGTAGATCGACTGCTTTTCATCACCGACCAGAAAAACACTGCGCGGGCGTTGCTCCGGATTGGCGGCGATTTCTTCCAGAATGGGGGAGAGCAAATGCCACTGTGTCGGGTTGGTGTCCTGAAACTCGTCGATCAGAATATGGTCGATGCGCTGGTCAATTTTGTATTGCACCCAGTGCGCGTTATCGGCGTGTTGCAATAACTCGTAACACTTCCATTCCAGGTCGGTGAAATCCAGTTGCCGCATTTCGGTTTTCAGTCGCTGGTAAATTTCCACGTAACGGTTGCCGGAAAAATACCAGGCGGTATTTATTTTTAAAGTGAGCAGGCGTTTTAGCTGTTCATCGACCTGTTGTATGGCGGCTGAAAGCTCGAGATGTAACTCGAGGAATTTTTCCATGTTCTCTGCGCCCAGTTTTTTTTCTGTGGCAGCGCTGTATTTGCGCCCCTGCACCAGTGCTTCCCCGTCTTTTTTGAGAAAGGCTGATTTTATTAACGCGAACTGTTTTTCAGCGTCACTTGTTTTCAACGCTTCGTCGATAACATCGGCGTGTTTTTCGCTGGTTTTGTTTTTGATCTCGCGCAGCAGGTTGGCAAACACCATCAGTTGCAGTCTGAGGTCTTCGTCCAGGAATTTTTCTACCGGGTTGCTGCGGTCGCCAATTTCCAGCAACTGCGCCAGCTGTTCGCCGGCGTAGCGCACCGGGTTTTTGCTATGACGGGTATATGCCCACCAGTCGCTGCGATGGGCAAGAAAACTGTGCAGCGCGGTTTGTGTATTGTCCGGCCCGTTGCAGAACTGCATGATGGTGTCGAGCTTTTTGTTTAACTGCTCATTGTTGCGTGCTTCATCAAACAGCAATTGCCAGGCCTGACGTTCCAGCAGGCTGCTGTCTTCCAGCAAGGCAAAGCCGGGCGGAATGTCAGCCTCCAGCGGGAAGCGCGACAGAATGTCCTGGCAGAAAGAGTGAAAAGTCTGGATGCGTACCGGGTACAGGCTGTGCATCAGTTTTTCGTACAGGCTGGCGGCGATGATTTTGTTTTTTTTGTTGGGCTCACAACCGATTAAATTTAATAATTCGTGTAGTTCATTTTCTGATGCGGTTGCCATTTCGAATAAACGTTCGTTCAGTCGAATCTGCATCTCACCTGCAGCCTTGCGGGTGAAAGTGAGGGCGATGATATTGCCCGGCTCAGCGCCGTCGATCAGCAGGCGCACGATGCGGGTGATGAGTAGCCAGGTTTTGCCGCTGCCGGCGGAGGCGGAGACGGTGGCGTTGAGTTTTGGGTCGCAGGCGGTGAGGCTGGTGTTTTGTTGGGACATGGGGGTGAGTTTATCGTTTGTTTTGGGTTGGGGCTACCAGGGGTTATTTATCGGGTTGGCTTGGTGCTTGTATTTGGCATTGCGGTTTTCGCACCGCGGGCGAGGCACTTTTTTTCTACAGCCAAAAAAAGTTCCCAAAAAAGGCCGTCGCTACGCCGGGCGCCCCGTAAAAAGCACGGGGTTCCCACTGAGGTGCTGCTGGTATCATGCTGTGAAAAAACTCGCGCACGAAAAACAGTACGCTCAGACAGTTTTCACAGAAAGCCCATGATACCAACAACACCTCAGTGGCTTGGCTAAGGCGAGGGGAATTCAAAAGCAAAAACTAAAAACCAGCAAAGAAAAAATTATAGAATGAAATATGCCCTTTAATAAGCGCCGTTTTTGACTTTGACCTTCATCCACCTTAGGCAAGCCATTCGGGTGGTGACATTATTCTGGGCTTTCCGTGCCAGCATGTCTGAGCCCACATGCTTTTCGTGGGTGAGTTCTGGCGCGGCAGAATAATGTTACCGCCTGAATGGGAACCCTCATGCTTTTCAATGAGGGCGTAGCCGTAGTGGCGGCTTTTTCTGCTTACTCTTTTTAGCTGTAGAAAAAAAGTGCCTCGCCCGCGGTGCGAAAACCGCAATGCCAAATACAAGCACCAAACCAACCAAACAAGCTCACACAAAGACACATTGCCGCTAAAATACTCCAGTGTTAAAGTAGCCAGATTCCAAAACCCCATACAACTCTAATAACAGGGTAAAACATCACAATGAGTAAATACGATGCCTCTTCCATTGAGGTATTAACAGGCTTGGAGCCGGTGCAAAAGCGCCCGGGCATGTACACCGACACCAGCCGGCCTAACCATCTGGCGCAGGAAGTTATTGATAACAGTGTTGACGAAGCGATTGCCGGCCATGCCAGCAAGATCGATGTGGTGCTTTATAAAGACGGTTCGATCAGCGTTACGGATGATGGCCGTGGTATGCCGGTGGATGTGCACCCTGAAGAAGGTATCCCCGGTGTCGAAGTGATCCTCACCCGGCTGCATGCGGGCGGTAAGTTTTCCAATAAAAATTACGAGTTTTCCGGCGGCCTGCATGGCGTGGGTGTTTCGGTGGTCAATGCGCTGTCGTCGAAAGTGACGGTGGAAGTGCGGCGTGATGGCGTGGTGTATGAGATGGAATTTCAACATGGCGCGAAAACCCGCAAGCTGAAAAAGACCGGCACGGTTGGCAAGCGCAATACCGGCACTAAAATTCATTTCTGGCCGGATAAAAAATATTTTGATACGCCGGCTTTTTCCATCACAAAATTAAAACATGTGCTGCGCGCGAAAGCGGTTTTATGCTCGGGGCTGGAAGTCAGTTTTACTGAAGAAAAAACCGGCGACAAGCAAACGTGGATTTACGAAGGTGGTCTGGCCGATTATCTCGGTGAAAATATCTTCGAGCGCGAATGCCTGCCGGCGGAGCCTTTTGTTGGCAGCATGGCTAGTTCCACCGAGGCGGTTGACTGGGCGCTGACCTGGCAGGTGGAAGCCGGTGAGCTGACCACCGAATCTTATGTCAATCTAATTCCCACCGCGCAGGGCGGCACGCATGTTAATGGCCTGCGCACCGGTCTGACCGAAGCCCTGCGTGAGTTCTGCGAGATTCGCAGCCTGCTGCCGCGCGGCGTAAAACTCAGCCCGGAAGATGTCTGGGATAAAGTGTGTTACGTGCTGTCGGTGAAACTGGCTGACCCGCAATTCTCCGGTCAGACCAAGGAACGTTTATCTTCGCGTGAATGCGCCGCCTTTGTTTCCGGTGTGGTCAAAGATGCGTTCAGTTTATGGTTGAACCAGCACACCGAAGCGGGTGAGTCCATCGCCATGCTGGCCATTGAAAATGCGCAGAAGCGTTTACGTGCCGGAAAAAAAGTCATCCGTAAAAAAGTTACCAGCGGCCCTGCCCTGCCCGGCAAGCTGTCAGACTGTTCATCACAGGATCTCAGTCGTACAGAATTATTTCTGGTGGAAGGTGATTCAGCGGGCGGTAGCGCCAAGCAGGCGCGTGATCGTGAGTTTCAGGCTATCATGCCGCTGCGTGGAAAAATCCTCAATACCTGGGAAGTGGAAGCCGACCAGGTACTGGCTTCGCAGGAAGTGCACGATATTTCTATTGCGGTCGGTGTTGAGCCTGGCTCTTCCGAGCTGAAAGATTTGCGTTACGGAAAAATCTGTATCCTGGCGGATGCGGACTCCGACGGCTATCACATCGCTACGTTATTGTGTGCGTTGTTCCTGCGGCACTTCCGACCGCTGGTGGAAGCCGGCCATATTTATGTCGCCATGCCACCGCTGTTTCGTATCGATGTTGCCAAAGAAGTTTTTTACGCGCTCGACGAATCGGAAAAACAGGGCATACTTGATCGCATCGAAGCTGAAAAAAAACGCGGCAAGGTTACCGTCACCCGCTTCAAAGGTCTGGGTGAGATGAATCCGATGCAACTGCGCGTCACCACCCTGGCCCCCGACACCCGACGACTGGTGCAGCTCACCCTGGGTGAAGGCGGCAAGAGCCACTCGATGCTTGATATGCTGCTGGCGAAGAAACGGGCGAGTGACCGGAAGGCGTGGTTGGAGAAGAAGGGCGCACTGGCAGAGATATGACGTTGTCATATCTCTGCAATGAAAAATGAAAAATGAAAAATGAAAAGTGAAAAATATAAAACAAAAGCGTATTTATGCGCGGTTGGTGTTTTTAATTTTGGCGTTTCATTTTTCATTTTTCACTTTTCATTTAATAAGCGATAGCGAAAATATGACATCACAATCCGAACTAGAATTTGAAGGCATAGAAAAACTCCCCCTCTCTGAGTTTACCGAAAGAGCGTATCTCGATTATTCCATGTATGTCATCATGGATCGTGCTCTGCCTTTTATCGGTGATGGTCTCAAGCCGGTGCAGCGGCGTATTGTTTATGCCATGTCCGAACTGGGGCTGAATGCTTCTTCCAAGCATAAAAAATCGGCGCGTACAGTGGGTGATGTGCTGGGTAAATATCATCCGCACGGTGACAGTGCCTGTTATGAAGCCATGGTGTTGATGGCGCAGCCGTTTTCCTATCGTTATCCGCTGGTTGATGGTCAGGGTAACTGGGGTGCGCCGGACGATCCAAAATCGTTCGCCGCCATGCGCTATACCGAATCGCGGCTGGCGGCTTATTCTGAAGTTTTACTGACCGAGCTGGGGCAGGGCACGGTTGACTGGAAGCCGAATTTTGACGGCACCATGGAAGAGCCGGAAACACTGCCGGCGCGTTTGCCGAATGTTTTATTAAATGGTGGTACAGGCATCGCGGTTGGCATGGCGACGGATATTCCACCGCATAACCTGAAAGAAGTCGCCAGTGCCTGTGTACGTTTGCTGGAGAGTCCGAAGTCGACGCTGGAAGAATTGTGTGAGCATATTCAGGGGCCGGATTTTCCGACTGAAGCCGAGATCATCACGCCGAAAAAAGACATCCTGGAAATCTATCAGAGTGGTCGCGGCGGTATTCGTCAGCGCGCGGTTTATGAGATGGAAGATGGTGCAATCATTGTCACCGCACTGCCGTACCAGGTGTCCGGCAACAAGATTCTGGAGCAGATTGCAGCGCAGATGAATGCGAAGAAACTGCCCATGGTGGAAGACCTGCGTGATGAATCCGATCATGAAAGTCCGACGCGTCTGGTCATCATGCCTCGCTCTAACCGGGTCAATATTGAAGAGCTGATGGCGCATTTGTTTGCCACGACTGACCTGGAGCGCAGCTACCGCGTCAACATGAACATGATCGGCATCGATGGCCGGCCACAGGTGAAAGACCTACGTTCACTGCTGGAAGAGTGGCTGAAGTTCCGCACTGTTACCGTGCGCCGCAGGCTGCAATGGCGGCTGGATAAGGTGAACAAACGTCTGCATGTTCTGGATGCCCTGCTCATTGCATTTTTGAATATCGATGAAGTGATCGCCATTATTCGTGAAAATGACAAGCCCAAACCGGTGCTGATGGCGCGCTTCAAAATTACTGATGTTCAGGCGGAAGCCATTCTTGAGCTGAAACTGCGTCATCTGGCAAAACTGGAAGAGATGAAAATTCGCGGTGAGCAGGAAGAGCTTGCCAAAGAACGCGATTACCTGGAAAAAATTCTGGGTTCGGCAAAACGCTTAAAAACACTGATCCGCAAAGAGATCATCGCCGATGCAGAAAAATACGGCGACGACCGTCGTTCGCCTATCGTCGAGCGTAGTGCGGCACAGGCGATCAGTGAAACCGCCCTGATTTCCAGCGAAGCGATTACCGTGATCCTGTCGGCCAAAGGCTGGGTGCGCGCCGGCAAGGGGCATGAGATTGATGCCGAGAAACTGAATTATAAAGCCGGTGATTCCTTCCAGGCGGCGGCCACCGGCAAGAGCAACCAGATGGCGGTGTTCTTCGATTCCAGTGGCCGTGCTTATTCGCTGCCGGCACACAAGCTGCCATCGGCGCGCGGTCAGGGTGATCCACTGAGCAGTTATTTTACGCCGACACCGGGCGCACATTTTATCGGCGTGGCCATCGGCAATCCGGATGATCTGTACCTGCTGGCCAGTAATTTCGGTTACGGTTTTGTAGCGCGTCTGGGCGACATGCAGGCTAATGCCAAAAAAGGCAAGGCCGTGCTGAACGTGGGCAAGCAGGCGCAGGCTCTGCCGCCGGTGAAAATCAGTGACCTGAAAACCGACCAGATTGTTGCGGTCAGTTCGGCCGGTCACATGCTGGTAACGCCGGTCGAACAACTGCCGCAGATGGCGAAGGGCAAGGGCAACAAGATCATCAACGTGCCGTCAAAATTGCTGAAAGCCGGCGAAGAATTTGTTACCGCAGTCACCGTGGTGCCGGAAAAGGGCAAGCTGGTGGTACATTCGGGTAAAAAATATAAAACCATGAAAGCGGCCGAGCTGGACGGTTATGCCGGTGAGCGTGGCCGCCGTGGCCTGAAGTTGTCACAGGGCTATCGTGTGGTTGATCGGCTGGTGGTGGAATAAGTCGTTTCATCGCTTGAAAAATGTTTATGCTGCCACCATTTCCAGTAGTGTGGAGGCGCAGAGTCTGGATTCGTTACGCTCCGTGCGTAAACAGCGAAAGCCTGAAGCTTTTCTCTGCGTCTCCGCGACCCTTTTTATATTACTGATTATTTATGAGGCTTAGATGAAGCGTATCGGATTATTTATATTGACCAACCTGGCGATTCTGGTGGTGCTGAGTGTCGTGCTGCGACTGCTCGGCGTGGATTCGCTGTTGGCAGAAAATGGTTCTGACCTGAATATTCAGGCCTTGCTGGTTTTTTCTGCGGTCGTCGGTATGACCGGTTCGTTTATTTCGCTGGCGATGTCCAAGTGGTCGGCCAAGCGCATGACCGGTGCCAAAGTGATTACTCAGCCGCAAAACAAAACCCAGCAATGGTTGCTGGCAACGGTGCAAAGACAGGCTGAGCAGGCAGGCATAAAAATGCCGGAAGTGGCAATTTATGACTCGCCCGATGTTAATGCTTTTGCTACCGGTATGAGCCGCAATAATGCGCTGGTTGCGGTCAGCAGTGGCCTGATCAAAAACATGAGCATGGAAGAAGCCGAAGCGGTGCTGGCGCATGAAGTGAGCCACGTTGCTAATGGTGACATGGTAACGCTGGCGCTGATTCAGGGTGTGGTGAATACCTTTGTCATTTTTGCTTCACGTGTGGTTGGTCATGTTATCGACCGCGTGGTGCTGAAAAATGATCGCGGTTACGGCATCGGTTATTTTGTTGCTACCATGGTGGCGCAGGTGGTGTTCGGTATTCTGGCCAGCACCATTGTTATGTACTTTTCACGTCAGCGTGAATTCAAAGCCGATGCAGGTGCAGCAAGATTAGCGGGTAGTGAAAAAATGGTTGCTGCTTTGCAGCGTTTGCAGATGATTCACCAGCCGTCAAGATTGCCTGAACAGATGGCAGCGTTCGGTATTAACGGTGGCATGGCAGAGGGTTTCAAAAAACTGTTTTTAAGTCATCCGCCGCTGGAAGAAAGAATTGCTGCTTTACGCGGGCGTTAGAAAATAATTTTTCATCTCCATGGATGGAGTGGTTTTGGTGTGTTTTTTATTTTTCACCTTTTTTTGCGTCCTGCAAAAAGGTCATACACTACGTCCCGGTAGCTAACTATTCATTTTTCATTACCAGGCGAAGCCTGGTCTAGCCAGACATCTCGGTAAAATCATATTCCATATCAGGTGAAGGTTCCTGCAGGAAATAACCCTGAATAAAGTTTACACCCATGCCCCACAGCAGTGACAGGCTGCCTGCGTCCGGTACGTGCTGTGCGATGGTCAGTTTGCCCAGCTCGGCAGCGCGTTCGGCAATATGTTTGATCGACTCCTGATTTTGCGGGTTGTCTGCCAGGTTATCCATGAAGCTGCTTTCTATGCGGACATAATCTGTATGGATGTGCTCGAGTAACTGGAACGGGTTGGTGCCGGTGCCGAAGTCATCCAGAATAAAGCCGCAGTTTAATGCTTTGAACTGATGCGATAAGGTTTTTGCATTTTTCAGATTGGTTACGGCGACTGTTTCTTTCACCGCGAAATTCAGTATATTGGCTGGAATGTTTTTGTCTTTTATCTGGTAACTCAGCCAGTCGACCAGAGTGTCATCCTTGATGGATGATGCCGAGAGTTTGATAAAGAACCGTGTCTGTTTGCCTTGTTCTGCTCGCCGGGTGTGTTCCTGAATGGTGCGGTATAACACCCAGCGGTCGATAGCAATGGACATGCCGATGCGTTCGGCTGCGGGCAGAAAATCCTGCGGCATGATCAGTTCATGCTGGTCATCTGATGCCATGCGGACAAATACTTCGTAGCGTTCATCGGTGTCACCGTGCAGGCTGACGATGGGCTGGAAGTGCAGTAAAAATTTATCGTTTTTGAGCGCGTCGGTGAGTTGCTCCTTAAATTTGGCATCAACTTCGTGGCGTGTTAATTCGCCTTTTTCAGGCATGTAGGTGAAGATCTGGGCAGCACCTTTTTTCATTGCTATTGCAACGGCTTTTTCGGAGCGCGCCAGAATGTCGTTGTATTCAGGCGAGTCGCTGTCAATCAGTGCGATGCCAATGCTGCACGTTGTGTTGACGTAAGAACCTTTTATGCTGGTTTCAAGTTGTGCAATGGCTTTTTGAAGTTCGGCGGCGTAGTTTTCGATATTGTCTTTGTCGTAGCCGGTGGCAATGACGGTAAAGCTGTTATGGGTGTAGCGCGACAGCACGTCTTCATCACGAATGACTTCGCTTAATGTTTTTGCAGCCTCGACGATATATTGATCTGATTCGACGACACCGACGGAGTTTTTAATCTCGTCAAAATTATCGATGTGGATTTCCATCAGGGCAGCGGTGTATTTGCCCTGTTCACAATCGGCGATGATTGCTTCCAGTTTTTCGATGCTGTACTGACGATTGTACAGACCAGTGAGCTGGTCTTTCTGGCTGAGAAGTTTTAACTGCCGCTCCAGTTCTTCAGAGTTAGCATCTTCCTTGCGGATGATGATCTGGATGCAGGGCTCGCCATCAATCTGTGCCGGCGAGAATTCCATCTCACCGCTGAACTCTTCGCCATCCGGCTTATGCAGGGTGGTATTGATTTTTTCTACGCCATCATTGCTTTTTGTGTAGCTGCGCAAGAAGCGTTTAAAGTCGCCACGTCCGTCGGCGGTGACCATGTCGAGAATGGGCAGGCCTTCCAGGTCATCGGATTCTTCGATGTCAAACATTTCAAGGTATGAACGGTTTGAATAAACGTGCATGCCTTCGTGGATGTAGGCGATGGCATCGCGTGAGCTGTCGAGCAAGGAAGCGCAGCGTCTTTCTGATTCGTTGAAAGCTTTTTTGAATTTTGATATTTGCCGGGCGCTGATCAGTGATTGATATTCACGTGTAATGATCAGGGTCAGGTGGTCAATGTTGGTGAAGCTGGTGGCATCGACTGCACCGTCACGCATGGCGACCACGACATTGGGCTGTTCAGTTTTGTTGACGGCAATGACGCGGCAGCTTTCGGTTTTTTTATCTTTTTTGAGGAGGGCGATGGTTTGCTTGAGCGTGATTAACTCCATGCCTTCAAAATAGATGATGAGGTCAGGTGTTTGCTTTGTTAATACGTCGACAAGGTCTTCATCGTCTTCAACGCGTGATGAACGCGCAGTGTAGCCGGTGGCTCTTAATGTGCTAACAATTTTTTCTTCGCTGTCGAAGGAGTCGTCAATGACGATCAGATTGATTATTTTATCTTCCATTCAGGGTTCCACAAAATCCAGGTATTAGGTTACAGAAGAGTTTCTACAGTGATGACCAGAGCTCGTCAAAGTCATCTTTGTTTTTATTGGCCTGTTCTTTTTTTGCCTGCTTTTTAATGCGTTGATCTACTTCGGTGTTTTTATAGATAAACTGGGTGAACGAGCCGGTGTGTTCTCTGGTTTCGCCCAAAGTTATATTGATTTTGTTTTCTAAAATCTGCACGATGAGTTTATCATTTGTTTTGAATGCGTGTGCCGGCAGGATGGTGCTGGATGCACGTTTTAAGGCTTTTATTCCCGGCAGCATCAGGCATTCAAAAGGAACTTCGTTGGGCCGGTTGACGCGTTGCGCGGTTGCGGTAACGACTTTTGGTGAGATAACCTGCACGCCGATTTCCAGGCCGTGTTCCTGGGTAAACTGCATCCAGCGAATTGCGCCGACGTGCCATTCAAAATTATCTTTGCTGTCGAATTCCTGTAGCGCGATTATTTCACCGATCTGTGCTTTGGATGTGTCGTCAGAGTTCCAGCGCAGGCAGTAACCGCCGGCGCTGATGTTGACGATCTCCCAGTGTGAGTCGGTGCTGTTCCGGCGTGGTTTAAGGTTGTCATCGAACGCCGTTTTTTGTTCGTTAGCGTAAGCGTCGGTCAGCGTGCGGCCTTTTGCGACCATATCCCAGGCGTTGTTTTCTGCAGCACTGACTTCGGTGTGGGTCATGTAGCTGTCGTCGTCTTCTTCCGGACGGCTGATGGTTTCCAGAGTGAAGTCCGGGTCCTGCTTGGTTGATGCCGAGGTGCGCACAAAGCCGGATTTTGTGTCAATGGCTTTTTCCACCTTGAACGAATCACGAATGGCCCTGGCAGCATTGGATAAACCGATAGCAACGTTGATGCGTCCGTTACGGCTGGCGCGTGAGAAGCGGCGTTTTGCGCTGACTCCCCAGGACAGGGTTAAGGCATTGAGTGTTTCCAGTGGAATATCATCACCGATAGCGATTTTTTGTTTTTGCTTGCTGCGTTCATTGATTAATTCTTTTACATGCTCGACCAGTTTTTTGGCATCCAGAATGCGGATGTTACTGCCTTCGCTGAGGTCGGCTTCTGTCAGGTAAGCGGGGGCGCTGTCTTCATTGATGTGCATGCAAAAAACATTGTCGACCATGTCTGCTGATGCATGCTGTTGAATGTCGCTGTATTTTGCCCATTCAAAAAGCTCTTTAAATACCCGTTCGCTGTCACGTTGTCTTAATGCGATGGGACGGGCGAGTGAAAACAGCAGTATCTGTTTGTAGCTGTTTGCGATGTTTAGTTTTTCGGGATCTTTTTCGTTGTCGATAACCGGGTTGCCGGTTAGTTCCCGGCTTTCTGCGAAGGCATAAAGTTGATGCACGTCCCGCCATAAACTTCTGGCGCAGGGTTCATAGACTTCGCTGGAACGCAGCAGCATTTCAGATAGATAATTGATGGCGCGACAGATGGCAATACTTAGCGTTTTGTCATCAATTTTTTCGTCGATTTTGTTGGCGGCTTCGTAGGCAATAATTTCGTAGCCGTAGATCAGTTCCTGTAAGATGGACTGGTTGAGATTAACGATTTTCTGGCTTTTTTCGGGCAGCGGTAATGTGCGGTTGATGAAATATTTTTTCAGGTTGATGAAAATCTCGCGCGCCATAACGCGGATCATTTCCAGATTTTCCAGTCGCTGTTTGTTGGGCATGGTCTGGCGGTTTAAATCGCGCAGGATAAGAAATGTCTGCCTGGTCAGTTCACCCATGTTTGCATTGGGCAGCGCTGACAGAACCTTTTTTAATTTCCTTGGCTGGTTCGGGGTAGCGTCTGCGGTGGGCGCTTTTTGTTCAGGTATATTTAGTTTCATCTTTATTATTTACAGTTTGAATCTGTCCAGAGCTAAGTTTGGTGCTTTAAAAAACAACAACTTGGCGCTTCGATTATAATTATTCCATTATTGCTCCTAAGTGTAGCCTAGATACTGAAAATTGCCGTTTTTGCCTGTTTTCCGGCGGTCTCCTGCACCAGTTTTGGCACCAGGTAGCCCGGCAGTCGTTGTTCCATTTGTGTTTTTAATGAAAGCGCTGATTGTTTGTCGACATCAAAATGCATCGCACCGGTCACCGGGTCGAGCAGGTGCAGATAATACGGCAGTGTTTTGCATTGAAATAATCGTTTGCTTAATCTGACGAGTGTATCGGCATCATCGTTGATACCTTTAAGCAACACGCTTTGGTTCAGCAGTGTCACACCTGCGCTATGTAGTTGATGTAATTTTAAAAGTTCTTCATGTTGCAGTTCGTTGGCGTGGTTGGCGTGAATCACCATAACGATGTTGAAGCGGCTGCTGGACAGCAATGCCAGCAGCCGCTGATTAATCCGGCCAGGCAGCACCACGGGCAGGCGAGTGTGGATGCGCAGGGTTTGCAGGTGCGGGATGGTTTCCAGCTGGCTGATCAGCCTGGTCAGCTTTGCATTGTCCAGTACCAGCGGATCGCCGCCGCTGAGAATGACTTCATCGATTTCGTCGTGCTGTTGCAGGTATTCAAAAGCTTGCGCCAGAGCATTGCTGGTGCAGGATGATTGTTGATAGGGGTAATGTCGGCGAAAACAGTAGCGACAGTGAATGGCGCAGGCACCGGTGCTGATGATGAGGGCGCGGCCAAAATATTTATGCAGCAGACCGGGTGAGGACATGGCATTGATATCGCCGACCGGATCGGTGCTGCCGGTAAGCTGTGTCTGTTTATGATTCTCGGTTTGCAGCGGCAGCACCTGGCGTAGTAATGGATCGTTGATGTCGCCATGTTGCATTTTTCTGATGTAACTTTCGGTGACCAGACATTTGAATTTTGTCTGTTCATCGATGGTATTGAGCAGTGCTTCCAGGCCAAGTTTTTTCAGTAGATCGCCTGCGGAGGAGGTGGCACTGGCCAGCTCTTTTTTCCAGTTGTCCTCTCCTTTGGAATGAGTCTGTGATTTTGAAGCTATTTTGATGACTTGTGACATGGCGGGCGCGGTGCGGTGGTCTGTGAAATTAGTTGGTCTGGTGATTTAAGTTAGCAGTGATTCAGGGTAATATATCGGCCACTTATTGATAGCAACATTGCGATTGCGTAGAAAGGCGAAAGTTTAACATGGCAACATACAGCACAAACCAGTTTAAAAACGGCTTAAAGATTATTCTTGACGGCGACCCCTGTTCTATCACCGAGAATAACGTGGTGAAGCCGGGTAAAGGTCAGGCGTTTAACAAAATCAAGGCGAAAAATCTGCGCACCGGTCGCGTACTGGAACGCACTTTTAAATCCACCGAATCGGTAGAAGCAGCCGATGTTGATGAGATGAATGTGGAATATCTATACAGTGATGGCGAAGCCTGGCACTTTATGGACCCTGTCAGTTTTGATCAGTACGCCGCTGATGCGGTTGCCGTGGGTGACGCAGTGAAATGGATCAAGGGCCAGGAAGTATGTGTTATGACTTTATGGGATGGCGCACCGCTGGTGATTACACCGCCGAATTTTGTTGAGCTGGCCGTGGCGCAAACAGATCCGGGTCTGAAAGGCGATACCGCACAGGGCGCGACCAAGCCGGCAACGCTGGAGACCGGCACCGAGGTGAAAGTGCCGTTGTTTATCAACGAAGGAGACATACTGAAGATCGATACCCGCACCGGTGAGTATGTGTCACGCGCCTGAGTAAAAAACTTTAAATCGTCCACAGATAAACGCAGATGAACACAGATAAAAAGCTTTATGTTTTAAACACCGGAGTTTATCTGTGGCCGAAAGTTTTTAAACGTTTTTTTGTTTATGACTGAAAGTTGCTGGCAGCCGTCAGCCAGTAATAAAATACTTGTCGAAAGAGCTCTGATGTTGAAAAACATCCGGGCTTTTTTTGATGCGCGCTCGGTTCTTGAAGTAGAAACCCCGCTGCTGTCGCACTACGCTACCACCGATCCGCACCTCGACAGTCTGTCTTCGTGTTTTCGCGAGCAGGCGTGCTATCTGAACACTTCACCGGAATACGCTATGAAGCGGCTGCTTGCAGATAAACCGCAGGCGATCTACCAGATATGTAAAGCTTTTCGCGATGATGAATCAGGCTCGCAGCATAATCCTGAATTTACCCTGCTGGAATGGTATCGCCCGGGTTATGACATGCAGCAGTTGATGGCCGAGCTGGCCGAGCTGGTGGTGAACGTATTTAGTGATTCGGCTATCACGCCGGTGTTTGAATACCTGAGTTATCAGCAGGCGTTTGAGAAAGTTACCGGTCTGAATCCGCACCGGGTCAGTGCCAGTGAATGTTACCGGTTTGCGCTGGCAGATGGTGTCGAGATTCCGCAGGGGCTGACCGTGGCCGATGATGTTGATGACTGGTTGGACTGGTTGCTTACGCAGCGGGTATTGCCAGCATTTAACAAACAGGGGTTTACTTTTTTATACGACTACCCGGCATCGCAGTGCGCTCTGGCCAGGGTTGAAAACAATGCTGAACAGTTTGCCGTGGCAAAACGGTTCGAGCTGTTTTATGCCGAGGTGGAGCTGGCCAACGGTTTTTTTGAGCTGACCGATGCCGATGAACAGTTACGCCGTTTTCAGCAGGAGAACCAGCGCCGGCTGCAGGCAGGCAAACCGGCTGTGGATATCGATCAGCGTTTTATCGCAGCGCTGGCGCATGGCATGCCGTCGTGTTCGGGGGTGGCTGTGGGGCTTGATCGTTTGCTGATGGTGTTGTCTTCATCAAAACGCATCGAGCAGGTGTTGTCGTTTTCCTGGCCGCTGGCATAGCACTGGCTATCTGATTAAAAATTCAGTTCTTCCTGTCGCCGGGCACTGATCTGTTTACGGAATATGCGCTCGCATATTATTTTATAAATGGCTATGAAATTCTGTCAGCTTTTTCAAAAATGTTCCGATGATTTTTTATTTTATCGCGAGTTAAACTCAAATAGCCGTTGATAGCCGGCGAAAAACCTTGCAATTTGTAGCACCACAGGGCATTCTTTAAAGCCCACGCATTCCGCACTCCGGGTGCTATGCGTCACTCATTTTTTTGTGTAAATGAACATGAAGGTAGCTTTGAGCATGTCAATAATCTGTCGAACGAAATTCCTCTCCTCTCTCTCACTAACACTACTTATCGGATGGTCCGCACTGGCGCAGGCAGATACTGTTATCACGGTTGGCGTTAAATCACATGGCGGTGCTGTTATTTTAGGTGGCAGAGTGATTCCGCTGAAAGAAGTGACGCTGGCAGCGCAGATGCCCGGACGTGTTATCAGTATCGCTGGTGAAGAAGGTGATGAATTTGCTGCCGGCACAGTGCTGGTCAAAATTAATGATGATGACCTGCAGGCAAAAAAATCAGCGGCAGAAGCGCAGTTGAATTCTGCCAGAAATTCAATGCAGAATGCGCAGGTTCAGTACAACCGTGAATTATGGAACCCGCGCGTTTATAACCCGCGGCCGATGGCGGGCATGGGCATGCCTTCGATGTTTGACGGCTTCTTTAATAACATGGATGATAATAATTTTATGCCGGGCAGCAGCGGCAACAAAAGCATCGAGCGACATGCTGACCTGGTTACCCAGGGTACGCAGGTTGCAGCTGCCCGTTCACATGTTACCGAAGCGGAATCCGGTCTACGGGCGATTAATGCCAAGCTGCGTGATACCAAAGCCATCGCACCGTTTGATGGCGTAATCATGAAAAAGATGGTTGAAATCGGTGATACCGTGCAACCGGGACAGCCACTGATTGTTTTTTCCTATTCAAAATTCCTTCGTATACAGGCTGAAGTGCCTGCACGTTTGATGCCCGGCCTGAAAAAAGGCATGGTGGTGCCAGCGCGACTGGACGTGGGTAATACTCTGATCAACGCCCGTGTCGCACAGATTTCGCCGGTTGCTGACAGCCAGCAACACACGGTTACTGTTAAGTTCGACCTGCCGGAAGGTGTGCCGGGCGGCCCTGGCATGTATGCCGAAGTGATGATTCCTGATGTGAATTCACCAAGCCGTGCGTTGCCGGTAGTGCCGATGGCAGCAATTCAGAAAAAAGGCAGTTTGCCATCGGTGATGGTGCTGGATGATGAAAACAAACCGAAGATGCGTTTAGTACGCATTGGCGAAGTTATTGATGAAAATACGGTAACGATTCTGTCCGGGCTGAAACCCGGTGAACGCATACTGGTACGCGGGCGCAATTAGTAAATTAAAAAAGTCATCCGCAGGCAGGCGATGCCTGACAGATGTTCGGGAGGTGTTCGCAGTAGCAGCGCGAACAGGTTTGAACTGTAGAGAAATTAGTAGTCCTCATGGCAGATAATAAAGAAACGAATCAGCAGGAAACTGCAAGTAGTCTGGGTATTGCGGGATGGACCGCAAAAGCATTTATTAACTCACCATTAACGCCGATGTTAATTGTCATCTGCATCTTGATGGGCTTAACGGGTATCGCGTTTACACCGAGGCAGGAAGACCCGCAGATATCGGTGCCGATGGCTGATATTTTTGTTCAGTATCCGGGGGCTTCTGCCGAGCAGGTCGCTGCACTGGCGGCCAAACCTTTAGAGCGAATCATGAGCGAGATGGACGGTGTCAAGCACGTCTACGCTGCTGCCCAGCGTGATTCAGCCATGATCACGGTTCAGTTTGAAGTTGGTGAGGACATGGAACGCTCACTGACCAAGGTCTACAGTAAGCTCAACTCCAACCGCGACATCATGCCACCGGGTGTGACTAATTACATCGTCAAACCCAAAGCGGTTGATGATGTGCCCGGGCTGACGATTACGCTGTGGTCAAATGAAGTGGACGATGCTTCCCTGCGTTTGATTGCACTGGATACCCTGCAAAAACTCAGTGAAGTACCCAACTCGAATCAGGGTTTTGTGGTCAGCGGGCGTAAAGAAGAATTGCGTGTAGAAGTGCTGCCGGAAAAACTGGCGGGTTATGGTATCAGCCTGCCGCAACTGGCGCAGGTGATCCAGCAGGCGAACAGTGAAAAATCAGTGGGTGATATCGAAGCCTGGGATAAAAGTTTCAAGGTTTATACCGGCTCCTTCCTGCAATCAGCGCAGGATGTCGAGAGCATCGTTGTTGGTTTGAGTAATGGCATTCCGGTTTATATTCGTGATGTGGCCAATGTGCTGCACGGGCCTTCGGATGTCAGCAGCATGGTTAATCATTACACCGGGCCGGCCAGTGAAGAGGAAGAGGTCGCCGATGGTGCACCGGCGGTGACTATCGCCATCGCCAAGAAAAAAGGCTCTAACGGTGTTTCGGTCAATAACGCTTTGATCGAACGGTTGAACCAGCTGAAGGGTGAGATTATCCCCGATAACGTGAATGTTTATATCTCACGCGATTACGGTGCCACCGCCAACGACAAGGTCAATGAGCTGATCTTCAAACTGTTCATCGCTACCGGTATTGTGACCCTGCTGGTCTGGTTTGCACTGGGCTGGCGGCCGGCTTTAGTCGTACTTATCGTTATTCCCATCGTTATTCTGTTTACCGTATTCAGTGCCATGGTGCTGGGACTGACTATCGACCGGGTGAGTCTGTTCGCGTTGATTTTCTCTATTGGTATTCTGGTCGATGATGCCATTGTGGTCATCGAAAACATCTACCGGCACTGGTTGATGAAGGAAGACATGAGTGAGGAAGTCTCAGTGGAAGCGGTGCGCGAAGTCGGTAACCCGACCATTCTTGCTACCTTTACTGTTATCGCGGCGTTGATGCCCATGGGTGTGGTGCGCGGCATGATGGGGCCGTATATGGCACCGATTCCGACCCTGGGTTCGGTGGCGATGCTGTTCTCGCTGTTCGCCGCTTTTGCCTTTACCCCGTGGCTGGCCAACAAGATGAAGCCATCGATGGCAACCCTGAAACACCATGCTGAAAAAGAGCACAGAAGTAACGAGCGTCTTGGCAGTTTCTTCCGCAAAACAATTACGCCGTTGATCGAAAACAGTGTGCTGGGTTATGGCTTTTTGATGTCGCTGTTTGTGGTTTTCTTCGCCAGCTGTGTGATGTTTTATACCACGGCAGTTTCGGTAAAAATGCTGCCACTGGATAACAAATCTGAATTCGATATCGTCATCAACTTCCCGGAAGGCACATCGTTGATCGATACCGCGAACCTGACAGCCGTGTTAGCGGCCGAAGCCAAAAAATTTGATGAAGTTGTTTCCCTGCAAAGTTATGTTGGCACAGCCTCGCCATATAACTTCAATGGTCTGGTGCGTCATTATTACCTGAGATCAAAACCCTGGCAGGCCGATATACAGGTGGTGCTAACACACAAAACAGAGCGTGAAACCACCAGCCATGAAATAGCCGAGGCCATGCGTGAAGTGATGACACCGATTGCCAAAGCGGCTGGCGCACGTATACAGGTGGTCGAAATGCCACCGGGGCCGCCGGTACTGCAGTCCGTGGTGGCTGAAATTTATGGCCCGGATCAGGAAACCCGGCACCAGTTTGCGCGTGATATGACCGAGATGTTTGAGAAGGCGGAAAGTATCACCGATGTTGATAACTATTTGCAGGAGCCCTACGAAATCTGGCGCTTCGAAGTGGATCGTGACAAGGCGCTGCGCAAAGGTGTCAGTATTGATGCAATCAATATGACGCTGGAAATGGCAATGGGCGGTTTTGTCGTCGGCGACCTGAAGCGTGGTTCTGTGGTTGATCCAACCTACATTATCCTGCAGGTGCCGCTGGCGGTGCGCTCCGAGTTCTCACGTCTGGGTTCGATTCCGGTGAAAGCACCGGATGGTTCGATGCTGCCGCTGTCCGAGCTTGGTCGCTTTGTTAAAGATATTGAAGAAGAAATTATTTATCACAAGGATTTACGTGATGTCGAATTTGTCACCGGTGAAAATGCGGGTGAACTGGCCGCGCCTATCTATGGCATGTTCCAGGTGGATGACATGCTGGCGGATTATATTGCGCCTGATGGTGTCAAGGTTGACCACAGCTTCCTGAAAGGCGGGTTCTTCGGGCCGCCTGCTCGTAGCGATAAATCAGGTTTCGAGTGGACCGGTGAGTGGACGGTTACCTATGAAACGTTCCGCGACATGGGTGGTGCGTTCATGTTAGCCATGGTACTGATTTACATGCTGGTGGTCATCGAGTTTAAAAACTTTATTTTCCCGTCCATCATTATGGCACCTATCCCGCTGACACTGGTTGGTATTATTCCGGGCCACTGGTTCTTTGATGCAGAATTTACCGCGACTTCGATGATCGGCTGGATCGCGCTCGCCGGGATTATTGTCAGGAACTCCATCCTGCTGGTGGATTTCACCAAGCACGAAGTCGAACGCGGCGTGCATGTGATTGATGCGGTTATCAACTCCTGTCAGGCTCGTACCCGTCCCATCGTGATCACCGCGCTGGCACTGGTTGGTGGCTCAAGCGTAATTCTGAGTGATCCGATCTTCGAAGGCATGGCTATTTCTTTATTGTTCGGTGTTGTGGTATCGACCGTGCTGACCTTGTTCGTGATTCCGCTGGGCTGTATTTCTGCCAAAAAAGCTTTTCCTGAATGTGCCGAAATCTGTCCTGCCGAACTGGAAGAAGAAGCGGTCGCCAAAGAATATAAAACACCGATGTGGATGCGTATTTATGGTGCCATTGTCAGCCTGGTTGGCTGGATTGTTGTCATTGTGCAGATGGTTTATAACCTGTCGCGCATGTTGATCGGCATGATTATGCCGAAATCAACACCGCCGCCAGAACCACCTGCTGCGCCATCGACACCGCCGCCGTCCACGCCGCCGCCTGCTGCGCCGGCACCGACAACGCCGGTATCACCAGCATCAGCTGCTGCGACAGAACCTGCTGACAGTGCCGATAAAACTGAAGCAAAAGCGCCTGCAACGAAAAAAACAGCCATGAAAAAGCCCGCTGAAAAAGCGGCGGTGGTAAAAGATACTGCTGAAAAAGAAACTACCGAAAAAGCGGTTGCTGAAAAAGAGACTGTTGCGGAAAAACCGGCGGCTGAAGTGAAAGTGGAAGCACCCGCAGAGAGTAAACCTGCGGCAGCTCAAAAAGTTTCGGCAAAAGCGCCTGCGGTTAAAAAATCCACGGTAGCAAAAAAAGCCGCACCTAAAAAGAAAGTTGCAGCGAAGAAAAAAGCCGCCGTGAAAAAGGTAGCCGTGAAAAAAGCACCGTCTAAAAAATCGTCGCCAGGTGGCCGCCGTGGCATTCGATTAAAGGATGATACCTAGAGTTATACAGGAGTCAGTGATGTTTTTATTTGTCTCGCATGCACGTTTTAAACAAACAGGCCTGTCTTCGGCCTTGCTGTTGCTGTCTTTGACGGCGGCTCATGCCGATGTCTCTGATGTTGCTGAAAACCTGTCTGCTGATACGTCGCCAGATGTTCCGCTGGATGCTCAGTCGCAGCAGAAGCCGGAGCAGGAAACGAATGTACAAAATCATCAGTTTCCGCACTGGCCGCATTATATGCAGGGGAGTAAAAGCATTATTCCTCCGCCACCGCCAGGCCCCTACAAGTCTTCTGCGTTGAATGATTACGCGGTTAGTGCGCCGGTTTATCGCAGTGTAAAACCGGCACCGCGCCGTCAGCCCGTGGCCAGAGATGCCGCATCGATGCCGATGGATATGTTTAGCCCGGATATTCCCTGGCCAGACAATTTAAGGCCGGAGCAACAGATGCCCGAGCACCACATGTCCGGCACTGGCCAGCCTTATGCCCGACCCCGGGGCAGCAGGCCGCAAGCCATGTTAAAGCCGCCCGGTCGTCCGGCAGTGAAGTCGCAATATGGTCATAATCAGTATGGCTACAATTATGGCCGGCAACAGGGGGCTTATCCGAATACACCATATATGAATGACATGGGCATGCGTAGCTCTCGCTGGATGCCTGGCATGAGTATGGCTCCACCAGGGCCGTATAATAGCCGTGCGTATAGCAACCGGTGGAATTATACACCGGATTACGGGTCGAACTACGGGGTGCAACGTTATGACTCGCGATATGCTCGCCCGGCAACAAACAACCGTAGTTTAAACCCGGCTAATCCTGCCTATCGTTAGTTTGATCGGTTAAGAAGTCCTGAACAGAATAGCTGATCTTCATTTGTATTTTAATTTGAATGACATAAAGTCTGGGGATTTGCTGACGGCATTTATGACTCATTTTAAGGTATGCTTTAATGCAACATCGCATGATCAACAACAAATTTACCGTGAGCCTGGTGTTTAGTTTACTGGCAACACTGGCCGTTCCTGCTGTAGCGGGTAATTCAGGTAACCCCTGGGCGTTGCCGCAGCCGCCTGAAAAAGTGCCGGATTTCCAGCGTTCACCACAGTATGGCAATCAGCCGTATTATAAAGACCAGACTGACATTCAATATCCCGGATTTCGCTTTGTTACGCCGGAAATTCTTGAATCGTTAAAGCAGCAGCAAATACAGACGCAGCGGGTTCCGGGGAATGAGCCTTATCGCCGGTATAGAAATCCGCCACCTCCACAGCAGCAGCTTATGTCCGAACCGCCGATGCAGGACTATTATGGCTTTCCGCCTACCGGCATGGGATTGCCCGGTCCTTTATACGACACGCCAGCTGTTTCGCCCTGGGGAAGTGGTCCGGATGTGATGTATCGGGGGGATTCGTTTCCCTGGGTTCCCGATGCGGCAATCGGCGGTATTCCACCGATGAACGTCATGCCGTTTACTGGAAGTGATGAAGGTAGTAACTGGGGCGGCAACGGGGAGAGCAGCGAAAAAGGCAATGTCGAATCAGGTCATGCACCGGTTCGAAATAATGTATTTAACCCGTTTACTTTTGGACCAAACGGAAACCTGTAATTGAAATAGATTCCGTTAATTAACAGGCGTATAGTGTGTAGTTAACCACTGAAAAGTTGATAACTTCACAAAAATCAGGTGTTGGGTAGCTCCCTCGATTCAATACCACATTTTAACGAGGGTAGTAGAAGAGGTGTTACTATGAAATCAGTGATCAAATTAGTCGTTATATCTTCAGCTTTAACTTTTGGTCTGGCATCCATGTCAGCGAATGCTGGTTGGGGCGGACCGTGGGATAACAACAACAGTGGCTGGGGTAACAATAACAGCAACTGGAATAACGACTGGAACAACAACGGTTATGGTGCTGGCGATGGCTCTGGCGACGGTTCCGGTGACTTCGACGGCAGCTTTAATATGAGCATGCAGGGCAAAGGCCGCGGCAATGCACGTGGTAATAACTCATACTATGGCAACAACGACTGGAATAACCGCAACAACTGGAACAATGGCTGGAATAACGGTTATTACGGCGGCAACCAGGGTTACGGTCGTCCATACTATGGTGGTTCGGCACCGCAGTACTACGGTCGTCCTTACGGCCCGGGTCCTTATGGTCAACCACCACAGGCAGCACCTGCACCACAGACAGCACCTGCACAATAAGATAGCCCCGGGAGGCGGTGCCAGCACGGCACCGCCTTTTCTGTTTGATTTATTATGAAAGATTTGCGCTTTTTATTTTTACTGTTATTTTCAACCTTTACTTCGGTATACACGGTCACATCACAGGCAGCTTCTTTTACTGCCGATGCGGTGCAGATTCGTGGTGACAATGTCAGTCACGCCAGAATGTTCTGGTTAGATGGTAACGTACGTTTTGAATACACCGAAGATGGTGTACCAATGGTGCAGATTTTTGATAATAAAAATAACAAAATAATCTGGCTGGATACCGAGAACAAATATTTTCTGGAACGTGAAATGCCAGAAAATGAAAAAGTCATTGCCAGTAAAAAGGGCAAGAAAAACACCGATCCCTGCAAGCAGTTTGTTGGTGCTGAATGTGTGTTTCTCAAGAAAACAAAAATTAACGGTAGAGCCGCAGAAAAATGGCTGATCACACTTAACAATAACGGTAATGATTTTCATATTTTTCAGTGGATCGACAGCAAGTACAAAAATATCCTGCGTCAGGAAAACTCTGATGGCAGTGGCTTGAGTGTTGAAGTCAAAGATAATCAGGAAGTGAATGACCGCAAAGTCAGGAAGCTGACCATGGTGGCTTTTAGTGCATCCGGCGAACAGCAGCGTGGCGTACAGTGGTATGACAACGAGCTGGACATCGTGGTTAAACAGCAGTATGAAGATAACGTTATCGATGAGTTGCGAAATATCTCTGTCGGCAAGGTGAGTAAAAAACTGTTTGTTATCCCCAGTGGATACACACCGTTTGAAGCCGTACCAGAGGTAGAGAAAAAAGTTGAGATGGCGGGCGCAGCGGCGAAGGAATAATTTGTATTTTATTTCACCTAAAGTTGCCTTAAGTCATAACGTATTGATATAAATAAGATTTACAATGAAAGATAGTTAATAAAAAACAAGCGGCAATAAGAAATGGTAAGGCGTGTATGTTAACAGTTGTTGGAAATTTGAAAGGCGGTACAGGCAAAAGCACTGTCGCATTTAATCTTGCTGTCTGGCTGGCACATGATAAAGCCGGTGTCATGACTTTTGACCTCGACCCGCAATGTACGCTGGTTGATGTTTGTGACGTTCGCCAGGAAGATGGCTTTGAACCGAGCGTTGAAGTTTCTACCGATTTAGCCAAGCTGGAAGAACTGGCCAAAGATAAAAAGCGCAAGCAGCCGATTATTGTTGATATCAGTGCCAGCAACATGCCGGCGATGGAGCGCGCCATTTCACTGGCAGATCGCATCCTTATCCCGGTGCAGCCCAGTCAGGCGGATATCTGGTCGACACAGCGTTTCCTGAAAATTGTTCGCAACAGTCTTGATGAAAGCAACAATACCGAAGTGCTGGGCTTCATCAACCGTGCAGATACCCACATCGGCGTGCGTGAAACCGACGAAGCCGAGCAGGCCTTGCAAATGTTGCCGGGCATTAAAGCACTGGATGTTCGACTGTACCAGCGCACGGCTTACCGCCGTTCTTTCAGTGAAGGGCTAGGCGTGTTCGAACTCGACCCGATGGGTAAGGCATCCAAAGAAATGAAAAAACTGGCGGCCATACTAGATTGATGTCCGCGCTTACTATGGTTTTAATACTGTCACAGATACAGGAGTTTTAATGAAAACAATTCGTTGGTTTTTGAGTCATTTTTTTCTGATCCTGTTAGTTGTTATCGTTATTTACGGTTATATGTTCTGGGGAAATCTGGCGGGTGAAAAAACACCGGCAGGCAAGGCGCTGGCGTATCTTTCCAGTGAATTTGTAGAAGTCGATGAGTTTATCAAGGCAGTGAAAGCCAGGCAGGCGCAGCTATCGACAGAGCAGACTCCTGCTGAAGCAGAAGCAGTGGCCGAAGCACAGCCAGATGAAGTGCAGCCAGATAGCGAGCCGGCTAATATTGTTGCAGACAGTGTGCCTTCAGATGATATGGCTTTGGATGAAACGCCCGAGCCACCACCCGCTACCGTGATTTCAGTTACCGAGGTAGAAGAAACAGTTGTAGTGGCAAGAAATATCGAGCAGCAGCCAGTGAGCATCAGTTACAGCCATAACCAGATGCGGGTAAAACAGAATTCAATCGGCCAGATAGAATCACAGGTGGAGACTCCGGCGCAGGAAGACCAGAGCAGCGCCAGCATTGAACCTGAAATTCAGGCCGAAGCTGATGCCGTAGAACCCGAGCCGGTGGCTGTTCGCCATGAAGCTGTTGCCAACGTTGAGCTTTCACCAGAAACAGCATCGCAGGATGAAACAGAAACAACAGCAGCAGATGTTGCTGCATCGGAAATAGCGGCAGCAGAAACAGCAGCACCAGAGACGGCAGTAACAGAAACAACAGATCATTTTGTGTCGCCAAAAATTGAACAGCAGCTGAACAACGTCGACAAGAATGGCAAAGTGATTAACCCGGCGTTAAAAACCTATGCTATTCGTGACAGCTGGGTCATCGCAAGAAAATCGTTCTATCAGCGAAAATATGAATTATCAGAGAAAAGTTATCGAGATGTTATTAACAACACCACCGATAATTATGACGCTTATGGCGAGCTTGGTAATGTTTATTTTAATCAGGGGAAAAACACTGAAGCGGCAGCGGCTTATTTTGAAGCCGCTTCAATACTGGTGCGAAAGAGGCAGCTTGGTCGCGCCAAAAGTTTAATGGGGCTATTAAGACATCTGGATGAGAGCAAAGCAGTTGACCTGAAAAAACTGATCGATTCATCTGCGTCTTAATTTATTAAAAATTTTTAGAGGTTATAACTATGTTCTATGCGTTACGTAATTTATTTGCATTGCTTGGCTTTATGGCAGTGGTTGTTGCAATTTATGCTGCTGTAAAAATGGCACCAATGATGCAGACTTTTGATACGTTCGATGAAAAAGCCGGGGATGTCTATGCTGAAATGATAGACATATTACTGGAGACTGGTAACGCAGCTGAAGCAACGGTGTGGAAAGTGCCGGTGGAAGAAGGCCTGACCGTGGAAGATGTGGAGATCACTTTAAGAGCTGTGGCGAATGAACTCAATATTAAAAATGTGGGTGAGTTGCCATTGTCTGCACAGGTTGAAGCCATGAGTGGCAATAAGTCACGCTTCTTTAAAATATACATGTTCTGTAACGCCTTAACCGCAGCACAAATGCTGGAATACAGCGACGCTTTTGCCGCCTACCTGCCTTGCCGGGTTAGCCTGGTGGAAGATAAACAGGGTAAGTTATGGCTGTATTCATTAAACATGGATGCCATGATTTATGGTGGCAAACCACTGCCGCCGGCGCTGAAAGAAGAAGCGATGGGTGTTAAAGCAATTATTTTAGAGATTATGAATCGGGGCGCTGAAGGCGACTTTTAAAATGGTAGACAAGAAAACAAAAGATGAGAAGCCAGCGGAAAAAACAGAGGCTTCCAAAAGCAGCGCTAAAAAAACCAGTGTTGGCGCTGAAAGTGCTGCAATGAAAAGCGAGTCATTTAAAGTGGCGACTGCTTCAAAAGAAGCGGATATGAAAGCCGCCGCAAAAAAAATAAGTGAAGTCGACAAGATGAAAGCGAATAATTCTATTCGCTCGAACAAGGGTGCCGATGACCTCAAGGCGCGCGCGCATGAAGCCAAGCAACGTGCCCAGCAAAAAATACTGGAGAAATCATTTGTCAGTGACAAACCGGCCGATCCGCTGGAACGCCTGGCCAATACCTTCGACAGCAGTGCGCGTCGCTGGGAGATGGTGGTTTATCCTTCGCTGTTTGCCTTTGTTTTACTGGCGGGATACGGTTTTTTCCTGATTTATCGTTTGACGCATGACATCGCCATCCTGTCGCAGTCTGTTACTCACATGGCGGTTATCGTTTCTGACGCAATGCCGCGCATGACCAAAGACCTGGGCACCATGACCGGCAGCATCGATAATATGACCGGCAACATTGATGGCATGACGGATGAAATTGTTTCCATGTCCGAGCAGATGGACAGCCTGACACCGATGAGCAAAAACATTCAGAGCATGACGCACAACATCGGCAGCATGAACCGTTCTGTTTACGGCATGCAGCGTGATATGCATGGCATGAACCGCACTGTGTCCAGCGGCCCGTTCGGCATGATGAATGACATGATGCCTTTCAGCTCAAACTCCAACGTACCACCTGCAATGTCGCCACCGCAAACATGGCCAACTTACAGTAACCAGCAACAACGCAATTTTTACGCCAGACCCTACCAGCCGGCAAGAACACCGTCAGTAGCGAAAGTGAAGGCTGCACCTGCGCCGCAGGAAGTGGTAAAAGCCGAAGTGACCATGCCCGGTGCCAGCCCGGTATCGCTCAAGCAGGTATCAAGCCCAAAGTCAGCAGCGGCAGTACAGGATAACGATCAATAGATCCAGAGGTTCCCCAGATGTTAAATCGCCCGGATAAATCCATTCGAGATCGTTTGACGAAGCTTGAAACACATTTAAACAATGAAAACCCGTTGTTGCTTGATGTGGTCTCACGCTTTAAAAAACTTGATACTGTCGCATATAAAATGGGTCTGCTCGACACCAGCGAATCCTACGCCACCAGCATTCCGTGGTGGCCACTGGTTTCTGTGCTGGGTACTTTTTCAGCGGGCAAGTCTTCTTTTATCAATAATTTTCTTGGTGATAAATTACAGCTTACCGGCAACCAAGCGGTGGATGATAAATTCACTGTTATCACCTATAGCAGCAGCAAGGAAAACCGTGTGCTGCCCGGCGTTGCCTTGAACTCCGACCCGCGTTTTCCGTTTTACCAGATGAGCGACGAGATCGATAAAGTCGCCAGCGGTGAAGGCCGACGCATCGATGCTTACCTGCAAATGAAAACCTCGCACTCGGATAAACTGAGTGGCAAGATCATTATCGACTCACCGGGATTTGATGCTGATGAACAGCGCAATGCGATTTTGCGTTTGACTGATCACATCGTTGATCTGTCTGATCTGGTGCTGGTGTTTTTCGATGCACGCCATCCCGAGCCGGGCGCGATGCACGACACGCTGGATCATCTGGTGGGTAACACCATCAATCGCAGTGATTCAGAAAAGTTTTTATACATTCTTAACCAGATTGATACCGCCGCGCAGGAAGACAACCCCGAGGCCGTGGTTGCGGCCTGGCAACGTGCGCTGGCTGCCAAAGGTTTAACCGCCGGGCGTTTTTATTCCATTTATAACAAAGATGTTGCGGTGCCGATTGAAGACGAAGCGGTGCGTCAGCGTTTTGAAAAGAAATGCGAGCAGGATAAAGCGGCCATTTATGAACGTATCCACCAGGTTGAAGTCGAGCGTTCCTACCGTATTGTCGGTGCCTTGCAGACCATCGCTAATGACATTGAAAACCAGGTGGTGCCAGCAGTAAAAACTGCAATGAACAAATGGCTGAAGATGGTATTGATGCTGGACGCTGCGGCGATTGGTGTTTTTATTGTGCTGCTGTTTGCCCTGAGCAACGTGTTTGATTCGTGGGCGCTGTTCTCCTACGACTTTACTAATGCTGACATTATGTCTTCGATAAAACTGGGCCTGACCATCGCCGGTTTTTCTGTGGTGCATTTCATGGCGCGCGCGTTTGCCGCCAGAGTTATTGCCAAACAGATCGTAACAAAGATTGTTGTCGATAAAAACCTGGCCGGTGAACATCGGGAAGGCAAGATACTGGCGGGTAATATCAAAAAAGCATTTTTGAAAAACACGCAGCTGTTAAGAAGTATTTTCCGGCCGATGCCGGTCGGCTGGTCCATGCGTTCGAAACGAACACTGGTACAGGTAACAGCGGATGCCTGTGACTTTATTCAAACCATGAATGACCGTTATACCCGGCCATCGGGTGCCAGCCCGCAACAGGAAGATGTTGCACCACAGCCTGCACAAAGCGCACCGGTTGAAACACTGCAGCCGGTGAAATCAGAAACGCATTAGTTTTATTTGTTCAGACTTTATCTGACAGACAGTGTCAGAAATCGATGGTCTGTTATTGAGTTAAAAGCGAAGTTGGCAGTTATCAGTTTGCAGTTGGCAGTAAAAACAAAATCTATGCTTATGCTGCAATTACGGGGCTTTCAGGTTCTTTAGTTTTTAACTGATAACTGC
>WFOC01000062.1 GCA_015488295.1 Gammaproteobacteria bacterium
ACTATATACCCTGGTTAGGTTTGAATGATATTTAAAGCAGTTTGGTGATGCTGTCAGCGGCGCGTTTTACGTCGAGGAAAATCAGGCCGAGTTTTGCTTTGGGTTTGGCGAGTACGGTGACTACCGCTTCATCGCCGGCGTGGGTCATCAGAACAAAACCGTCTTTGCCTTTGATCAGCACCTGTTCCAGTTCGCCACGGGCGAGTTCCTGTGAAGTGCGATCACCCAGCGATAACATGGCGGCACTCATGGCACCGACGCGGTCTTCATCCAGTGTCTGTGGCAGAACCGCTGCGATCATCAGGCCGTCGGTAGAAATAACGGCAGACGCTTCGATGTCTGCGGATGTTCCATTTAATTCGTTCAAAATGGAAGATAGCATATCTTCTCTCATTACAAATTCCTCTTCTTGGTTAAGTTAAAGACTGCTATTCAGTCCGTTGTAAATTTTTTCAGGCGGCATCGCTATCGACAGCGACTTCATTGATGAAGTAGCGTTTATGCAGCATCCAGACCAGTTCGACAAAAGCGCTCTGGTCGAACCTTGGTGCGCCGAGTATCACCAGCACGAATGTCACGTTGCCGATGTACAGTGGCCAGAAACCCAGCTGGCTGTAACCGGCGGCATCGACCAGTGAAAAAGCACTGGATTTGATGTTGAGATTGCCTTTGGTGATTCCCTGGTGGCGAGCATAAAGTGAAGACAGGTCGCCGCTTAAAGCAGAGAGTTCTTCTGATGCTTCGTGGGTAAAACCGGTGCTGGCGAGGTATAGACCCTGGTCGTCGGCCAGCAGGGCTTTTGATTCGCTGGAAAGTTTTTTCAGCAAGTCGGGCAGTGCGTCTTCGATGGTGCCTTCAGGTATGGTTACGGGCTGCTCGAAAACCTGTAACCATTGGAGTTTCTGTATGTGTTGCAGCAGGTCGTTGTCGCTGATTTTCTTTTCATCAAACAGGGGCGTTTCTTTTCCTGTCATCAGGTTTTGTAAAAACTGCCTGGCCGGTTCGTTCTCTTTGTTAGAGATACTATAAAACGCACCGGCGGGCGACGGTAGAATATGTTTGTCGTTCAGTGATTCACTCATGCCGAATATTCCAGGCCGGGATCGATGGTGAATAAAAGCGCCTGTACCAGGAGTGACATATCGTTGAAGCCGCGTGCATCGACTTCGAAGATGGCGCTGTTAAATCCGAGCTGTTTCAGTTTGTTCTGGTAACGATCCATGGTCAGCAGTGGTGCGATGTCGGTCTGCGTGATGCCGATGGCGACCGAGGTTTCATCGATGTAGTCCCTGAATGACTCGAGAAAAAACTCCATGTCGTGCAGCGGATCTCGGCGGGTGTTGTCCAGCAGTAAAACCAGGCCCAGACCGTTGGTGGTTAAAATATCCCACATGAAGTCAAAACGTTCCTGTCCCGGTGTGCCGTAGAGGTGAATTTTTTCTTTGGCATCCAGTGACATGGTGCCGTAGTCCAGTGCGACGGTGGTTTTTGATTTGCGCTCTTTGGTCATGTCTGTCGCACTCTGGTTGGTGCACACAGGTGGTTCATCGCTGAGGGTGGCGATGGCAGTGGTCTTGCCTGATCCGACAGGCCCTGCAAAAATAATTTTAAAATCACTCATGATCGGTCCCTTTATTTGTCTGCGTTGCTGGCCAGTTTTTTGGTGACGACGCTTTCTGAGAAGTTTGTCAGCTTGCCAAGCAGTTTGGATAAGATAGATTTGTTTTTGCTCTTCTTCGGTTTTTCCGGTTCGAACAGTCGGTCGACATCACGAACCGAAACGTCTGACAGGCCAATCGATTTACAGGCACTGAAAAATGCGAATACGTAACGTTGTTTGATGCCCAGTTGTCTGGCGGTATCAAACAGGGTGCGTGGCTGGTCGTAGATCAATGCCGCGATGCGTGCTGCGTGCGGAATCTGTTCCAGCCTTGTCAGGTTCGGCCATTGCATCAGGTAAACCGGGCGTGTCATGTCGGTGCCGGCAGGCACACGGCCGCGTGAACACCACAGTGTGATCACCCATAAAAAAGCGTCCATGCTCCAACTATGTTTCCTACGGGATTTTTTTTCACTGGCCTGAAGGATGAACGCTAGGTCGCTGCGAAAGGCTTCGGGTTTGACAGAAAATGTCGGCGCTTCGTTCTGGTGCACTACGCAGAGATGACGGATGACTGATGGTCCGACTGTGCTGTAGACTTTCTGGCTTTTGGCATCAAAATAAAATATATGATCCATGACCTTGAGTTGAACGATCTGGCCGCTTTCCTGTGATTTTTCTCTGGCCTTCTGCATCACGCTTTGCAACAGTTTTTCCGGTGCATAGAATATTTTCTGTAACTGCTGTGCATCGCTGATGTTTATGTCTTTCTGCTCGCCGACAAAGTATTCTTCATTTTCAACCTTGAGCAGTTTACCGGCATTGGCGGTAGTGGCTTTTGGTTTTTTGTTGATCGGAACAACGATACTGTCTTTTTTACTGATGACCGGTTTGACCGGCTCTTCGATTTTTTCGGTGGCCGGTTTTTTCCGGTACTTCCTGGAGATCTTCATCACCGTGTCTTTTATCTGTGAGCGGCTGGGTACGCTCGATGGCAGGATAGTCTTGCCGGAGATATAACCGGAGATCTTGTTCAGAAGCTCCTGCAATGCTTCACGCTTGATCGGTTTTTGCAGAAAGAATTCCCTGTCGTGCGTGCAGACGTGTTCGATGATGGACAGCACCAGAATATATTTTTCAGGATAATTTTTTGTCAGCTCATCGTATTGTTGCTGTACGTTGTATGAGTCTTTATCAATCAGGCATAACTGTGCCTGCTGACAGTCATCGATTAGCTCGTATTGAATGGGTGTGATGTTTTCAAAAAATAGCTGGTAGGCTGATTTTGAACGTTCGTCCACACCAAGAAAAGAAATCGTTATTGGCTCTGTCTTCACTGAATTTTCCCTATGTGATTTTAAGATGTCAGTTAGGATCCTCTGATTGACTCTATGTGTTGATCAGAGTGTTCCTGGATTACTGGTCTGAAAAATGTTGTTTTGCATCATTCCAGTACAAAGATGTTGCTGCATTTTTTGAGAATTTTTCATAAGCGCTGTGAAATTTGTCTGTGCAATTCAGCGCCTTGTAAAGGCTGATAAGTTTTAGTGTCAGTGCTTTGTTTTTCTGGTTTTGTTCAAGGTGTTGGTGCATGTATTCCAGTGCGATATCGAACTGGCTGTTTTCAATATATGATTCGGCGATATGCAGGATGTCTTCACTACCTTCTGTCACGGAATTTTTACGTTCAGTCGTCCCGGCTATTTTTAGAGATTCTTTTTTGAAGTGGCAGTTGTCTGGCAGTGATTTATTGTCTGCGCTGAGATGTTTTTCTGTCAGATGTGCTTTGAGCAGAGTGCGTTGGTTTGGGTTGAGTGCCCGGCTGCAGGTATTAAGCAGACGCTGGCGCAGTGGTTTCCCCTGTTTTCCTAGAATAATGAACAGGTCACAGATGGAAGCAAACAGCTCACGCCGGTTTTTATTCGAAATAGAAAACTGTATGCGTTGCAGGTGGCATGATAAATCACGGGGGCTTTGTTTTAGCCGGTATTCAAAGCTGTTAAATCCGTGAACGGGACTTGTGCCAGCGGGCAGTTTCTGGTTCTTGTTCAGGCCAGGATAAAAACCGGGTTCAATATAATCATTGAGATATTCGGTGTTACTTTTGCACAGAGAAGAATTCATGAAAACACTATCGACGGGTGAAAGTGCTTCTTTAGTGAAAGCGTCATTTTCACAACAGATTAGACTGAGTATTCTTGAAGGCTGCTCGTGCATAAGAATTTATCTAAAAAGAGGGCTGTTTAAGCGCGGTATGACGGGCCCTGTGTTTGATTTGGCTTTACATGATCGATGTCATGAACATGTGTGAATTTTGGCGAGATTGACAGTTGCTCGACATTATTGATTCCTTATAATGGTTCATGGCCTTTTGTATTCAATAAAAAAAGAGGTATGTGATGGGATTGCTGGACAAGATTATTGGCCCCAGGTCAAAGTACAAAGATGATATTCCTTATACCTATGAAGCCAGGGTAAAAATAATCGATGGTGAGGAGTACAATTCCTTTTATGCAGATACGATCTGTGCACTGGTGGAGTTTCTGCAAGCGAAGAAAATAGCGCCGGACGGTGTAGATCTGTATGAGATTTTCAAGGATGAAGAAAATAAATTGAGGCGTGACTATTGTGTTGATGAGAATGGCCAGTGGTTGAGTCGCAAACAGTTGTGCGTGTCATTTACCGAGCGTTATCCCGGTCATATTCATGCAGACTGCTGCACTTTTGATGACAGAGAAAGAGATGTAGAAGGGCCTTAGTTTGTAGCCGTTATTGCCGTGTAAAAATCCTGCGTTGTTCATTGATATAATTTCATGCCGGTCAGGTCGTTTGTTAAGCTAAAACACGTTTGACCATGAGCGCCGTATTCATCGGCTTCTTTTTATAATTCCCCAAAGGGTATTCTGACGGTGTATTTTATTTAAAAAAATACGCCGCCATTTCTGCTGCCTGATAAAAAACAAGGTTGATGCATCGCTCAGAATCGGTCCTGTCTCTTATACACATCTGACGCT
>WFOC01000063.1 GCA_015488295.1 Gammaproteobacteria bacterium
ATGTATCCAGGATTCGCCATTGGCCAGCTGCACAAAACCATAAACCAGCGCCAGCAACAACGGCCCCAGCGAAAGCATGCTGCCGTAAAAACTGGTGAAAACCTGCCAGTGGTTCCAGAAAGGCCGCGCCTTGATGCGATAGATTTTGTGCATGAAGTAAATCGCCGCAATACCCGACAGCAGCGCACCCCAACCACAGATTGAAACCAACCACTGCAACACTTCTTGCGGCAACCAGCCAAACAACTGCGGCAGGCCGGTAAGCAGGGTGAAGGCACCAATGAAATTATAAAACACCGCCACGCCCGCAACCTCACGGCTGACCGGTGAATATTTCAGATTATTAAAAGCGCGGTAAAAACGATGCGGCTTGCCAAGATGCATGGTCGATAAAACCAGCGCGATAGTCTGGATACCGATCAGGCCAAACAAAAACATCGGCCAGGCCACTGGATTTTTTTCCGGCGTTAACGTTTCCAGACCAAACATTGGCCCTAAAAACAACAACGCAAAAGCACCGACCACAGCCTGCGTGATCAGGGTGAAAATCACCAGCGGATTTTCCCGCGTGCTGAGTTTTTTGATATTCCATTCAACCTCGGGGCTTTGCCCGCTGACACTTTTTTCTGCCACCGTGGCCTCGAACTCACCTTCAGCATTTTTCTGATACTTGATCGGCATGCTGTCGGTGCGCGACATGGTGTCGGGTAAAACCTTTTTCTGCTGAAAACGAATATTCGGATGCGTAATGTCGGTCGGTGGAAAACCGGGGATTTGTGTATCCAGGCCATCACGATTTTCCGGCGTGGTTTCCATGATGCCAAAATCCAGCGCACCAGCAAGACAGGCAGAAACACAGGCCGGCTTCAGACCGATTTCCAGCCGGTCAACACACATATTACATTTCGATACGTGGCCCTTGCTGTGGTCGAGTTGCGGCGCATTATAAGGACACACCCAGGTGCAGTAACCGCAGCCAAAACAAATATCCGAATCCTGCAACACCGCACCGTATTCAGCAAATTTGGTGTAGGCGCGTGTCGGGCAACCTTTCAGACACACCGGATCATCACAGTGATTACAGGCCATGGAAATATTCAAACGCGTGTACGCCGGATAACTGCCACCCTCGATATAACCCACCGCGCGAAACGCCTGATGCGGTTCCAGATCATTTTTTTCAGAACAGGCCGACTCACAGGCATGACAGGAAATACAGTTGTCCGCGGTGAAATAAAAACCGTGTTGTTTATAACGGTTTGGATTATCACCAACGCGGGTATCACCGTTGATGTTTAAACTTTGTCCGCGTAGCGGTGAGTCTTCCGGCACGGTCTCAATAGATTTTCCGTAACGATTTTTTTCAGGGTGCTTAACGTCTCTTAAAAAAGCGTAAGACTGTTCTTTGGGGCGTAAATATTTAAACATTTTTTTATTTACCACAGAGGCACAGAGGACACAGAGAAAGGATGAAAATGTTTTTGAGAACACAAAAAACTCTGTGCCCTCTGTGCCTCTGTGGTAAAAAATTTTTCATTAAAATGCCCTCGCTTCGACATTGGCTTTTGCCGCCGCCTGTTGGTCTTCGATAGCTTCAATTTTTACCGCGCATTGTTTATACGCCGGCTGTCTTGAATGTGGGTCAAGCAGGCCGAGTGCGATTCGGTTGACACACTCGTGATAATGAAACGGAATAAACACCGCATCCGGTGCGATGCGTTGCGTGCATTGCACCATGACGATGGCATCGCCACGAATTGATGAAACCCTGGCATAGGCACCGTGTTCGATACCCAGCTTTTCTGCCGCCTGCGGATTCATCTCCATATAAGGTGTTGGTGAAAACTTGTTGGCATTGCCAACCTTGCCGGTACGGGTGCGGGTGTGAAAATGCTCCACCACACGACCGGAGTTCAGCCAGAAAGGATAATCTTTATTGGGACGTTCATTGTCGTCAACAAACGGCAGCGCCAGTAATTTTGCCTTGCCGTCGGGAAACTGAAAAACGCCATCGGTGTATAAACGTTGCGAACCTTCCGGTGCAGAATCTTCGTTACACGGCCATTGTATGCCGCGACTGGCTTCAATCTTGTCGTAACTCATGCCGGAGTAATCCAGCATACGACCTTTGGATAACTGCTTTAATTCGTCGAACACGCCTTCAGCATTTTCCGGGAACACCATCTTTGCACCACGTTCAAAACGTTTTGCCATTTCATTAAAAATAGCCAGATCAGTTTTTGAATCACCATGCGGTTTCACCACGTTGCGAATTAAATTAACGCGGCGTTCGGTGTTGGTAAAACAGCCTTCTTTTTCCGCCCACACTGCCGAGGGTAAAAACACGTGTGAATACTGATTGGTTTCGACATCGGCGTAGGCATCCTGCACCACCATGAAATCCAGTTTGGCCAGCAGCTTGCGAATCAGCGCGGTGTTTGCCATCGAGGTCATCGGATTGGTGGCGATTAACCACAGACCACGAATCTCACCGCTTTCTATCGCCGGTAAAATATCAGTCATAAACATGCCGCGTTTTTCCGGAAAGTAATCAACATCGATGCCCCAGAACTCGGCGATTTCGCTGCGGTCTTTTTCATTTTCCAGCGCACGGTAACCAGGCAGGCCGGAACAGGATGACCACTCACGCGTGCCCATGGCATTACACTGGCCGGTGATCGACAACGACGAGCCACCAGGTTTGCCAATGTTACCGGTAATTAAATTTAAATTATTAATCGCACAAACACCATCCGAACCATGGGTACTCTGATTGATGCCCATGGTCCAGATCGACATGGCCGCGCCGGCCTTGCCATAGATGCGCGCCACTTTACGAATCAGGTCAGGATCGATGCCGCAAATTTTTGAAGCGCTTTCAGGATCATAGTCTTTGACCAGCGCAGAAAATTCATCATAGCCGGTGGTTGACGCTTTGATATATTCTTCGTCGGCCAGACCTTCTTCTAAAATAACGTGCGCCAGTGCGTTCAGCAGAACCAGGTCAGTACCGGGCGCGACCGGTAAATGAATGTCGGCTTTCTGCGCAAACATGGTGACACGCGGGTCGACCACAATGATCGGGAACTTTCTTTTTTCCAGCGCTTCACATAAACGCCAGTAAATTATGGGGTGCTGTTCGGGCAGGTTGGAACCAAAAGCAAGCAGACATTCGGTGTGATCGAAATCATCGTAACAGCCCGGCGGGCCGTCGGAACCGAAAGAACGCTTGTAACCCGACACGGCTGATGACATACACAGCGTGGTGTTGCCATCGTAGTTGTTGGTGCCGATCACGCCGCGCGCCAGTTTGCCCAGCGTGTAAAATTCTTCGGTCATGATCTGGCCGGTGGAAATGATGGCAAAGGAATCGCGGCCGTGTTCGGCCTGAATGCTTTTTATTTTATCCGCAGTATGATCCAGCGCCTGTTTCCAGGTGACTTCTTTAAACGCGTCTTTATAACTGTCGCGCATCAACGGCTTGTCACCGCGACCGGCGGTTTTGCGAAACAGCTCGTGTTCGAAGATGCCTTTTACGCATAACTTGCCGCGATTCACATCGGCATCAGCCAGGCCACGTGAAGCAACCGCTTCGCCATCTTCGTCTAATCCAACTTCGATGGAGCAACCGGTGGAACAATAACCACAGGTAGCATATTTCCATTCGACCACGCCTTTGTCAGCGATCTTTATCGGGTTCTTTTGCTTACGTCCAAATAACATAGTTTTTTATCTCACCGCAAAAAACCGAGACGCGGCGTTTTTAATACGGTCACCCTGATCGGTTTGGTTAACCAGAACAATCGCAAATCTGTTTTTCCTTGCGCCTCTGCGTCTCCGCGGTTAATACTTTTATCTTTAAAATTTTGTTGCCAGCGTGCTCTGGTAAATCGCTTTGTGTACATCACCCATGCTTACCATGCCAAGCAATTTGTCACCAACCGCCACCGGGATACGACGGAATTTTCTGCCACACATCACGGAGGCCGCCTGCAGGATATGCATGTCAGGTTTCACTGAAATAACCACCGGTGTCATCACGTCTCTCACTGTGATGCTGACGACATCGCTGTATTTATTCATCAGCTCGTCATAGTCCACTCCCGACATGCCGCTCATCAGGTCTTCCAGCTTGGGAAACATTTTACCCAGCACGTCACTTTCGGAAACAGTACCAACCAGCTTGCCATCATCAACCACGGGGATGCCGCTATAACGATAAATACACATCATCGAAACCACCTCTCCCAGTTTTTTATCTGATGTGATGGTGCGCACATTGGTTGTCATAATATCTTCGACTTTCATTCCTGTATCCTCGTTGTTGCGGTTGTAGTTTTTTTATCAAGCAGCAGCGCTTACCTTCAGATCAATAAAGACCACACCATTTTCGACCTTGGTCGGAAACACATTGGTGCAACCTTCATCAGGGCCCAGCGCCTCACCACTGGCCAGATCAATTTTCCAGTTATGCAGCGGGCAGGTAACGGAAGTACCGTGCACGATGCCCTGTGATAATGGCCCCTGTTTGTGCGGGCACTCGTCTTTCATGGCAAACACCTGGTCATCCGCTGTTCTGAAAACAGCGATGCTCATGGTATCGGTTTTAATGACGCGCGAACCTAATTGCGGGATTTCTTCCAGCGCTACTACTTCTGTCCAGTCACTCATAATATTTTTCCTGCTCTCTTGACCGGCCTGTTAACCGGCAATTTTTAATGGTGTAAATTCATGTGCCGCTTCGCCTTCAGCGCGCGCTTTCCACGGATCGACCTGGGCAATCTTCTGGCTTATTTTAAAGCGTTCGGCCAGTGCCTTGCGCTCTTTCTCATCATCAAGAATGCACTCCTTGATGTAGGTCAAACCAACACGCTCGACCCATGGCGCGGTGCGTTCCAGGTAATGCGCTTCTTCACGATACTTCTGGGTGAAAGCAGCGCAGTATTCCAGCACTTCTTCTTCGGTATCAACCTTGCATAACAGATCGGTGACACGAACCTTGATGCCGCCGTTGCCACCGATATGTAATTCATAACCGGAATCAACACATACCACGCCAAAATCTTTAATGGTCGCTTCAGCACAGTTACGCGGACAACCGGAAACCGCCAGTTTAAATTTATGCTGCATGTACGAACCCCAGGTCAGCTCTTCCAGCTTGACACCGAGACCGGTGGAATTCTGTGTACCAAAACGGCACCAGGTTTTACCGGCACAGGTTTTTACGGTACGCATGGCTTTGCCGTAGGCGTGGCCGGAAACAAAGCCGGCATCCGATAAATCTTTCCACATTGCCGGCAGGTCTTCTTTTTTGATACCGAACATGTCGATACGCTGACCACCGGTGACTTTCATTTCCGGCACATTAAACTTGTCGCAAACATCGGCGATGGCGCGAAGCTCATCGGGCTTGACCAGGCCACCGAACATGCGTGGTACCACGGAGTAAGTACCATCTTTTTGAATGTTGCCGTGCGCACGTTCGTTAATGAAACGTGACTGCAAATCGTCTTTATATTCTTCCGGCCAGCGCGCCAGCAGGTAGTAGTTGACCGCCGGGCGACAGGCGGCACAACCGTCCGGTGTTTTCCATTCCAGGAATTCATACACAGCGGGGATTGATTTTAATTTATGATCCTTGATTGCATCGATAACATCATCATGACTGTGATCGGTACACCCACAGATTGGTTTCTTGCTTGGCGCGGCTTCGTAACCTTCACCAACGGTTGATGCCAGAATGGATTCGACCAGACCGGTACAGGAACCGCAGGATGAAGACGCTTTGGTATGGGCGCGCACTTCTTCTAAAGTGAACAAACCGTTTTTGCTGATCGCCTGCACGATGTCACCTTTGGTAACACCATTACAGCCACAGATTTCAGCATCGTCCGGCAGTGACATAACGCGGGTATCATCGCCGTGACCGGCATCACCCAGATCGTGCTGGCCGAATAAAATGGTTTTGCGGAAGTCAGCGATATTGCTGGCATCGCGCATCAGGCTGAAATACCAGGTGCCGTCCATGGTGTCGCCGAACATGACCGCGCCTTTGATGACGTTGTCTCTTAATACCAGCTTCTTGTAAACACCGCTGGCGACATCCTGCATCTGTAAAACTTCATCGCCTTCTTCTTCATTGAATTCGCCGGCAGAGAAAAGATCGATGCCGGTGACTTTTAATTTTGTTGAGGTCATGGAACCGATGTAACGCGTGCTACCAACCTGCGCCAGATGATTCGCCGCGACTTTTGCCTGTTCGAACAATGGCGCAACCAGACCGTAACATTCGCCGCGATGCTGCACACATTCACCCACCGAATAGATGACCGGATCAAAAGTCTGCATGGTGTCGTTAACCACGATACCGCGTTCACAATGAATGCCGGCTTTCTGTGCCAGCTCAATGTTTGGACGAATACCAACCGCCATTACAACCAGGTCAGCATCAACTTCTGAACCGTCTGCAAATTTCACTGCATTGACGCGTTCATCACCAAGGATTTCAGCCGTTGAGGCTTCCATCAAAAACTTCATGCCGCGCTCTTCCAGTGACGCTTTTAATAAAGCAGAAGCAGGCTTGTCTAACTGATGCTCCATTAATGAATCAAGCAGATGCACCACGGTAACATCCATGCCCTGCTTCATCAGGCCGTTGGCCGCTTCCAGACCGAGCAGACCGCCGCCGATAACCACGGCTTTTTTATAATCTTTGGCTGCCTGTACCATCACATCCACATCATGAATATCACGGAAGCCCAGCACACCTTCTTTATCTGCGCCGGGCACAGGAATAATAAACGGGTTCGAGCCGGTCGCAATCAACAGACGGTCGTATGGGAATTCTTTACCACTTTCGGTAACAACCGATTTTTTAACGCGCGAAATCTCTGTCGCAGCATCGCCGGTAATCAGGGTAATATTATTTTCTTCGTACCATTCCAGGCTGTTCAGAATAATATCGTCGATAGTCTGCTCGCCAGCAAGCACGGGCGACAGCATGATGCGGTTGTAATTTGGGTGTGGCTCAGAACCGATAACAGTAATATCATAAAGATCGCTACCGCTGTCGTCTGTTGTGTTGTGCTTGAACAACTCCTCAAGGGCACGCACACCTGCCATACCATTGCCGATTAAAACCAGTTTTTGTTTCATTATTGCCTCGCCGTACAGAGATGTATATAAATAGTTGCTGTTGCACTAACAAGATTCGTGCCATGTTTCTGATGCACTGGAACATAGCCATCAAGGATGCTCTGGTGATTAAACTGTATGATTATTGCACCAAACGAGTGCGAACGGTAGTGCTGTCGCACCGGGTATGTGCAACAGTTTAAGAATAAAAAGAACCGTTTAAATATAACAGGCTGAACAAGACTATATCTCCCTGCAAAAAACCAGCCCGATAAAAAAGGGCTACCGGAGTTTTAATCCCGGCAGCCCTTCTTGCTATCAACTAAATTAATAGAGAGGAATAATCATAATATCAAAGGGCTGGCTCGCGATTAGCCCGACTCGGTAAACTGTAGGCGGAACACTGGTATCATCTACCACAAAGCCAAAAGGCACCAAACCACCCACGTACTCTGACGGATCATTAGTAGATGTAACCCTTATGATTCGATATGTAAACGCTGTACTATCAGGTATAGCACCACTTCCATCAGCTTTCATCGGACCCGATGACGCAGAGGCCAGAGCAGCATCAAGCCAGCCAGTAGTTGATTTTGAGAGCGTATTCTCTATATCACCCGTGGTTGAAGTTGCGCCCGTCCAGGAAGTACAACTACTGCCACTGGTATAAGTAGTCTTGTTGATAGTCACACCCGTTGAACCATTAAAGATAACAGTATCCATACGATCATTCGTGCCATCGTTATAACAGTTGCTTGACCAGCTTGTATTCGCCATCTCAATAGCACTGCCTGTAATAGTTACTGTAGACAGCGCAAATGATGAGCTGCCTGAGCCGCCAGTACCACCTGTGCTGCCAGTGCCACTTAAACCACTACCAGCAGAAACAAACGGATCACTCGCAGAAGCAATAGAACCGTCGTCATCACGATACATAATGTAGCCTGAGGCTGTATCATCAAAAACGTAAAAACCGGTTGCTGTAAACCCTATAGAAACACCCGCAAATGCACTACCGGTAACATTCGTTACCGTAATATCAAAAGGTGTCACTGTTTCCGTCGCACTGAGCTGGCCGCTACCATCTGCACGCGTTGGTATCACGCCACCCTGCCCTGTCCAGCCACTAATCTGCTTGTCAGTCTTTTTACTGATAGTTGCAGTAATTGCAGAAACCGCAGGCGTATTCGAACAGGAAGTATCGCCGGGATATATCGCCGCCGCATTTACCCAAGTTGTACCCGTAATAGTCACCGAATCAATTCGTCCGTCTGTTGAACCATAACAGGCAGAACTGTATGTTCCATTCAGCACATGCGTTGCACCACTAACCGTTACTATAGAAATAGCATTGGCTGGCGCTGGTGCTGCCGCACTTTCATTAAAAGTTGTACCGCTGGTATCAGCAAACGTGTACGAGCCCGCAACAAAATCAACCGCAATGGTCAGGTTATCCATCACACCATCAATACCACTGCCATCAGCAGTAAACGGTGTGGTGAATAAATCGACACTATTTATATCCAGTCCAGCAGCTGTAAATTCCGCAGCCAGATTTGCACGCACCGTACCTTCTGCGGCTTTAACTGCCGCTTCAGAAATTGCTGAACCATCCCAGCCAGCATATACCGTATCAAGATTGCTGCTATTTGAAGCCAGAAGCATTGCAAGATTTGTTGTCGGTGTCAGATTAACCGTTCCGTTTTTAGCGGCATACGAATACAAAGTCGCACTACCATTACTCGGCACAACCTTTAACAAATATGTTGGAGTCATACCTGTCACGTCCAGGGTAAAGCTGCCATTCGCTGCGGTGGCAATACTTTTTTCCACACCTTTGGCATCTTTAACATAAACAGTGCCATCAATCGGTGCGCCGGTTGCAGCAGTTCCGGTTAATGTTGTTGGTGGCGGTGTTGAGTCACTGCCGCAACCACTCACTAAAATTATTGCCGACAGGGCAAAAAACGTTGAAGTTATTATTTTTTTCATCATGTATTCCCTACTCAAAAGTTTGTATTTTTTATTTTTTTATCATTTGGTTTGCTGTTTACTGTGTAAGTGAAATAACAGTAATATAGGCACAGAGAAAGTATAGCCGTGAACCACATCGCCGCAATTATCCAAAAGGCTTAAGCCTTTTAGCCAAGGATGTTGCCAGTCCTGCGCTTCACTTAAATGAGTTAAAACGGGTCTAATGAAAATTTTACTGATTGATGACCACGCGCTGTTTCGTGATGGAATTTTACTAATGCTCGAAGGTTTGCCGATGCCGGTCGAAACACTTGAGGCCAGCAGTTACGAAGCGGCAAAAAATATTATGGACGAGAGCACTGACATCAATCTGGTGTTGCTTGATCTTGATCTGCCCGGTGTCAGTTTTTTTGATGCCCTGCATGCCATTCACCAACAGCTGCCCGACTCAGCCATCGTTATACTTTCCGGCACGGAAGATTACCAGGTTGTCGAGCAGGCTTTACGTTCGGGCGCGCGTGGTTACATCCCGAAATCATCGCCGGCAAAAACCATGTTAAACGCATTGCAACTGGTCATGTCCGGTGACACCTATGTGCCTACCGCAATATTACAAAATAAAATTATCGATGCCGGTATGAAGGCTATAGATAAAGCAAACACCGAAATAAAAGCTGAACCCGCCGAGCATAAACTAACACCAAGACAACTCGACGTGCTCATTCATCTAGCGGAAGGAAAATCCAATAAAGAGATCGGCAAAGCCCTGTACCTGACCGAGTCAACTGTTCGCGCACATGTTGCCGCCATTCTTAAAACGTTTGATGTCAGCAATCGCACCCAGGCGGTTCGTTTAGCCGTACAAAACGCCTGGGTAACAGTCGAAAGCACAGACTAAGGTTTTTTATCATTCCTGCCAGCAACGCTAGTCGGGCAGCACCCGACTTGTTCACGTATTTTCAAACAACCGCAACAACACAGAATGTTTTTGCTACTCATTTTAGCGTGGCATTTCCGGCAGACAATGCCCGCCCCGCGGCTACCGAAGAGCCGGGGTGACAGGTTCAGCAAACTTTCTGCCCGGTTTAATGCTGCCTGAAAATTTCCGCCAGTAATAATCTGAGCGCTTCAGGCGCAACCGGTTTGTGCAAAATCCTGTAACCACTGCGTTCGGCTTCCTTGATACGATCAGGCGCAGTATCACCGGTGATGATCACTGCCGGAATTGTCTGAACCGTTTCCTGATCGGCATACACGGAATTAATTTTATCGATTACCGCAGTGCCAATCTCGTTATCACGCAGGCGATAATCAACCAGCATAATGTCCAGTCGTTTTTTGTTTTTTTGCAGCGCCCGCACAGCCCCATTACCGGAAGCTGCGATGACAACATCACAATGCCAGTTGCGCAACAATTCACTCAGACTGTCGCAGATTTCTTCTTCATCATCCACCACCAACACTGTCTTGCCATCGAAATATAAAACTTCAGGCGCTGCCACTGTTTTTGTTTTTGTTGCTGTTGCTTCCGGTGACGCAACCTGTACCGCTGGCAAGACAAAACCAAACACCGAACCTGTTCCCGCGCTGGATTTTATATACAACGGCATGTCCAGTAACTTTGCCATACGCTCGACAATAGCCAGACCGAGCCCCAACCCTTTGGAACGATCACGCTCCGGATTATGCAACTGATAAAACTCACGAAAAATATCCTGCATTTTGTTTTCAGGAATACCGATGCCGGTGTCATAAACGGCGACCAGCGTCCGCCCCTGATAGCGACGACAGGCAACAAGAATGCGACCACTCTCGGTATAACGAATCGCGTTTGATATTAAATTGCGCATGATTCTTTCCAGAATGCGGTAATCACTGTTAACCCACAACTTCGTATCAACAAACTTTATCTGCAAATTTTTTTCTTTTGCCAGCGCCTGAAATTCATTATTAAGCGCATCAAATAAATTGTTAAGCGAAAAAACTTCGGGGGAAACCTTGATGACACCCGCATCCAGTTTTGAAATATCCAGCAATGAATCAAGCAGACCACCCAGCGCATTACTGGACTTCTGAATTTTTTGCACGATGACTTTCTGATCTTCTTTTTCAAGCCGCTCTTCCAGCACACCGAGAAACAAACCCATGGCATGAATCGGCTGACGCATGTCGTGACTGGCAGAAGCAAGAAATTTTGTTTTTGAAACATTCGCCTGCTCGGCTTTTTCTTTTTGTTCGGTTAACTGATCGATCAGGTCAACATTTTCAAAACGCAGCGCAATCGAATCACGTAAAGTTTGATGGTTAACGCGGGCAAGCTTGAAC
>WFOC01000064.1 GCA_015488295.1 Gammaproteobacteria bacterium
CGTGGAACTGCTGTACCTGATGCAGCGCGTTCTGGCCGAAGCTGGCATCCATCACGATCAGGGTTTCGTGTGGTGCGTTGGCATCGATCTTGGCGAGTACGCGTTTGATCTTGGCCAGTTCGTCCATCAGGTTGTCCTGGGTGTGCAGGCGACCGGCGGTGTCGGCGATAATAATATCAATATTTTTTGAACTTGCTGACTGTACCGCGTCAAAGATTACCGATGCCGGGTCTGCGCCGGTGCCCTGGGAGACCACGGGCACGTTATTGCGTTTGCCCCATTCCTGCAACTGCTCGACGGCGGCAGCGCGGAAGGTGTCGCCGGCGGCGAGCATGACGGACTTGCCCTGCTGCTGGAAGTGGTGTGCCAGTTTGCCGATGCTGGTGGTTTTGCCCGCGCCGTTGATGCCAACGACCAGAATGACAAATGGTTTTGCGGTGTCGGTATGCAGCGCCTGCTCGCAGGGTTGCAGGATGTTTTTCATGATCTCGGCCAGCTTGAGATGCAGTGAGTCAGCGTCATTGACCACTTTACGGGAGATGTCGTTTTGTAGCTGGTCGATGATGGTAGTGGTCGCCTTGATACCAACATCGGCGCTGAGCAGACGTGTTTCCAGCTCGTCAAGCAGTTCGCGGTCGATGCTTTTTTTGCCGAGTAAAAAATCGGCCATGCCATCGGAAAACGTGCGCCTGGTTTTTTCCAGCGAGTGGCTAAGGTCGGCGGTTTTTTCGGAAGTCTGTGTCTGTTTTGCAGCGCCTGCTTTGTCGGCAGTCGCCTCTGGCGTATTTTTTTGCTTGCGTTTTAAGAAGCCAAACATGATGATTCGTGCAGTGAAAATAATTGAGGTATCCTATCACTAGTTGCCGGTTTTTACATGAGTGGATAACGGATAAAAAAACAGGGTATGGTTATGTTCGCCATAAAACTGTTTACAATGTAAAAAATTAGTTGTTGAAGAGAAAATAATAAATGAATATGAAATCGATCATAGGTTTGCTGGCTGTTTCGACCATAGTGCTGGGCTGGGTGTTGTACCACAGTGATGACCCCGTCCCTGAGCACAGTGATGAGGCGGTGCAGTCTTATCGTCTCTCCAACGGCATGAAAATACTGGTAGTGGAGAACCACCGTGCACCGGTGATGGTGTCGCAGGTCTGGTACAGGGTCGGTGCCAGCTATGAACATGATGGCATCACCGGCGTGTCTCATGTGCTTGAACACATGATGTTCAAGGGCACGGAAAAATACGAAGCGGGTGAGTTTTCCGAGATCATCGCCGCTAACGGCGGTGAGGAAAATGCTTTTACCGGGCAGGATTACACCGCTTATTTCCAGAAGATTGCCAATGACCGACTGGAGCTGTGCATCGAAATGGAAGCTGATCGCATGCGCAATATCATCTTTGATGAAAAAGAATTTATAAAAGAACTTGAAGTGGTGAAGGAAGAGCGCCGGCTGCGCACCGATGATAAACCGAGTTCGCTGACTTACGAACGTTTTAACGCTGTGGCGTTTACCAACAGCCCTTATCGTCGGCCTATTATCGGCTGGATGGAAGACCTCGATACACTGACGGTTGAAGATGCACGGCAGTGGTATAAAACATGGTATGCACCGAATAATGCCACGCTGGTGGTGGCCGGTGATGTGCAGGCGGATGAAGTTTTTCGCCTGGCAAAACAATATTTCGGCCCGCTGCCTGCTTCCAAAATTCCAAAATTAAAACCACGTCATGAAGCCAGACAATACGGCACGCAGCGCCTCACCGTTGAACTGCCGGCCAAGATTCCTTATCTGCTCATGGGTTACAAAGCGCCGATTCTGACCGCTGACATTATTGATACCGAGCAGGAAAAAGAGCTGTATGCGCTGGAAGTTCTGGCCGGTGTGCTCGATGGCGGCAGCAGTGCGCGGTTTAGTGAAAACCTGGTGCGCGGGCAGGAAATCGCCAACAGCGCCAGTGCCAGTTACGGTATGTCAGCACGGCATGACACGCTGTTTGTGTTATCGGCGGTGCCGAACGATGGCGTGGCGATTGAAGTGCTGGAATTTGCCCTGCGTGAAGAAATCGACCGGATTAAAAACCAGCTGCCGGATGATAAAGAGCTTGACCGGGTAAAAGCCCAGGTGGTTGCTGCCCAGGTGTACAAACAGGATTCAGTATTTTACCAGGCGATGGAAGTCGGCATGCTCGACAGCATCGGTCTGCCGTGGCACATCAAGGATGACTATGTCGAAAAAGTGCTGGCGGTCACCGCCGAGCAGGTGCAGCAGGCAGCGAAAAAATATCTTGTCGATGAGCATTTAACGGTCGCCGTGCTGGAGCCGCTGCCAATCGAGAGCAGCACCAACAAAGAAATACAGACTGCGACAACAGCAGGAGAGAATGATGCGCAGTGATTCAGTAGCAGGTTTTAGACAAAAAAAATTCGCGATGAAATCAGTTCAGAGTCTGGCTTTATTATTGTTCAGCATTACCTTTAGTCTCACGGCAGCAGCAACGCCGCAGATTCAGACATGGCAGACAGAAAACGGTGCCAAAGTTTTATTTGTGCCAGCAAAAGAAATTCCCATGCTGGATGTGCGTATTGTGTTTGATGCAGGCAGCGCACGTGATAATGGCCTGAGTGGACTGGCAATGCTGACCAATGGTCTGCTGTCTGAAGGTGCTGCCGGTAAAACCTCGCAGCAGATTGCCGAAGCGTTTGAGTCGGTCGGTGCGCAGATAGAATATAGCGCGGCGCGTGATATGGCGCTGGTTGGTGTGCGTAGCCTGACCGAGCCACGTTACCTGAGTGTTGCTATCGAGAGTCTTAAGCAGGTGTTAACGCAACCTGATTTCCCACTGGATGCTTATCAGCGTGAACTCAATCACATGAAAGTGTCAGTGAAAGCGCGACAGCAGTCTCCTTCAGCGCTGGCCAGTGAAGCGTTTAACAAAGCGGTTTTTGGTGAACATCCTTATGCGCTTCCTTCTTCGGGCACAAAAGAAAGTCTGGAAAGAATGATGCTGGACGAGGTTCGCGCTTTTTATAAAAAATATTATGTCGCCAGCAACGCCACCGTGGTGCTGGTTGGTAATGTCGAGCGCAAGCAGGCCGAAGAAATTGTTGAGCAGCTTGTTTCGGCCTTGCCCACCGGCGAAAAACCGGCACCGCTGCCTGAAGTAAAACAGCTTGATGAAGCCAAAAAAATTGTCATCGATTACCCTTCGGCGCAAACGCATATCTTTGTTGGCCAGCCGGGAACGAAACGCGGCGATAAAGATTATTTTACGCTGTATGTTGCCAATCACCCGTTTGGTGGCAGTGGCTTTACCTCGCGTCTGGTCAACGTGATTCGTGAAGAGCACGGCCTGGCCTACAGTGTGTACAGTTATTTTTCACCGATGCGTGAGCTGGGTGCATTCGCCATGGGCATGCAGACCAAAACCGGGCAGACCGAAAAAGCGCTGAAGCTGTTGAATGAGCAACTGAGAAAATATGTTGCCGAAGGCCCGGAAGAAGATGAGCTGGCAGCGAGCCTGAGTAATATTACCGGTGGTTTCCCGTTGAACATCGACAGTAATGGCAAGCTGCTGGAATATATCGCGATGATCGGTTTTTATGATTTGCCGATTGATTATCTTGATCACTTTATTGATAACGTCAAAGCAGTTGATGTGGATATGATTAATGATGCGCTCAAGCGACGCATTCATCCGGATAAGATGGTGACGGTTGTTGTTGGTAAGCAACAACAAAATGAAAAATGAAAAATGAAAAATTAAAAATAAGTGGTAATTGGAACAGTCGCAGGAGTGGAATAAATTCTGCGATTGTTTTTCAGGCAACTGTGAAGCCATAAGTGAAAAGCAGTTCGTGTAGAATTATTAGTGGCAGGTGGCGTGGTCGAAAGGTAACATTTGACAATGCTGAAGGTTTGCGGCCGACGACTGATCGTATTCGCGAGACTGTGTTCAACTGGCTGCAGCCTTATATTCACCAGAGTCATTGCCTGGATGCTTTTGCCGGCAGTGGTGTGCTGGGTTTTGAAGCGATGTCGCGTGGTGCGGCGGATCTGGTTTTTGTCGAGCAGAACATTCAAACCGTTAAAAACCTGAAAGAGAATATCAACACGCTGAAGGCGAACAATGTGAATGTTGTTCAGCAGGATGCCTTGTGCTGGTTGTCATCAGTAAGAGGCGAGCAGACGTTTGACCTGGTTTTTCTTGACCCACCGTTTCACGCTGAGCTGCTGACAAAGGCGGCGACATTATTGGTGCAAAGTGGATGTTTGGCTAAAGATGCCATAATCTATGTCGAACATAATGTCGCTGAAGATATAATGCTGCCGGAAAACTGGTTTTGTCTGAAACAAAAAAAGGCTGGCCAGGTTGCTTATAAATTATTTGAAAATCAGGCCGTGCATGAAGGCTGAATGCACGCACGAATACAGAGGTTAATATGACAGTTGTCGCGGTTTACCCCGGAACATTTGATCCGGTCACCAATGGTCATTCCGATCTGGTGCAGCGCGCTGCCGGATTGTTTGACAAGGTTATTGTTGGTATCGCCGCCAACCCGGGTAAAACACCTTTATTTGATTTAGCGCAACGCGTGGCGATGGCAGAGCAGGTATTATCGCATCTCGAAAATGTTGAGGTCTGTGGTTTCTCCGAACTCCTGGTTGATTTCGTCAAGGCAAAAAATGCAAAAGTCATTTTGCGTGGCCTGCGTGCGGTGTCTGATTTTGAATACGAGATGCAGCTTGCCAGTATGAACCGGCACCTGGAGCACACGCTGGAAACGGTGTTTATGACTCCCAGTGAAGAGACCAGTTTTATTTCAGCATCATTGGTCAAGGAAATTGCTTTGCATGGCGGCGATGTATCGCCCTTTGTCCATGAAAGAATTGTGGAAGCATTGAATTCCGTCAAGAATAAAATACCTGAATAAATTTATAGAGAGTTAAAATAGTTGTTATGGCGTTAATGATTACAGATGAGTGCATCAATTGTGATGTTTGCGAACCCGAATGCCCGAATGAGGCGATTACGCCGGGTGATGAGATTTACGAGATCGATCCTGATCTGTGTACCGAGTGTGTCGGTCACTATGAAACCTCGCAGTGTGTCGAAGTATGCCCGGTCGACTGTATTCCGCTAGACCCGGATCACGTCGAAACCCAGGAAGAGCTGCTGGAAAAATACAATATTCTTATGGCCAACAAATAAACTTTTATTTGTCCGTCATATTGCATACTATAAGGTGACCAATCACTAATACAGTCTGCTCATTGCTCCAAAACCTGATATGAACAAATTTTTGCGAAATATTTGTTTCATCGTTCCTGTTCTTTTTTACCCGCTTTCGGGCTTCTCCCAATCCGCTGCCGTCAATGAAACCGAAGTTAATCGTGTTTCACAGGCGGCTATTGCCAGCGCGCATCCGCTGGCCACGCAGGCCGGCATCGATATATTAAAACAGGGCGGCAACGCCTTTGATGCGGCCATTGCGGTGACCGCGACACTGGCCGTGGTCGAACCGTATTCTTCCGGTATTGGTGGTGGCGGTTTTTATCTGTTGCATCAGGCGGCAAATGATCATTACGTCATGCTTGATGCGCGTGAGCGCGCACCATACCGCGCGCATAAAGATATGTATCTTGATGACAGGGGTGATGTCAAAGCCGGTGCTTCGATTACCGGTGCCTTGTCGGCGGGTATTCCCGGTATTCCGGCAGCACTGGTGCATCTTGCTGAAAATTATGGTGAGCTAAAACTGTCGCAGTCACTGGCAGCGGCCATAAAATATGCCATCGAAGGTTTTGAAGTAGATGCCTATTATCAGCGCATGGCCGGTTTTCGTCTGGCGGATTTACAGAAAAACCCGGCTGCCAGTGCGATCTTTTTGCAGCAGGGCGAGGTGCCTGAACTGGGTTATAAAATCATTCAGCAAGATCTGGCGAAAACCCTGCAGTTAATCGCCGATGACGGTTTTTCCGGTTTTTATGAAAATGCCCTGGCCTGGCAGATGGTGAAAGATGTGCGCAAACACGGTGGCATCTGGACCATCAAGGATCTGGCAACTTATCAGGTAAAGCGGCGTTCGCCGGACATTGTGGTTTATAAAGGGATGAAACTGGTGTCGGCTTCGTTGCCATCATCGGGTGGTCTGGTGTTGTCTGAAATTCTGTTGATGCTGGCCGAGTTTGATCTGGAAAAAATGGATCAGGCGCAGCGCATTCATCACATCGCTGAAGCCATGCGCCGGGCTTATCGTGACCGCGCGGAATACATGGGTGATCCGGATTTTATCGATGTGCCGGTGGATTACCTGGTGTCGGAGGCCTATATCACCTCGCTGGTAAAAACCATCAGCAGTCATGCTGCAACGCCCAGTGCTTCGCTGAAAGCACTTGCCCAGCCTTCGGGTAATGGCACTGATACCACGCATTTTTCTATCGTCGATAAACAGGGGAATAAAGTCTCGGCAACGCTGTCGATTAATTATCCCTTTGGTTCCTGTTTCGTGGTCAAGGGCACCGGCGTGCTGTTGAATGATGAAATGGATGATTTTGTTTCCAAGCCCGGGGTGCCAAATGTTTACGGGCTGGTCGGCTCGCAGGCGAACTCTATCGCGCCGGGCAAGCGTATGTTGTCCAGCATGAGCCCCAGCATTGTTGAAACGCGTGACCGTATCGCTGTTATCGGCACGCCCGGCGGCAGCCGCATTATCACCATGGTGTTGCTGGGTATTCTGGATTTTTATGACAATAAAACGGCGGATGAAATAGTTAATAATGGCCGCTTTCATCACCAGTATCTGCCTGACGAAATCTCTTTCGAACCGGGCGTGTTTGATGAAACGCTGGTTGAAACATTAGAAGCGCTGGGGCATAAGACGCGTGAATTAAATAGCGATTACGGCAATATGCAGCTTATCGTGCTGGACAAGAAAAGCGGTGAAATAGATGCTGCATCCGATGAGCGTGGCATCGGCAGTGCACAGGTTTTGTATTGATGTGACTGGTGGTGTTTAGTCGGCCCGGAATTTTCTTTGCTGGAATGGCAGGGGCAGGGGCAGGGTGCGGGTAGTACCCGATGGTATTAAATTGTAGGGTGGGCAGGTTTTTTTGCCCACGCTGAATAACCGGCTGAATTTCCCGCGTGGGCAAAAAAGCCTGCCCACCCTACGAAAACCGCCTGCTTCTTTTTTTCTTCATTAGCCGTCAGTTTTTTTACAGCCCGAAGCTATCTCTTCCCTTGCCCGAGGTAAACGACTCGGCATCTTTAATCTTCTCGATGGTGCGTATCAGGCGTGTTTTTTCCTGTTCAGACATGCCGCGATTGATGTAGCGGTCGGCTGATTGCAGGATTTCTTCCAGGTATTTGATTCGGTAATTATGGCTTAACAGGGCTTTTGCGATAAAAAAAGGATCAATGTTTCTGTCACGCATCTGTCCAGCCATTTTCAGTGCGGTGCTCAGTTCTTCTTCGGTGGGTTTTGACATGCTTTTACTACATAATTTTATTATTGTATTTGTCGTTATATCTTAGACTAAATATTTCTTAAGTGTGCTTCTCAGGGTCTGTAAATCCACGGGTTTGGTGATCTGCTCATTCATGCCGGCTTTTAGACATTCGGCTTTCTTTTCAGGAAAAGCATCAGCCGTTAGCGCAATAATAGGCAGAGTGTGGTTGCCTCTGTCACGAATGGTTTGTGCCAGCCTGTAACCATCGACCAGTGGCATATTGCAGTCGGTGAGCAGCAGCTGATAATCTGTGTTCACCATCATGTTCAGCGCTTCCTGGCCGTTTTCGGCGAGTTCAGCGGAATAGCCCAGTGCTTCAAGCTGGCTCATGATGAGTATTTGATTGGTCGGGTTGTCTTCAGCCACCAGTATGGTGTGCTCAGCATTGGCTTTGTGGCTCAGCGTGTTATTGAGCAAAGGTGTTTTATCTTCCTGCTCGATAGTGCTGGCAATGTTCAGATTGCCTGTGAGTTCGATCCAGAAATCACTGCCTTCGTTGGGAGTGCTGCTGACACCGATGCTGCCATTCATCATTTCGACCAGTTGCTTGCTGATCGACAGACCGATGCCGGTGCCTTCGATATTCGAGGCAGTGTTCAGGCGGCTGAATGGCAGAAAAATTTCCTGTAGCTGTTTTTGTGAAATTCCCCTGCCGCTATCAATGACACTGATGCGCACGATGCCGTTTTCTTTTTGCAGTGCTTTCATCTGGACGGAGCCGTTTTTAACGTTGTATTTAATGGCGTTGCTCAACAGGTTGAGCATGACCTGTTTGAGTCGGGTGTAGTCAGCAATAACGTAGCCACTGGTTTCAATATTGATGTCGAGAGAAAGATTGTTTTTCTCCACCAGTGGTGAAATCATGGCGCGTACTTCTTTAAAGCAGTCGGACAGCATGACTTTTTCCATCGACAGTTGTAGATGGCCTTTTTCAATACGTGCCAGATCCAGAATCTGGTTAACCAGTTCCAGTAGCAGGTTGCCGGCGTTGCTGATTTCGCTGATGTGTGACTGTTGTTTTTCGGTCAGGTTTTTTTCATATTTCAGCAGCTGGGTAAAACCGAGAATAGCGTTTAGCGGTGTTCGCAGTTCGTGTGACATGCTGGAAAGAAAGTCAGATTTTGCCTGGTTGGCTTTCTCGGCTTCCTCCTTGGATTTTATAATGGCCAGCTCGTTCTGTTTTTTATCGCTGATGTCCAGTGCCATTGCAGCGATGCCGACAATCTCGTTTTGTTCGTCGGTTAACGGGGTGACGAACCATTCGCAATAGACGGTTTCTTTTGATTTTGTTTTGTTTTCGATGACGGAGCCTGTGACCGCTTCATGGTTAAGCAAACGCTGCCACAGTTTTTCGGCTTCGACAGAACTGTCCCGTGACAGCACCAGCCGCATGATGTTATCGCCGATGGCTTCATCGTGCGAGTAACCGAAAATATTTTCAGCGGCCCTGTTCCACTCAGTTACGTTTAGGTCAATATCAAACTCGATGATGGCAAGTGGTGTGTTCTGTAGATGCAGTGCCTGCTTCTGATGCATTAATTCGATAGCGCGTTCACGGCTGTCGGCCTCAAATCGTAGTCGTATGTTTTGCTGTGTATTGTTAAATATTTTTCTGCCGGCAGATAAAGAGAAAAAGATAAAAACCAGAAGTACAAAAGAGGTCGCGGTAAAAAAATTCTTGTCTTCGACCAGTAGCCGGAGAATAAGTAATACGCTGGCCGGTAATAAAAATAATGCCAGTGTTTCCCAGCGGTAGGACAGGGTTGATAAAGAGCCGGCCACTACACCGACCAGGCATACCAGAATAAAACTGAAATACTCGATTTCTGTTGAGTAACCCAGCCAGGGCAGCAGCCCCCAGCAAAAACCGGCGATGCCGGTGCCAATAAAAAAACGTGTGCGCCAGCTGCTGTCCAGTTGCTGCTGTTTCGTACGTTTTGAAAACCGGTAACTGTCAATACTTCTTATAAAGAGTACGCTGAGTATGATGAATAACCAGAGATTGAGGTTTTGTTGTGAAACAGTGTGGCCGCTTAGAATGCTGTAAATAATCAGTGCGATAACAATTGAAGCGGTGTAAGAAAAGGGGGTGCCACCATACAGCAAGCGGATTTCTTCCAGCCGGATATGGCGGTCCAGATCATCGCTGGAAGTTGTTTTAGATGAGTCCATGGCGCTTTATTATCCCTCTGTGAAGTCGATGATGAGTGCATTCTGAGACTGAATTGTAATATACGAATACCTTACTGAAAATTTGCAGAACTGGCTATTTATTTCCTCTATTCAATGCTGTCGATACAGTTTTGTTTTTGCATGCTGCAAGATCGATTCTAAGGAAGCATCTGGTGCAGTTGTAGTACAATGCGCGGCTCTTCATAAATGATACTGAATATCAGGCGCGGGCAACCGGCCTTTTTTTGAATTACATGGCAATCGAAATAATCTATCAGGACGAATATATTGTCGCGGTTAATAAACCGCAGGCCCTGTTGTCTGTGCCGGGATTAGGGCCGGATAAACAGGACTGCATGATTTCGCGGCTGGTTGAGCTGATCCCGGAAGCAAAAGTAGTGCACCGTCTTGACTGTTATACCTCCGGCATCATGCTGTTTGCCATCGGTATCGAAATGCAACGTGCATTAAGTCGAATCTTTCACGACCGGAAAATTCATAAACAATATATCGCGGTGGTCCGGCAATGGTTTGATGAAGACAGTGGTGTGATTAAGTTTCCCATGCGCTGCGACATCGACGACCGCCCGCGACAGATTGTTGATTACGAACACGGCAAGTCAGCCATCACTTACTGGGAAGTTTTAAAACGCGATACAGATTCTGTTCGTCTGTTGCTGAAACCGGAAACCGGCAGAACACATCAGCTACGCATTCACTGCATGGCGATGGGGCACCCGATCATCGGTGATGGTCTGTACGGTAATGATGAAATAAAACAGCCACGGATGCTGTTGCATGCAGATAATTTATTGTTTGAACATCCAGTCAGCGGTGAGCAGATGCATTTGTTTGCTGATTGCGAGTTTTAACGGGCTGTTTTTTTGTTCAATCAGGTTGGCTGATTATACTTCTGATGAGTGGCTTAGTTCACCACATAACTGACCTTGGTGGGTCATCACTAAAAGTGAGAAGATTCGTACAAAATTTACATGGTGCCAAATATAAGCTATATTTAGTACTAAATTACTTTGGAAGATAAAGGTATGAAATTTAGTGAATCAGTGAAACCAATTAGTTACCTGAAACAAAATACAGCAGAAGCGATTAAAATCGTGCATACAAACCATTCCCCGATGATTATTACGCAGAATGGCGAAGCAAAAGCGGTACTTTTAGATGTAGCGGAATACGAGCAGGATCAGGAGTCACTGGCAATGCTTAAAATGATTGCGCAGAGCAAAGAATCATATGCAGCCGGGAAATTTAAAACAGCTAGAAAAGCATTTTCTGATATTCGAAAAAATATTAAGGATACTCAAGTTTGAAAAAATATCAGGTCATAATTACATCTGAAGCTGAAAAGGATATTCTCGATATATATGATTATATTACGAAGAAGGACACACTTCAGAATGCAGAATATGTCCTGGATAATTTAGAATCACTAATTTTGTCACTGGATGAATCACCAGAGCGTGGGCATTATCCACCAGAATTAAGTGTACAGGGAATTAAAGAATTTAAAGAGATAACCTTCAAGCCATACAGTAATGGACCCCATAATTTGGACAGTCGCTTAAGTGACTTCCATCTTCATTAATTACGCTGCTTCCCGCCACGTGATTTCACCAAAATATGCTTGATCTGGCGTTTTGCCAAGCCCCTGATGCTTTCTCTCAGTATTGTAAAATTTCAA
>WFOC01000065.1 GCA_015488295.1 Gammaproteobacteria bacterium
AAAAAAGACAAGAAAAAGCCGGATAAACATATCCGGCTTTTTCTAACAGCTCTAGTCCAGCACGTGTGAAACCAGCCCATCGGCCAGCTTCGGCTCAAACCAGGTAGATTTTGGTGGCATCACTTCACCGGCATCGGCAACGGCCATCAGCGCTTCCATGCTGGTTGGGTACAATGAGAATGCAATCGCCATTTCACCGCTGTCAACGCGCTTTTCCAGTTCGCTCAAACCACGAATACCACCGACAAAATCGATGCGCTCATCGGTACGCGGGTCAGAGATTCCCAGCACTGGTTCAATCAGGTTATTGGCCAGCAGACTCACGTCAAGCGAGGCCACAGGGTCGTTTGGCACCAGTTCAGGATTAATGTTCAGGCGATACCACTGGCCATCGAGGTACATACCAAACTCGGTCGCCTTGCCTGGTTTCACCGCTTCAGATTCTTCTGTCACAGTAAACGAGGCTTTTATTTTTTCCAGCACTTCGTCCTTGCTCAGGCCGTTCAGATCCTTGATCACACGGTTGTAATCCAGAATATTCATCTGGTTGTGCGGGTAGATCACAGACAGGAAATAATCACAGTTCTGATCACCGTCGCCACTCATCTTATGGCTTTTTGCCACGCGTGAAGCAGACGCAGAACGGTGATGGCCATCAGCGATATAAATCGCATTCATGCCTTCAAAACCGGCGCTGATTTTTTCGATGGTGGCATCATCATCAATTTTCCAGAACGTATGCTGCACGCCATCATCCGCGGTGACATCAACCAGCGGTGGCTGTTTGGTGGTTTCTTCCAGAATGGCATCCATATCGGCCTGTGATTTATAAGCCAGTAGAACCGGACCGGTCTGCGCGTTCAGCGCTTCGATCTGGCGCACACGGTCATCTTCTTTCGCCGGGCGGGTAAATTCGTGTTTGCGCACGCGGTTGATGTCGTAATCAGCCACTGATGCCACCGCCACCAGGCCCACCTGTGAGTGGCCGTCCATAATCAAACGGTACACATAGTAGCAGGGCTTTTCTTCACGCATCAAAATGCCTTCCTGCAACATCTTCTGCATGTTTTCCGCCGACTTGGCATAAACTGACGGATCATAGGGATCCGTGCCTTCCGGCAGGTCGATCTCGGCCTTGGAAATATGCAGAAAACTCCACGGACGACCCGCCGCACGCTCACGCGCCTCGGCAGAATTCAAAACATCATAAGGTGGTGCAACAACTTCTTCTGCACGCTCGGGGACCGGACGCAGACCGGCGAAAGGTTTAATCAAAGGCATGATTTTCTCGTATAATTTTGACAGCTATCTTTTGGTGGCGAAATTATACAGCATCTTTAAAACCTTAACGCAAATTCTGCTAACACAGGCTTTTGCCTTCAACGGCCTGCTCACTCAAGCGAGCCGGTTTGTTCCAGGCTCACAAAAAACCGAACATGACGATTTGCAGGGAAGCGGGCACACCCCTCATAAATCTCCTCAAACCATTCAGAATTTCCTCACGTAATATTCGCCGGAGGAACACCCTCACTTATTCAACTACAGTAACAGGCATGCTACCCTAGCCCTGAAAACTTGAGGCACTATTCTGGTATTACATAAACCCCGGCATTACCGAAACAAACCCGGCAGGCTTAAAGCCGACAGAAAACCATGAGAAAAAAAATACTTAACATCATTCCACTGCTGCTGGTCGTCACAGGCATGCAGGCAGCACAGCCTGTTATCCTGAAAACGCCCGAACTGGAAATAGACTTTACTCCACGCACACCAAATCAAATGACTTCATTTTATGAAGCACGCGGCTTTCCCAAAGCGATGCGCGATATACTGAAAAAGCAGTGTTTTATCACCGTTGGCATCCTCAATAAAAGCAATGAAAAAATCTGGCTGGATTTATCAGGCTGGCATTTTTCTGCCGACGGCAAACCACTAAAACGCGAACACCGTGACTACTGGAAAAAACGCTGGCAGAACATGGCCGTGCCGCTAAGCAAGCAATCCACTTTTCGCTGGACACTTCTTCCAGAAACGCTGGACTACCTGCCCGGCGAACACGAAGGCGGCAACCTCATTCTGCCTTTTACCGACAAGGCCATCAGCCTCACTGCAAGCTTTGCCACCGGCGAAAACAAACAGGGCAAAACCCTGACCATCACCACCGATAAACTTTTCTGTGCCGAGGACGCGCAATGAAACACCTGCCAAAAATTTTCCACCTGCTTCTTATTAGCCTCAGCTTGCTATCAGCCGAAACCGTTTTCGCCGGCAGCACCGGTAGCGATATAAAAACACCGTTTGGCATTCGTGATTACAACATCGGCATGGCACCAGACTTTACGCTTCAGGACATCGACGGTGAAACTTTCGAGCTGGCTAAAGCCAAAGGCGACTGGATATTCCTGCACTTCTGGGCAAGCTGGTGCGGCCCCTGCCGGGAAGAAATGCCCACCATTCAGAAAATGGCTGATGCCATGCAGAAAGAAAATTTCAGAATCGTGATGATCAATACCGCAGAAGATGAAGACACGGTTTTTGAATTTTTAAGCGGCATCGATGTTGAACTGAACACGCTGATGGACCTCGACGGCCAGGTCACTGAAGTCTGGAAACCACGCGGCTTGCCGACCACCTTTCTGATCGACCCGCAAGGCGAAGTAAAATATCAGGCCATCGGCGGTCGTGAGTGGGGCGAGCCGTTGTACGTAAACTTTCTTAAGCAACTTTTATTATCCACAGATGAACGCAGATAAACACAGATGTTTTTGCTTTCGCCTGCGGCGAAGCAAAAAATAAAACGCTTTTATCTGTGTTTATCTGTGTTTATCTGCGTTCATCTGTGGACAAAAAATTCAAAAAACCATCTCCATAAAACGTTTAACCGTCTTTTTATCCGCACCACTTTTTATGTCGTACCGCACATGCGCATCAAGCTTGCCCTCATCAATCAACTGTTTGTTCACTTCCACACCCCACATCGAATTAATGCGATTGGGTAAAAAGGAATAACGCACGTCCATGATCAGGTTCGGATTGTGTCCGCTCACAGCAAGATAATCATCAGAGAACCAGCGAAAGCGCTCGATGTCTTTTGCCTGCTGACTGTCTGCCGGCAACCACGGAAAATCACGCTGCACGTTCAGCTTCTGAATCGAAGTGCCGGTGATGTACTCGATTTCCGTTAACAGTTTTACTGCATCGACATAATAGCGCCCGTCATACTCGTAGATAAGTTTCCAGACATGACGATTACCGAAGCTGGGTTTTACCTGCACCCGTTCCACCTGATGACCACGCTGTTGCGCCAGTTCAAAAACCGCCGCCTCGGCACGATGATATTGCACCAGTCCCAGGCTGAGATAAAGCACGGCATAACCAAAAGCAAAACGTGCATAGCGGGCATTTTTTTTATAAGCAGCAAACAGCACCAGAAAAAAGACCGGCAAGGTAAACAGCGGATCAATAATCGACACTGTATTCCAGGCAAAACGTTCTGTTGAAAACGGCCAGAAAAGCTGCGTGCCATATGAAGTACACGCATCAAGCAAACCGTGCGTAGCATAACCAAGAAAGGCAAACAGATAAACCTGAGAAAATGAAAGCTTTGCCGCCGGCCATCTTTTTACAAACCATTTCGAAGCCAGCAGCGGATAAAAAAACAGCGTGCAAAACAATGCGCCAAACGGAATAAAAATCAGCGAGTGGGTAAACTGCCGGTGAAATTCCAGAAACACCATCGGATCTTCCGCAGAGCGAATCAGCACATCAAGATCAGGTGTCATGCCCGATAGAGCACCAATAATCAGCGCTACGCGCTGCTGTGAACGGTTATTTGCAAACGACTGTGAAAGGCTGGCACCAAGGCTGGCCTGCGAAAGGGGATCCATTAAATCTACATCTCGATCATTAATAAAAGCGCCACTATACCAAATTGATTATACTAAGCAGCATATAAGAGAACTATAATACTAGTTTGTATTTAAACAAAACTTCATCATGACGGAAAAAGAATTTACCGAAATATCGCTCACTGTCGGTCTGGTTTTCGGCATCAGCTACATGCTGTTCATCGTTTACAAACTGGCAGAAGAATCCAGGGCCGGAAAATATGGCATGATGATTTTATTCGTTGGCCTGGGGCTTGGCATTTTCGGTTTTGCTGCCAAATACGTCATCAAACTTTACCTGGCCAGCAACCTGGGCTAAACCGTCTGCCTGACCAACTATCTGGCTAACTACCACACTGCTTGATCAGTTCGGCAATTTCCGGTCGACAGGAACCACAGTTGGTTCCGGCCTGACAACTTTCTCCCACCGCCTGCACCGTTTTCGCGCCAGCTTCAATTTCCTTGCAGATGGTTTTTTCGCCGATGTTAAAACAGGCACAGATAATTCTGCCAACATCTTCAACATCCGCCGGCGGCATGCCCTGCAACAAGCTCAAACGCTCTTTGCTGCTGATACTGTCTTTCTGAAACAAACTGATCAGCCAGTCACGCGGCGGCAGCAACACCGAGGAATCGATGAAGATCACGCTGTCGAGATGACCGTCGATAAAACGCGCTGCACGATAATGACCATCGGCCTTGTCGTAAAATTCCGCCCATTCTTCACCCGGCTCGACGTTCAATAATGTTTTGGCATGTGTTGACCAGTCCTCAGGTTTTTCTTTGCCGGCGATCTCGTAACGCCAGAAACCCTTGCCACGCGAACGCGCCCAGTAGCGTGAATATTTCAGCGCCGGCTTTTGCCGTGAGATGATAAAGCCGTACCAGCTGGCATCACAGGATTTAATGCTGGCCACCGAATGTTTGAATTCGGGCTGACCGGAGATCGGATCGACCGCAGCTTTAATCAAGCTCCCCACCCGCGCCTGACTGCTGAACTGCAAGTTCCAGTGCATGGGCACAAACAGTGAGCCGCGTTGCTGGCGTTCAGTCACCCGGATACGGACAAAAATTTCGCTGCCCTTCTCACTACCTGTCTCACTGCTGATTTGCGCTAACTCACCATCATTCAGGCTCTGTGCTTTTGCATCATCAGGATGCACTTCAACAAAAGGCTCGATGCGATGCGCCGACAAGCGTGGTGACATGCCGGTGCGGGTCATGGTGTGCCAGTGATCGCGCACCCGGCCGGTGTTGAGCACAAACGGGTAAGCCGCGCTCGTCGAGGAAACCGGCGAACGCGGCGTTACTGCGATGAAACGTGCACGGCGGTTTTCGGTGCTGAAGCGAGCATCACTGTACATCGGCAGGCTGTTGCTCACAGGCTGACCGGCCTGCATGTTTTCTCGCGAAGCCACCGGCCACTGCACCGGCGGCATGTTATTGTATTCATGCAGGCTCATGTCGCACAGACCGGATAAATCCAGCTGCCGGTTTTCATCTTTTTTGTAGGCTGTCAGGTGCGCATATTCATCAAAAATTTCAGCAGCAGAACGATACGGAAACGCTTCTTCAAAACCCATCACCTGCGCCAGCTCGGTGATGATCTGCCAGTCGTGTTTGGCCAGACCGGGCGCGCTGAGAAACGGCCGCTGGCGTGAAATACGCCGCTCGGAATTGGTCACCGTGCCATCGCGCTCACCCCAGGTGGTGGCCGGCAGGCAGACATCAGCCAGCCGCGAAGTATCGGTGTTAGCGACACAATCGGAAACCACAACAAACTCGCAGTTTTCCAGCGCAGCTTTCACCCGGTCCGCATCCGGCATGCTGACCACCGGGTTGGTCGCCATGATCCACACCGCCTTGATCTTTTTGCTTTCGATGGCATCGAAACAATCCACCGCTTTCAGCCCGGCTTTGTCGGCCAGGTTTTCTGTCTGCCAGAATTCGGACACAATATTGCGATGTGCAACGTTGTCGATTTCCATGTGCGCGGCCAGCTGGTTGGCCAGGCCGCCAACTTCACGCCCGCCCATGGCGTTGGGCTGGCCGGTCAGCGAAAACGGCCCCATGCCCTTGCGACCGATACGGCCGGTCAGCAAGTGACAGTTGATGATGCTGTTGATTTTATCCACGCCACTGCTGGACTGGTTGACACCCTGAGAGAACACCGTGACCACACGCTCGGTGCGAGTAAACAGATTGTAGAACTGCTCAACCTCATTCACGCTGAGGCCACAGGTTTTGGCCACACTCTGCACATCCGGCGAAGACTGACGCGCACTGTCCAGCGCCTGCGCCAGACCTTCAGTAGAATTTTCCACGAAGCGCTGGTCGAGTTCACCAGCGGCTTCCAGCCATAACAACAGACCGTTGAACAGGCTGGCATCACTGCCGGGGCGAAGCGACAAATGCAGATTACTGACATCGCTGGTCTGCGTGCGGCGCGGATCGATGGTAATGATTTTTACATTGGGGTTATTCTCTTTGCTCTGCACCATGCGCTGGTACAGCACTGGATGGCACCAGGCGGTGTTGGAGCCGACCAGCACGATCAGCTGCGCGCGCTCCAGATCATCATAGTTGCACGGCATCACGTCTTCACCGAAAGCGCGCTTGTAAGCGGCCACCGCAGACGACATGCACAGACGGGAGTTGGTATCGATGTTGGCCGAGCCGATGAAACCTTTCATCAACTTGTTGGCGACATAATAATCTTCAGTCAGCAACTGACCGGAAACATAAAACGCTACCGCGTCCGGACCATGTTTTTTTATAATGTCAGAAAATTTTGCCGCGATGTGGGCATAGGCCAGCTCCCAGCTAACCTGCTCACCATTGACTTCGGGATAAAGCAGACGTTCAGCCAGATAAACCGTTTCGCCCAGCGCCGAACCTTTGGAACACAACCGGCCATAGTTCGATGGATGATCAGGGTCACCCAGCACTTCGACACGACCGTTCTCGTGCATATTAACGATGACACCACAGCCGACACCGCAATAGGGACAGGTGGTTTTTGTGCTGCTGACGCTCATCAAGTTTTCCCCTGGGACTTTCTCTGGTTATGCCTGTGTGAGATTTGAACAACGATTATACCGGCTTATCACTGCCCTATAACGTTATCCTTATACGGATTTAAACAACCGTTTCAAGCGTGGGTTTCTCACTAGTCACGCTTCAGTGCTGCATGTTTTCATGCGACATGTTTTCGTGATTCATTGTTTCCTGTGGCATATCGTGCGACATTTCATGCGGCATATTTTCCTGCATCATGCCATGGTTGTGACCGTGCTGATGACCACCACTGAGTGCCTTGCTCAGAATCAATGCGCCAAAAAAGATCAGCACGATGCCGGCAACATAACGCGTCCAGCGGTTGCGGGTGAACTGCTGTAAACGATGCGCCAGCCCCCCCATCAACAGCAGCACCGGCAAAGTGCCTGCGCCAAAAGCCAGCATCAATATCGCACTATCGACCGCGCTGCCAGTGGTGGCTGACCACGCCAGCGTGCTGTATACCAGGCCGCAGGGCAGCCAGCCCCAGAAAAAGCCCAGACCCAGCGCCTGCAGCGGTGATCTGACCGGCATAAAACGCTGACCCAGCGGCTCGATTTTTTTCCAGAACCGGCTGCCGATTTTTTCCAGCCAGGCCATGGTTTGCAACCAGCCACCGATGTAAATCCCCAACGCCACCATGAACAGGCCACCGATGATGCCGCCCAGTGGAAAATCGCCTATCTGAAAAATCGAACCCAGCGAGCTGCTCACCAGACCCACGATCAGTCCGGCCAGTGTGTAACTGAGCAGGCGACCGCTGTTATAGGTGAGCAGGTAAGGCAGCAGTTTCAGGGGAGATTTTCGCGTGCTTTCCGGCAGCCCCATGGTCAGCGCACCGACAATGCCACCGCACATGCCGATGCAATGTGTGGAGCCCAGCATGCCAATCATGAATGCCGCTGCGATAGAAAACTCAGCGTTCACGACTAACTGGCCAGCTGGCCGCAAGCTTGCACGACCGGTCCCTGATTACGCAGATGATCCGCCATCTTTGTCAGTGCCAGCATCAATTCTTCGCGCACTGAATCTTCCACCGGCAGGTTTAAAATGTTTTACGCAGTGAAACATCCAGCGGCTGCTTAATGCTGATCGCGCCGCGAAGTTCGCCAACAGAGTAACCTCTGGCCTGGTCGTACGGATAGGATTCATCCAGTGCGGCTTTCACTGGCTCGGGTATTTGCTGTTCGCTGCCGTGGCAGGTCAGACATATTGGTTTGAGCGCCAGTGGTTTCATGTAGCGGAAATAGGATTTGCCGGCTTCCTCGACCACTTCAGCCTTTGCCATGTCAGCATATTTCTCGCCTTTTTTCGCACGCGATTCAAACGCCAGCAGGGCTTCACGCTCCCATTTATCCGGCGAACCCAACAACGCATTGCGTGGCTTTGTGCTCACTCGCGTCACACGCCAGCCGTTTTCCAGCGACAGCTGATTAGCAATTTTTGGTGCAACATCTTTACACACCTTGATAGCCGCCACCGGGCCGTTGGCTTTCATTTCTTTTTTAAGATGACCACCCAGCTGCTTCAAAAACTGCTGAGACACCTGTTTAGCTGCCTGCTCACGCTGCGCCAGTTCATTGGAAAAAGCGCTTGCCGAAAACAATAACAGACTGACAACAAGGGTTTTTTGAACAATAGAATTCTTTGGATATAACATGACCGCGACCTGAATTAAGTTTTAACTTTGTCGATTATATAAGAATTAGCTAATACATTCATTGATAAATATCATATAGATAACACAATGTTTAATATGAAATTATCTGAAAAAATCAGCACAACGACAGACAAAATCTGTCCAATGATGGCCGGCACTAGGCCGCAGTGATTGCCTGCAGGCCGGCGACATCAATATCAAAATAGTTACGCTCGATCTCGGTAATGAGCTGCAAACGCTTAAATTCCGAGACAGTGCGACTGGCCGTTTCAGTGGTAATGCTTAATATCGAGCCAATATCCTGCCGGCTGAGCATAAAACACGCCGCCGGGTTTTCATGATCGATCAACAGCAATAAAAGATTTGCCACGCGCTTTTTTGCCGGGCCGGTTGATAATTTAGTCAGCCAGTCTGCCGATTCACTCAGCGCTTTTTGCCAGCGGCTCATCAGGTCTTTATGCAACACCGGGTTATGCTGACTCAAACGCGTCACCGCCGCCATCGGATAACGACACAACTGCGTATGACGCAACGCCACCGCTTCATGCTCGTAACGCTGGTTCACCATCATTTCCAGACCCAGCACATCGGTACTTTTTACCAGGCGAACAATACGCTCGGCACCATCGGGCAGGTACTGCACCAGCTTCACCAGACCGTCACGAATAGTAAATAAGTGGTGACCACTTTCTCCCATCTTGTAGAGCACATCACCGGGGTCGAGAGTAAGCTGTTCAACCGGCTCATGAATCAGTTCAAAATCTTTTTCTGTCAGCCCGTTAAATAAAACCGAACTGCGCAATGAACAATTCAGGCAATCGGTATTACTGCCGTCCCACGCTTTTTTGATGGTTACCCGTTTTGTCAAAATCAAACCTGCTCAATTATTTTTAATCATCACGTTTGTGAGCGTTGCGCTGTATTATAACGCGCGCTTCATCACCATAACGTTTTATCCATTGTTGCAAGACCATATCACTGATGCGCATCCCCGACCCAAGCTGTTTTTGCAAACGCTGCAGGCCTTCATCAGAAATACGTTGTTCACGTGCCACACCGGGCACAGATTTTTTCCGCGTCACCAGAACCACCAGCCGGCATTTAATTTATCTTCACAGGTTTTCAGTTGCGCGCCGTATTTTCTGGCATTTTTATCAACCTTTGCCGCGACTTTAATCAGCCACGGTTTTTTGTTGTAGGTCTTGCGCTTATAACCACCGTGACCTTCGTGATAAGCGAGATACTGATTTTTTGCATCCCATTTCGAAATTTTTAAAGTGTCATAAGTCATCTTGCCGTACCAGCCGATAAAGTCGACTGCATCTTCAAAATCATCACGGTCTGCGCCCCAGTTGCGTGTTGATTTAATATACCAGTCCCAGGTCTCATCTTTCACCTGTGCGTAACCATAGGCCGACGATTTACGACCAATGGGAATGATCCAGAGAAAGTATTCCATCTCGGTTTCGGCATCATGTTTGAAACTTGACTCCTGATGGATGATCGCCATCTGCACCTGGATGGGCACGCCCCAGCGTTTAAAACTGTTTTTTGAATCATCATACCAGTCATCTTTTTCTTCAAAAATATCACACACGTTGCTGATATTTTTTGGCGGCGATGTCGAGCAGCCTGCCAGCAGCAAAAGAATAATAATTGTGAAAATTTTTAACATAAATTGAGAAAGTTGGCAGTCATCAGTTGGCATAGTGGCCAACATCAATTTTCAGCTTAGTAATACCACCGTGCGATGGTGCCAGGATAACAGTGTGTGACAGATCGCTCCTGGCTTTTTCCAGTTCGGCTCTGGCGCTTTCCAGCTGCGCTTTCGCTTTGAGCACCGCCGCTCTGGCTTTATCACCGCGAGCAACAGAATATATCTATTTTTTCTTTTACTGTTTACTGTCAACTTCTGCCTGTTCAAGCCACGCCATAAACAGTTCATAACCCAGCGCCAGAACAATTGCACCAACAAACAGGCCGATGATACCAGACAACATCATACCACCGATGGCACCAAGCAGAATCACCGGCATCGGTGTTGCCATACCACGACCAAGAAACAGCGGTTTTAAAAAAGCATCACTGCTGCTCACGATGATGCAGTAAATCAGAAAGATAACAGCAGGCGTGGTTTCGGCAACGGAGAACACGTAGGCGCTGACAAAACCCAGAATCAGAATAGGCGGTATCTGCGCAATCGCTACCACCAGCACCAGCAATGTCCACAGTCCCCACGCCGGCACGTCCATTACCATCATGCCCAGAGCGGCAAAAACAGCCTGTATTGTGGCCACGCCAAGCACACCCTGCGCAACACTGCGAATGGTATCTCGAGTTAAATCGGTATAAATTTTTCCTGACTCAACCGTGGTGAGTCGAGTAAAAAACTTCACCGTTACCTCGTAAGCACTTTTGGCATTCGCCACCAGAATGCCGGAGATAATAATCGACAGAACAAATTGCAGGATGGTTCCCGCTGCGCCCGCTGCACCCGCTGCAATGGCCTTGCCGATTTTTTTGGTTTCAGCTGAATATTTTTTCAGGGTATCTGCAATATCAGTCGATGCCTGCAACCACAGCTCATGTGCTTTTTCACCAATCAATGGCCAGTTTTTTACGCTGTCACTCGGCGGTGGAATGTCCAGTGTGCCGGCTTCATAACGCTCGGTAATAATCTTGCTGGTATCGATAATCGAATTGGAAATCATCACCGTTGGTGTGATCAACAATGCCAGAGTAATCAATGTATAAATCGTTGCCGCCAGTTTATTGTTGCCACCGAGTAAAGATTTAAGCTTTAAAAACAGCGGATAAATTGCAACCGCAATAATCACACCCCAGACCACCGGCACAATAAAAGGTGAAACAATCATAAAACACCAGGCAGCAAGCAGTAATAACAGGCCGAGCCTGACTGCCGCCTCGATAGTGTTTTTGGTGAAGTCTGAACTGTTCATAGTTTTATTCCATTCGTTTAAATAGCGAAGTGAGTTTAAATGAATTAAAAACTGATAGCGAAGCCAGAAAAAAGCATGATCACCGCTTTTGTTTTTTTCTGCTGACTGATAACTGCCAACTATCTTTTAATTCTTCTTCGCTTCGTTGATGCCAACACCGATCAAACTGGCAACCAGTATCGCCATGTAGAAAACCCCAACTACCGCTTCTATATAAACCAGAAAACGTGCTATGGGCGCGACCGGGCTGATGTCACCATAACCCAGCGTGGTAAGCGTGACAAAACTGTAATACGCAATATTGGCAAAGTTATCGTACCAGAGCATCTGCTCAACACCGTTAAATGCACCAGGGATGGCCTGCGCGATAAACAGATAAATACAGATTACGCCAGAAAGCCGGTGCTTCGTTTCTGCGCAAAGATAATATGCAGAAATAAAACACAAAAAAAACCCGCTATAAAAGCGGGTTTTTTTTGCATTGAATAAAATGCACGTTACTGTAAACCAGGTTGTCGGGTAAGGAGCGACCATTACTGGCCACCCCTCCCCTAAAAACCGTACGTGCGAGTTTCCCCGCATACGGCTCAAGCCTTTATAAGCCTACTCCCTGAGCAAGCCAGCTTTTGTACAGCAAAACCAAGACTATGAAGCTGTCTATGGCAATTCGGATGAAGCAGTGCCAAATTACTCAGAAGGTCGCTACCACCATTACATTTTTCCACTATATGGTGAATATTCCACCCTGTGTCAAATGTAACTGGTTCACTACAAACTAAGCATCGCTTATTTTGATTGAACCATAGTGATACCAGCTTCTTTCGACCTGCATGAGTTTCTTTCCAGCGACGCGCAAGGCGTTGCTCAAAATACAGCTCCCATTCAGGGTCAAAAAGATTAGCCTCTGATTTAATTTTCGTATGCCGTTTGATAGGAACATCATTAGTGTAAATCAATGATGTATTTCTATCACTATCCGGTATTGGCGCTCTAAAAACCCAGTTCCGATTTCCCACTGTCTTAAAATATTTCTTTTTAATCCAGCGTTTATGTCGGTTCTGATGCCTTCGTCTGCACCATTGCCACAGCAGTTTCCACACCCTGTAGTCTACATAGTTAAAAGTTTCCTTAGCGACTACACCGCGATGATAATTTGCCCAACCCCGTAATACAGGATTAAGTTTTGTTATCAACACATGCGCAGCAACCGTTTTGTTGCTTTTAACTATCGACCGTATCTTTTCCAGTACTGCTCGCATATTTTTACGTGAAGGCTTAATTAGTCGAACCTGAAATATACATTTGAGGTATTTAAGCCAACGTCATATCGACTCTAAAAAAGATGTTTTTCAACACCATTTTTATTT
>WFOC01000066.1 GCA_015488295.1 Gammaproteobacteria bacterium
GGTTATACCGGGGCTTTTTCTATGGTGCAGTTTAAAGCGAACCGCTTTTGTTTAATGGCTAGCAACTTACAGTTTAAAATTATTTCTTCTTCCCTTTTTTCAGCTTCGTAGTCTCATCATGCAGTGCTTTTTTAAGTGCGGCATCCTTGTCTTTCTCTGCTTTCAGTAAGGCTTTTTCGGCATCGGATGCTTCCTTCAACTGCGCTTTGGTCTGTTGCAGCTCTTTTTCCAGTGCCTTTAACTTTTTATCCAGCTTGGCTTCGAGTGCGGCTTCCTGGGCAGCGGCTTTGGCGGCGGCAGTTTTTTTCTTTGCAGCGGCTTTGATGCTTTTTTTGCTGATGACTTCCGGCAGCTCTTTTTTGATCTCCAGTTTTTTAACGGTGGTATTGCCGGAAAGTGTTTTGATCTTTTTACGCGGTCGTAGCTTGGGCTGTGGAGTTTCTATCCGGGTATGGGTCACGGCTGGTTTTGCGCTGCCGCCGGATGTGCTTGTTGCCGCCAGCATGGGCTTTACCGGGGTGCGTTTTGGGCGCAGGCCGCGCAGGGCTGATTTGACGCGCTTGGTCACTTCGCTGACATCGCCGTGAGCTTCCAGAATATGTAACACGCCTTTGTGTTTGTAGTAGTCGCTCAGTGGTTGCGTCAGGGTTTCGAAAATCTGCAAACGCCGTTCGATGATGTCTTCGCTGTCATCGGTGCGGTGATGCAAGGTGCCGCCGCATTCGTCGCATTTGTCATCGATGGCGGGTGGCTGGGTAAACAGGTTGAACAGAGCACCGCAGGAGAGGCAGGTGAGGCGGCCGATCATACGCTGGATCAGCATTTCAGCATCAACATCAAACTGTAAAACAGCATCGATGGGTTTGCCCAGCTTGTCGAGAATATCGTCGAGTGCTTCTGCCTGTGCGATGTTGCGTGGGAAGCCGTCGAGGATAAAGCCCTGGTCAGCATCCGGACGGGCGATGCGCTCGCGGATCATGCCGATGACGATGTCGTTGGGTACCAGCTGACCGGCATCCATGATGGCTTTTGCCTGTCGGCCAAGCGGGGTCTGAGCGGCGACGGCGGCGCGTAGCAGATCGCCGGTGGCTATCTGCGGAATATGGTATTTCTCAGTTAAGTATTTGGCCTGCGTACCTTTACCTGAGCCAGGGGCACCAATCAGGATTAATTTCATATTTGTACTCCGTCACCTGTTATTAGTTATTTTTCAGTGACTTAACTATTTTTTTATTTGTTTGCGGCGCGATACTGTTGTGCCGTAAACAATCCCTTACATTTGCTTTAACGGATTCTATCGATTGTTGAGAAATTGTCGAGCCTGAAACGGCTGAAACACTATATAATTGAGTAACTTTTTCTGTTATTTTGTGTTTTTATCTAAAAAACCTTAAAAATAATAATAAATTCTTTTTAGCCGCCGTTTTAAATTGTAATTACCTATGCCGTATCGGTCTCATTATTCTGATCATTCGTATCAGGCGAGCTTGTTCAAGTTTCGTGCGATTGTTGCCGCTGTGCTTTGTCTGCTTCTGCTGTCAGGTCTGCTATTTCGTCTGGCGTGGTTACAAATTGTTGATTACCGGCACTTTTCTGATCTGTCCGAAAATAACCGCATTCGCCTGATGGCGCTGCCACCGACACGCGGTTTGATTTATGACCGTAACGGGGTGATTCTGGCGGAAAACAAGCCCACTTTTCACCTCGAAATTACCCCGGAACAGGTCGAGGATATGGATGCCACCCTGAAAGGTCTGAGTGAAATTGTGACCATCAGTGAAAGCGAGATGGAGCGCTTTAAAGAGCAGCTGCGTGTTCGTCGTTCGTTTCAACGCATTTCTTTGCGCACCCGGCTGAATGAAGATGAGGTCGCACGGCTGGCAGTGAACCGCCACCGTTTTCCGGGCATGGATATCAATGCCCGCTTAAGCCGTTATTACCCGCAGGGTGAAACAGTGGCGCATGCGCTGGGTTATGTCGGGCGCATTAATCGAAAAGATCTGACGGTGATTGATGAAGGTAATTATCGAGGCACCACGCACATTGGCAAAACCGGGCTGGAAAAATATTACGAGGCTGAGCTGCATGGTATGGTGGGGCGGCAGAAAGTCGAGGTGAACGCCCAGGGGCGGGTGCTGCGTGTGCTGGAAAAAGTCGCGCCCATTGCCGGTAATGATCTGACCTTGAATCTGGACATTGAACTGCAAAAAATGGCTGAAAAAGGTCTGGGTGAATTTGCTGGATCAGTCATTGCTATCGAACCGCATACCGGTGCGGTGCTGGTATTTGTCAGCAAGCCCGGCTTTGATCCCAACATGTTTGTCCATGGCATCAGTCACAAAGATTATAACGCGCTGTCGCATGGCACTTATAAGCCCTTGTTTAATCGGGCAATATTTGGCCAGTATCCGCCAGGTTCAACGTTCAAGCCATTTGTTGCCCTGGCCGGGATTGAGCAGCGGCAATTTGGTGTGAAAGAATCGCTGTACTGCCGGGGGCATTATCTACTGCCGGGCGATGATACCGAGCGAAAATATCGTGACTGGAAAAAAGAAGGACACGGCATGGTCGATTTTTCCAGGGCGATTGAAGAATCCTGCGATGTTTATTTTTATGAGCTGGCCTATCGTATGGGTATTGATAGCATGCATGATTTTCTGGCGCAATTTGGTTTTGGTGAAAAAACCGGTATCGATCTGCTGGGTGAGCGCCGGGGGCTACTGCCATCGACCGCCTGGAAAAAGAAAAAAAAGCGCACCGTCTGGTATCCGGGTGAAACCTTGATCGCCGGAATTGGTCAGGGGTATATGCTGTCAACGCCGCTGCAGTTAGCAGTAGCAACGGCGGCGCTGGCCAGTCGTGGTGAGAAAATAGTGCCACGCCTGCTCAAAGAGGTGCATGAGTCCGGTGATGACACGATCAAGGTCCGGCAGCCGTCGAAGACCATGATTAAGTTGCGGCGCGATAGTCACTGGGATGTGACATTTGATGCCATGGAGAAGGTGGTTCATGGCACCAGAGGGACGGCGCGTGCAACCGGCTGGGGCATGAAATTCAGGATGGCTGGAAAAACCGGCACCGCGCAGGTGTTTGGTATTGCACAGGACGAAGAATATGATGCGGAAACAGTGGCGAAAAAACTTCGAGATCACGGCCTGTTTATTGGCTTCGGTCCGGTAGAGGACCCCGTGCTGGCCGTTGCCGTGGTTGCCGAGAATGGCGAACATGGCAGCAAGATGGCACCAATCGCGCGCGATTTAATCAAACGGTATATAGAAAAATACAGCACACCCACAGCGCCTGAAAAAAATAAATAATGTTAAGCACCAGTACACAGTTTTTTGAATCCGATTACCAGAGCAAAACCTCACGGTTTTTACAATATCTGCATATCGATCCTGTTTTACTGACAGGGCTGTTATTGCTGATGGCGGCTGGCCTGGGCATTTTATACAGCGCCTCTGACGGCTCTATGGAACTGGTTCAGCGGCAGGTGATCCGCCTGTCGATAGCCTTTGCGGTGATGTTTTTTGTTGCGCAAATTCCGCAGCATACCCTGTACTTATGGGCCCCCTGGTTTTTTGCGCTGGGCATTGTTTTGCTGATACTTGTACTGGTCGCCGGGGATGTCGGCAAAGGCGCGCAACGCTGGCTGAACCTTTATGTTATACGTTTTCAGCCTTCGGAAATGATGAAGCTGGTGACACCGTTGATGCTGGCGTGGTATCTGTGTAAAAAGCCGTTTCCGCCGAAAGTATCATCACTGCTTATTTCTTTGGGGCTGGTGATCTTGCCGACCATGCTGATCGCCAAACAGCCTGATCTGGGCACCTCGTTACTGGTGGCCGCTGCGGGATTTTTTGTGGTGTTTTTTGGCGGCATCCGCTGGCGGGTTTTGTTTGGCGCGTTGTTTACCATGATGGCGCTGATTCCGGTGCTGTGGCAGTTTATGCATGATTACCAGAAGCAGCGGGTGCTGACCTTGTTTGACCCTGAAAGCGATCCGCTGGGCTCGGGGTATCATATTATCCAGTCGATGATCGCCATCGGTTCGGGGGGGATTTATGGCAAAGGCTGGTTGAATGGCACGCAGTCGCAGCTGGACTTTATTCCGGAGCGCACCACTGATTTTATCTTTGCGGTGTTTGCCGAAGAATTTGGTATTATGGGGGCAATCGTTTTATTGGCGCTATATGCGTTTATCATTCTTCGCGGATTGTATATTGCGGCGAACGCGCAGGACAGTTTCGGGCGTTTGCTGGCGGGCAGTCTCAGTATGACCTTTTTTGTTTATCTGTTTGTTAATGTCGGCATGGTTTCCGGCATTCTGCCCGTTGTTGGTGTGCCATTACCGCTGGTGAGTTATGGTGGCACATCAATGGTGACGTTGATGGCAGGGTTTGGTATGTTGATGTCGATCAGCACAAATCGTCGTTTGATTTCCAGATAAAATAAAAGAAACTATTCGATAAAATATTTAGTCATTATTTGAAAAAATAGTCACAGGAAAAAAGTAGCTGTATGAAAATGAAAATAATAAAAACTCCGCAAAAAATAGTTAAAACCATTTTGTCCGGTTTTGTGTTTTTTGCTGCTGTCAATTCGCACAGCCTACTGGCGCA
>WFOC01000067.1 GCA_015488295.1 Gammaproteobacteria bacterium
CGCCGCGCTTAACGAGTTCACCGAAACAACCAGCACCAGCAGAATAACCAGCAAGGGCAAGGTACAGGCAGGCGCGGTCAAACCCAGGCGTACTGCATCGGGCAGTTTTGATGAGAGCGGCAGCAGCCGAAAAAACTCCAGGTGCGGCACCGGAATATAAATTTTACGCGAGATCAAATACACAGAAGCCATCACCGCCAGTACCATGCTGGCCGTGATCGCCCCGATCTGCGGCGCGCCGGTAAGCTGTGTTGCCAGCACAAATAGAAAAATCAATAATAACGCGCGCGTAAACCAGATAATAAAAATATCAAAAAAACGGGCGGCGGGATTTTTATCGTGTGCCCGCACAGCAAACAAGGTATGTGTAGCAATTGTACACGGTTCAAAAAAAGCCAGTGCACCCAGCGTGGCAGCGGTGAAAATCAATAACTCATTCATCATTTCAGCCCCGCAGCATAGTCGCTCAATGTTTGCTGTAACTGTTTTACCGATGGCAGCGCGGTAAAAACCAGCTCACCATTGATGGCGATGGACGGCGTTGATAACACGCCCAGCTCAATCGCATAATCCATTTTTTTCAGAATATTAATTTCTCGCCACTCAACATCCGCGTCCATTTCGTTGACGATGTCTTCGAGTACGTGTTTGGCTTTGCCGCATTTGCCACAACCGGGAGCGGTAAAAACTTCGACTTTTATCATGTGATGCCTCGTCAGAATAATTTAAAAAAACAACTATCAGCATTATCGACCAGCTGGAGTTGACTCCAGGTTCAATAAGCAGACTATTTATTTTTCACCCGGCTGCAGCATACACTCTGGAGTTGACTCCAGGTCAAGAGAGAATTCAGATAATAATCCGGACGATTCTTATTTTTTTTTCAATAACGCGGGGAGAAAATATTCGCTGACCAGAATTGGCTTGCCCGCGACACGAAAAACCGAGCGCCTGCCCCAGACAGGTTCATCGGTTTTTGCATATTTATGTGCCTCGTGATTCGCAGGCAACATCGCCACCTGCACTGCTTCACGATGCATCGTTCTGTCAGCAAACAACATGGCTCCCAGCGGCCGGCTTCCCATGTTGGCGTAACGCCGCTGTGCACCTTGAACAGTTATCGCGGGAATAACGGTTCGCGCGTAAACCAGCGGCGTGTCGCCACAGCATAATAAAACCTGCCGCACCAACGCCGAACGCGCATCGTTTAATGACATGGCAGCGGCTTCTTCACTATCCAGTTTCCGCCACTGCTGTGAAATAACCTGCACGGAAAAATTTTCGTCACAGTCGGCAACCAGGCGAGCGGTGAGGGATGAAGCATCAAATAACCAGGGCGACAAAGAAACCGGAATCGATTGATTAAAAAGTTGATGACGCAGATACCAGCGTTGCTTCAGGTTCACAGTAACATTTACGAAATGACAGACAGAGTGCTTATTTTAACGCGAAACCGGTGAAGAAAAACATTTATAGTTTTTAGCAACAGAGGCACAGACAGAAACCTTACAACTCAATATTGAAGAGGCGCTATTGAGTCTTACGAGAAGTTGGCAGTAGGCAGTTAGCAGTCGTAGCCTGCCGCACAAATAACGATGTTGTGCTTTTACTGCAAACTGACGACTGCAAACTGCCAGCTTCTCTTCCTGGCAGGAAACAACCACAAGCCAAGCACTACTTTTTATAGATCACACCAGCCATCTTCTAAGCACCGACTCCAGCTTGTCACGCTGCACCGGCTTGCCGATGTAGTCATCCATACCGACTTCAAGACAGCGCTCACGGTCACCGGACATAACGTTGGCCGTCATCGCAATAATCGGTAGCGACTTGCCATGCAATGCCCTGATATCCTGCTTGCGAATTTCACGGGTGGCATCGAAACCATCCATTTCCGGCATCTGGCAGTCCATCAGCACCAGGTCAAACGACTGCTGTTTCAGAATTTCCAGCGCCTCAATACCATTGTTGGCAAGTACCGCTCTCAGTCCGACTTTTTGCAGCATCTTCATCGCCACCATCTGGTTGATCGGGTTATCCTCGACCAGTAAGACTTTTGCGCTCAGCTGTGACTTCTCACTTTCTTTCTCAGGCGGCTCAATCGTTTCTACAGCCTGATTGCTGCTCTGGAAGCTGGCGATAAACCAGAACGCCGACCCCTTGCCCTCTTCACTTTCCACACCCAGCGTACCATCCATCATATCTACCAGCTGGCTAACAATGGCCAGCCCCAGCCCGGTGCCGCCGTATTTCCGCGTGGTCGAACCATCGGCCTGGGTGAAGGCATTGAATAATGTATCCAGCGCTTTTTTCGGAATACCGATGCCGGTATCAGAAACCGTGACTTTCAAATCAACACTGTCGATATTATTTTTTAGCACCTCGACACTGACTTTTACCTCGCCCTCACGGGTAAATTTCAGGGCATTGGAAACCAGGTTGACAATGATCTGGCGAATACGCGTCGGATCACCCATTAAGGATGCCGGCAGTTTTTCATCTATCGCCTGCGTCAGCATCACACCCTGCTGCTCGGATTTTAATGAGTGCAAGACCACAATGTCTTTGACGATCTGTTTGAAATCAAACGGAATGTTTTCAAAACTCAACTTGCCGGCTTCAATTTTGGAGATGTCGAGAATATCATTGAGAATGGCGAGCAGCGCATCAGCAGACTTGTGTGCGGTGGCGACAAACTCTTTTTGTTCGGCATCCAGTCTGGTGTCTTCCAGCAACTGCAAGGTACCGATAACACCGTTCATCGGGGTGCGGATTTCGTGGCTCATATTGGCCAGAAATTCACCTTTGGCCCGGCTCATCTGCTCGGCTTTTTCCTTGGCTTCTTTTAATTCGGCTTCAATTTTTTTACCGTGCTGTATCTCGTCTTTTAAATTGCCGTTGGCTTTTTCCAGGTTGACACTGGCTTCCGTAATATCCTTGATTAACGCTTCATTTTTATGCGACAGCTCCAGCTCGGCAACCGATGATTTATACATGCGATGCACGGCCATCACCATGACACATAAAAAGAAACCGGTCATAGCTGACAGCGCGTAATAAACTTCACCGCCAACGTAAAACAGGCGAATCATCAATGGCAATAACACGCAGCCGACATAACCATAATAAACCCAGGCCACTGAAGAATAAGCAACGCCGGTGGCAGACACGCCAACCAGAATGAAAGCCAGCACGATCTGGTGCAGTTCGTTGAACGGGAACATCAGGGTGGAAGTAATACCCCAGCCGGCACCGGTAAGAAAGACTGAAATCAGATACCAGCGCCGCACTACATATTTATTGATCGGCAGCTTGCTCTCATCAGAATACAGCTTGAAATAATGCGCCGCAAAACGGTAGAAAAACAACAGCGACATGAAGCCCAGCCAAACCACCAGAATCTCGTGCGGCAGATCTTCCCAGATCAACCCGACCCAGATAATCGCCATCGAGATGCCCGCGATATTACTGAAACCCGAACCACTGATCAGGCGCGCAATCTGAATCTGCAAAATACGCTCTTCCTGCGAGCTCACCGGCTTTACTGCAAGCCCGCCAGTAGAGATGCCTGTTGTTTCTGTGTGCGATACCATCGTAAATTTTTATCCGTTTATTTTGACCCTGATGCCCGCCGTTGCCACGACTGACTGTTTTGCAAAAACGCTTTCAAATAACTTCACTAAAAATAGTCTATTGCCGATTCAAAAGCCAGAAATATAATACCACCGAGGCCTTCCATTTTTTATCCGCTCTGAAACTTTGCTATACGTTAACAAAACGATCCGCCTTGCCAAGCCAGCGGCGCACCAGCGGTTTTACCGCCTGCGGATGCTGTTCAATAATATAGCTTGCCGCTTTTTTTACATCACTGAACCAGTGCTCATCACGCACAATGTCAGCGATACGCAACTGCATCAAACCGGTCTGCCGGGTGCCCAGCACTTCACCCGGGCCGCGCAGCGCCAGATCTTTTTCTGCCACCTTGAAACCGTCATTGGTTTCTCGCAGAATCGCCAGCCGCTGCTTGCCGTTTTCAGAAAGCGGTGACTGATACATCAGCACACAGGCGCTCTGTTTTTCTCCACGACCAACACGGCCACGTAACTGGTGCAGTTGTGCCAGCCCCAGACGTTCGGCATTTTCGATAACCATCAAGGAAGCATTTGGCACATCCACGCCGACTTCAATAACAGTGGTAGCAACCAGCAGGTCGATTTCTTTATTTTTAAAACGGCTGACAATGGCCTGCTTATCCTGCTGCTTCATGCGCCCATGCACAAGACCAACACGCACCCGGCTCAACTCGGCAGCAAGTTGTTCGGCGGCAACTTCGGCGGCCTGACACTGCAGCACTTCAGACTCTTCTACCAGCGTGCAAACCCAGTACGCCTGCTCTCCCGACTCGCAGGCTTTTTTGATGCGCGCGATCACTTCATCACGGCGCGCGGTCGACACCACCACGGTAGTCACCGGCTTGCGACCTTTGGGTAGCTCATCGATCACCGAGTAATCCAGATCAGCATAAGCGGTCATCGCCAGACTGCGCGGAATCGGTGTTGCGGTCATGATCAGCTGATGCGGCACAATGTTTTTTAACGCACCGCTGGAGAAACCTTTTTCACGCAACGCCAGCCGTTGATGCACGCCGAAGCGATGCTGCTCATCAACCACCAGCAACACCAGCTGTTTGAAAATCACATCATCCTGAAACAGCGCGTGCGTGCCGATGACAATCTGACTTTCACCACCGCTGATCTGCGCTAGTTTCTGCTGACGGTTTTTTCCTTTGTCCTTGCCGGTGAGTAACAGACATTTTTCATCGCCGAACCATTGTTTAAAATTCATATAATGCTGTTCAGCAAGAATTTCTGTCGGTGCCATGATGGCCAGCTGGTAGCCGGCATTGACCACCGCCATCGCGGCCGCGGCGGCAACCACAGTTTTTCCTGATCCAACATCACCCTGCACCAGGCGTAACATGGGATGGGTTTTATTAATGTCGGAAAAAATTTCAGCGATTACTTTCTGCTGCGCATGAGTCAGCTCAAACGACAGCCCGCCCGTGAACTCAGCATAATCTTTTTTACTGACAGGCAGTTTCAGCGCGCGGGTCTTTTTGATTTCATTGCGCGCCTGTAGCAGACTCAGCTGGTGCGCCAGCAACTCTTCAAACAGCAGACGTTGTTGCGCCTTGCTTTTGCACTCATTCAGGGCAAAAACATTTTCATCTTTATACGGACGATGCACGCTGTGCAGCGCAGCCATCAGATCGGGGAATTCATATTTCCGCATCAGCTGCGGTGGCAGCCAGTCAATAAGATGACCTTCGCTGATCTTGCTTAATACCTGATCGGAAAGTTTTTTTAACAGTGTCTGATGCACACCGTCGGTTTTGGGATAGATCGGGGTCAGCGACTGATCAGTGATGCCATCATTGTGCTGGATGATCTGGTATTCAGGATGCACAAACTCCAGCCGGGTTGCACCACGCCGGGTCTCGCCAAAGCAGCGCAGTTTTGTACCACTGCTTAAATTCGCCTGCTGCGCCTTATTGAAATGAAAAAAGCGCAGAACAATCGTGCCGGTATTATCCGACAGATAACACAACAGGCTACGCCGGCCTCGGCCAGCGTATTTTATTTCGCAGTGATCAACCGTGCCTTCGACCAGCGCCTGCTGCCCCAGTTGCAGAGAGCCGAGCGGTGTAATTTTTGTGCGGTCTTCGTAACGCAGCGGCAGGTGAAACAATACATCCTGTATGTTGTAGATTTCCAGACGTTTGAGTTTTTCGGCAACCGCCTGGCCGACACCTTTCAGTACCTGTACCGGCTGGTACTCAAAACTTTCCGCTTGTTCATCTTCCATTGATTACTCTAACCGGGGATTACTTTGAACTGGATTGCAGACGCAACCGGCTAGCTTGAAAGTTCCATCACCGCATCCATCTCCACGCCTGCATCTTTTGGCAGAGCGGCTACGCCAATGGCCGCGCGCGCAGGATAAGGCTGCTGAAAATATTCCGCCATCACTTCATTAACGTGCGGAAAGTTGGACAGGTCGGTAAGAAAAATATTCAGCTTCACCACGTCAGACAGGTCGCCACCGGTGGCATTCGCTACTGCCAGCAGGTTCTGAAATACACGATGAATCTGCAACTTGATATCGCCTTCAACCATTTCCATAGTTTCGGGAATCAGCGGGATTTGCCCGGAAAGATAAACCGTGGTGCCGACCTTAACGGCCTGTGAATAAGTACCGATAGCCTGTGGCGCTTTGTCGGTGGAGATGATTTCTTTTGTCATTTTTAACTCGTGTTTTTTTATTTATGATATTCAGCCGCTACTCACTCGATTCTGTCATTCTGACCGAAGCGTAGCGTAGTGGAAGAATCTTAAGTACCATAATAATAACATTCAAGATCCTTCGATTCCGCTTTGCTGCACTCAGGATGACAAAATTGAGTTAACAGGACAGCAGAGATATTCAGTAAAATTTTTACAGCCGCATTATACGCATCACACTGGGAATGCGGCGCAGCCGTCGCATGATGGTTGCCAGATGTTTTCGATCAGATACCTTGAGCAGATAAAACAGGTTCAGTGAAAAACCGTCACGGTCTTCCATGTACACGTTTTCGATGTCGGCTTTGCAGTCTGAAATAACAGTGGCGGTTCTGGCCAGCAGACCGGATTTGTTTTCGATTTCCAGTTTTATCTCGCAGGTAAAATCGCCGCTGGCATCGTGCGCCCATTGCACATCGATGTATTTATCCGAACGCTTGCGTTTGCTGGCCGCTTCGAGATTTTTGCAGTTGTCACGGTGTACCACGATGCCACGACCCTTGCTTAACTTGGCCACGATCTGATCATCCGGAATCGGGTAACAGCAGCGGCCATAGGACACCACCATGCCTTCGGTGCCACTGATGGCCAGCGCTGACTGCGACTTCATTTCTCTGGTTTCTTCCGACTCGCCATCGGAAATACGCTCGGGCACCAGATGTTTAGCCACCAGGCTCGGTGGCCGGTTGCCCAGACCGACATCTTCCAGCAACTCACCCAGCTCGCTGAAACCGTAATCTTTCAACACCTTGTTCAGGTGTTTTTTCTTCACATCATCCAGCCGCATGCCCAGCGGTTTCAGACAGCGCTCCAGCAGACGACGACCCTGTGACATGGCTTCGTCGGACTGCATGTTTTTCAGGTAGTTGCGGATATTACTGCGCGCCTTGGCGGTGACCACATAATTCAACCAGGCGGCATTGGGGCGCGAACTCGGCGAGGTGACAATTTCGACTGTCTGCCCGCTGTACAGCGGTGTGTTCAACGGCGCGAAACTGTGGTCGAGTTTTGCCGCCACGCAGTGATTGCCAATATCGGTGTGCACCGCGTAGGCAAAATCCACCGGCGTGGCATTGCGCGGCAGTTTCATGATGTCGCCTTCCGGCGTGTAGACATAAACCTCATCATGGAACAGATCGACCTTGACGTTTTCCAGAAATTCCAGCGAGTCACCCGCGCTCTGCTGCATTTCCAGAATACCGGTCAGCCAGTCGCGGGCACGGGCGTGCGCGGTGATCTCACCTTTTTCATCGGGCGATTTGTACAGCCAGTGCGCGGCAATGCCACTTTCGGCAAACTTGTCCATTTCCACGGTGCGCACCTGCACTTCCATGGGAATACCGTGCGGACCGTAAAGCGCAGTGTGCAGCGACTGATAACCGTTGCTTTTCGGAATAGCGATGTAATCTTTGAAACGACCGGGAATCGGCTTGAATAAATTATGCACGATGCCCAGCACGCGGTAACAGTCGTCCACCGAATCCACCAGCACGCGCAGCGCGTACACATCCAGCACCTTGCTGAACGGCAGGTTCTTGTCCTTCATCTTGTTGTACACGCTGAACAGATGTTTTTTGCGCGAGGTGATCTGCGAGTCAATCGACATTTCCACCAGCCGCGAACTCAGCGCCTGGTTGATTTTGTCAATCAGCTCCTTGCGGTGACCACCGGATTTTTCCACCGCCTGTTGCAGCACGCGATAGCGCATCGGGTACTTGGCTCGCAGAACCAGGTCTTCCAGCTCGTGGCGGATGGTGTAGATGCCCAGCCGGTTGGCGATGGGGATGTAGATTTCCAGCGTTTCCTGGGCGATGCGGCGACGTTTGTCGGGACGCAGCGCGCCCAGCGTGCGCATATTATGCAGCCGGTCGGCCAGCTTGATCATAATGACGCGAATATCTTTCGCCATCGCCAGCAGCACTTTCTGGATATTTTCTGCCTGCTGCTCGATCTTGTTTTTGAACTTGATATGGGTGAGCTTGCTGACACCATCGACCAGATGCGCAACATCTTTGCCGAATTCTGCTTCGATCAGCTTCCGGGTCGCGGGTGTGTCTTCCAGTACATCGTGCAGAATGGAGGCAATGATGCTTTTCACGTCCATGTGCATCTGCGCCAGAATGCGCGCTACCGCGATGGGGTGATAAATATACGGCTCGCCGGAGATGCGCAACTGGCCTTCATGCGCCTGCGCGCCAAACAGGTAGGCGCGGTAAACTTCTTTCACCTGCTCCTGATCCATGTATTGTGAAATCAGGTCGCACAGATCAGAGATCAGGAAACGCTCTTCGTTTACCGTCTCTTCTTTATTTTTTCTGGTGGTTTTGTTCACTGGCATAAGCTGATAATACTACCAGTCACACCAAAAACAATGGGCGCAGCAAACACATAATATATGTGCCTGCTGCGCCCATGATCAAACCCGGTGCTCAGCTTACAGGTCTTCTTTCAATGTCGCCTGCAGCGAATCCTTCAGGCTGTTCTCAAGCTCGGCTGACAGATCACCTTCAATCATGGCTTCAATGTCTTCCATCGGTGTTTCTTCCGGTGCTTCCAGAATCGCCTTGTTGATCAGGTTTTCTGCAATCTCACGCAGTGCCAGAACGGTTGGCTTGTCGTTGTCGACCGGTACTAATGGTTCAGCACCCATGGCTAACTGACGTGCACGCTGCGCGGCGACCAGCACCAGTTCGAAACGGTTTTCTACGTTGTCCAGGCAATCTTCTACGGTTAGACGTGCCATATTTTTTCTCCAGGTATTCCTAAGTTAATCTTGTTAAATCAATCTTCAAGGGTTAAAAGTTGTGCCAGTAAATCTGCGTGTTTCTGCTGCTGACGTTCGTGCAGCATGCGATTGCCCTTGATTATAGCGGCCAGATTGTCTTTCGCTTCATCAAAGTCATCGTTGATGATCAGGTAGTCAAACTCGACGTAATGCGACATTTCGCTAATCGCCTCGCGCATGCGTTTATCGATAACAGCTTCATCATCCTGACCGCGCGCATCGAGACGCTCACGTAGCGCAGCGGTGGATGGTGGCACGATATATATTGAGCGGCAATCAGGCATCAGCTGTCGAATCTGTCGCGCGCCCTGCCAGTCGATCTCCAGTATAACATCCACACCTTTCTCCAGCTGTTGCTGAAGATGCTGCTGCGAGGTGCCATACATATTACCAAACACCGTGGCGTGCTCAAAAAACTCACCGGCTTCGACCATGGCTTCAAAAGTTGATTGCTCGACAAAATGGTAGTTCACACCATCCACTTCACCTTCACGAGGCGCACGCGTGGTGTGCGATACCGACACCACCAGCTCGTCGACCTGGTTCAGCACCGCGTTAACCAGCGAGGTTTTGCCCGCGCCGGATGCCGCTGAAATTACGTAAAGTGTACCGTTTGTCACAAAAACCTTTTAAACGCTTTTTAATTAGTGGAACCGCGCATTGTATCAAGCTTTTGCGATTAATAAATATGATGAGCAGAAAAAATTCTTCCGCGGATGAATGCGAACCTTAAAGCAGTGACCTTTTGCCTGCCAAAAGCAGACTTTAATGACTTCGGTAGACCGACAGCCGCGCGATATTTTCCAGCATGACCTTGCTTTCTGAATCGGGCAGATGCGCCAGTTCATCGATGGCCAGCTGCGCCTGTTTCTGCGCCATTTTTTCGCTGTATTCCAGCGAACCGGTGTGCTGGATAATGGCCTGCACTTCGTCAATTTTATCGTAACCGCCTTTTTCGATAGCGGATTTGATTACCGCTGCCTGCTCGGCCGTGCCCTGCTGCATGGCATAAATCAGTGGCAATGTGGGCTTGCCTTCGGCCAGGTCATCACCGACATTCTTGCCCATTTCTTCACTATTGGAACTGTAATCCATGACATCGTCGATCAGCTGAAAGGCCGTGCCCAGATAACGACCATAAGCCGCCATCGCCCGTACTTCTTCTTCATTGCGCTGACACAAAACCGCACCCAGCTGAGTAGCCGCTTCAAATAACTTGGCGGTCTTGCAATAAATCACTTCCAGATATTTTTCTTCGGTGGTAGCCGCGTCATGCACATTCATCAGCTGCATGACTTCGCCCTCGGCAATGACATTGGTGGTGCGCGCCAGAATCTGCATGACACGCATATCGTTGACATCTACCATCATCTCGAAAGCGCGTGAATAAAGAAAATCACCGACCAGCACGCTGGCAGCATTGCCGAACAGCGCGTTTGCGGTCTCGTTGCCGCGGCGCAGTTCGGATTCGTCGACCACGTCATCGTGCAGCAGGGTGGCAGTGTGAATGAATTCGATGATCGCTGCCAGCAGGTGATGCCTGTCACCCGAATAAGCGAAGGATTTTGCCGACAGCAAAACCAGCAACGGCCGTAATCGCTTGCCGCCGGAATTGATAATATAATGGCTCAGCTGATTCACCAGCGCGACATCGGAACTCAGTCGCTGGCGAATGACCTGGTCAACCGCCTGCATGTCGTCATGGCACAACGCCATCACGTCATCAAAGCTCCGTTGCTGATCAGGCTCGGTCTGTTGCGGCTCGGCGGATTTAATGGTTTCTACTTCAGACAAAATATTATTGGACATCTTCGGGCTTCTAAATCAAACGTCACTCAGGCGGACATCACTCAGGAATAATGCAGGAAAGCCAATCCTATGTAGTCAGGAGTTGCAGGTCAACTAACCAATATGGGTGTTACCGGGGTATATTGACAGATATAGGCAACAATTACACTATAAAATCCAGCTTTATACTTGTCAGCACGCACCCAAGCACGTATAATTTGCGCCCTTTCTGTCACGAATCTTTGGAGAACACCTAATGTACGCTGTAATCAGTACTGGTGGCAAACAATATAAACTAGCTCAAGGCGATGTATGTCGCATTGAAAAACTGGACGCTGAAGAAGGCGCTTCTGTCGAGCTCGACAAAGTGCTGATGATCGCTGACGGTGACAACATCAACATCGGTACGCCTTTTGTTGATGGCGGCAAAGTCACTGCCATAATCAAATCACATGGTCGCGCTAAAAAAGTCGAGATCATGAAATTCAGACGACGTAAACACCATCAGAAGCGCACTGGTCACCGTCAGTATTATACTGAAATCGAAGTGACTGGCATTTCGGCATAATTTAAGAGGCATTTGAACAATGGCACATAAGAAAGCAGCCGGTAGTACCAAAAACGGACGCGATTCACAATCGAAACGACTCGGCGTGAAGAAATTCGGCGGTCAGGCCGTTTTGGCCGGCAACATTCTGGTACGTCAACGCGGCACTAAATTCCACGCCGGCGTAAACGTCGGCATGGGTCGTGATCACACACTGTTTGCAAAAGCTGACGGTCAGGTGGTTTTCGAAACACGTGGCCCGCTAAACCGCAAAACCATCAGCATCGTTGAAGCAGGCGCAGCCAGCTAAAAACGACTGCATCAATGCGGTTAGAAAAAAGCCCCGCATGGGGCTTTTTTATTGCACAGTAGATTTAAGTTAAACTAGGGAAACTCTGATCAGAGTCAGAGCTTCCCAACCCCTATTAATCAAAGAGTACGATCATGCGTTTTGTCGATGAAGCAACCATAAGTGTCATAGCCGGTGATGGCGGAACCGGCGTGGTCGCATTTCGTCGTGAAAAATATATCCAGTTCGGCGGCCCCAACGGTGGCGATGGTGGCGACGGCGGCAGCGTTTACCTGGTCGGCGATCACGACATCAACACGCTGGCCGATTTTCGCCATGTTCGCACCTACACCGCCGAGTCGGGAATACGCGGCGGCAGCAACCAGATGACCGGTCCCGGCGGTGACGACCTGTTCATTCCGGTACCCATCGGCACCCAGATTTACGACGATGATATTGACGAACTGATCGGCGACATCACCCGCCACGATCAAAAAATAAAAGTCGCACAGGGCGGTTTTCACGGTCTCGGTAATACCCGCTTCAAAAGCTCGATCAACCAGGCACCACGAAAATGCACGCCCGGCTCCCCCGGTGAGCGCCGCAACCTGCGTCTGGAATTAAAAGTGCTGGCCGATGTCGGTCTGCTGGGCCTGCCCAATGCCGGCAAATCCACCTTCATCCGCTCGGTATCGGCAGCGCGGCCAAAAGTGGCGAACTACCCGTTCACCACGCTGTTCCCTAACCTGGGTGTGGTACGTGTCGGTATCAACCAGAGTTTTGTTATCGCCGACATCCCCGGCATCATCGAGGGCGCATCGGAAGGCGCAGGCCTGGGCATACAGTTCCTGAAACACCTGTCACGCACCCAGCTGCTGCTGCACATCATCGACATCGCACCGTTTGACGGCACCGACCCGGCAGAAACCGCCCAAACCATCGTCGACGAACTGGGCAGCTTCAGCCCGGAACTGGCAGAAAAACCACGCTGGCTAGTGCTGAACAAAACCGACCTGATGGACGAAGAAGAACTAAAAGCCCGGCAGAATGAAATCGTGCAAAGGCTGAACTGGACAGGGCCGGTGTACACCATCTCGGCGCTCAGTAAAACCGGCACCGAAAAGCTGGCTTTCGACATCATGACACAGCTGGAAGCCGACCGGGAGCTCGAGCGTGAAAACGCCACAGCGGAAAACAGCCCGGCGGCCGAACAAACAAACAACCAGGAATAAACCCCAACCGGAAAAAATAGCGCATGACTTCCCGCCAGACAACAGGCCAGACTACTGACCAGACAACGCGCAAGGCAGCCGCCGAATCAAAACGCTGGGTAGTAAAAATCGGCAGCTCGCTGATCACCAACGACGGCCAGGGACTCAATCATCAGGCCATCCAGTCATGGGCAGAACAAATCGCCACACTGCGCGCCGCCGGTAAAGAAATATTACTGGTCTCCTCCGGCGCAGTCGCCGAAGGCATGGCACGCCTGGGCTGGAAGCACCGGCCACGCGCACTGCACGAATTACAGGCTGCCGCCGCACTCGGCCAGATGGGCCTGATTCAGAATTTTGAAAGCTGTTTCAAACAGCACGACATCCACACCGCGCAGGTACTGCTCACCCACGAAGACCTGAGTGATCGCCAGCGTTACCTGAACGCACGCAGCACATTAAAGACCCTGCTCGAACTCGGTGCCATCCCCATCATCAACGAAAACGACACCGTTGCCACCGACGAAATCCGTTTCGGCGACAACGACACACTGGGCGCACTGGTATGCAACCTGGTCGAAGCCGACACATTAATACTGCTCACCGACCAGCAGGGGCTGTTCAACAAAGACCCACGCCACAACAACGATGCCGAACTAATCAACGAGTCCAGCGCCAGCAACAGCGCGCTGATAAACATGGCCGGCGACGGCGGCGCTTTGGGACAGGGCGGCATGCGCACAAAAATCACCGCCGCACAACGCGCCGCCCGCTCCGGCGCAAACACCATCATCGCCTCCGGCGCGGAAAAAAACATCCTGCAAAAAATCGCCCAGGGCGAAACCATCGGCACCCTGCTCACCGCCGACAACGAACCCATGTCGGCAAGAAAACAATGGCTGGCCAACCAGCTAAAACTTTCCGGCAAACTATTTCTCGATGCAGGTGCCAGCCAGGCCGTGCAGCAAGCCGGTGTCAGCCTGCTGGCCGTCGGTGTCAACAAAGTCGAAGGCAACTTCCAGCGCGGCGAAGTCGTCTCCATCATCAACAACAGCGGCAAAGAAATCGCCCGCGGCCTGATCAATTACGATGCCAGAGAAAGCCAGAAAATCAAAGGTGAAACCAGCGAGAAGTTTGAAAGCATTCTGGGTTATATTGATGAAGCAGAACTGATTCACCGGGATAATTTAGTATTGCTATAACCCCGCCCCACCCAATAGCAGCAAATTCAGCAAGCAAGATAAAAATCAAAAACCACCGTTCATTGCAAGCCCGACCATTTCCCTGTAAAACATCAGGTAATAATTCAAACAGAATATTTATTAGCGATATGTGGAATTCCGTATATCACGAAATTACTGATTTCCATCTAAGACACTGTTAAGTGCTAAAAACCGAGGATAATTAGAATGTCAGATTGGATTCCAGCTTTTACGACAACAACAGCACTTGCTGTTTTAGCTTGGCTATCACGATCATTAATAATCACTCGCTTAACCAATTCTGTAAAAAACGAATTCGATTCAAAAATCGAGAAGTTAAAATCTGATTTAAGCGCAAAAGAAGCTCAAATAGAATCATTAAGAAATGGTGCTATGTCTGGCCTTATAACTAGACAAAGTAGTCTGTATCAAAGGCAGTTACAAGCAATTGATGAAATATGGCATTCAGTAAAAGAACTTGAAAAAGCAAAACATATTTCAGCAACTCTAGTTACACTAAAATTCGAAGAATGCGCAAAGGAGTCTGCTACAAATCCAAAATTTAGAGATTTTATAAAGACTATTGGTGGTGATTTTGATGCTGAAAGCATGGACTTGTCTGGCGCAAAAAAGGCTAGGCCTTTTTTAACGCCTTTAGCTTGGGCTTACTACTCTGCTTACTCGTCTGTAATAATGCTTGCTATTACCAAGCTTAAAGTTTTAAAAATTGGCGTAGAAAATCCAGAAAAATATTTTGATTTTGAAAGTGTGAAAAATCTATTAAAAAAAGTATTGCCGCTTCGAAGTGAATATATAGATAAATATGATAGCTCTACACATCATTATTTTTTAGATGAAATTGAAGAATTATTACTTGTAGAACTGCAAAATATACAAAAAGGTTTAAAAACAGACAAAGACAATGCTTCAAGGGCAGCAGAAATAATTAAAGAGGTTAGTGGTATTGCAAATGAAATCACTGAAACAGAAGCAAGCACTTAACACATATGAGCCGTAACCTTGTCAACAGGCACTAGTGTTTTTTTTCGGTTAAATCAATAACCAAAAA
>WFOC01000068.1 GCA_015488295.1 Gammaproteobacteria bacterium
ATTTTGATGTTTCTTTTGCACAGGCAAGCATTTCAAGTGGGTTAATGTGTGATATTAGTTCGCCATATCTGATTTCATCTGGGTACTTTGATGCTCCAGCACTTTCTGCGTGTAGCACTGCACCAACTGTGCTGTTTTGTGCTGGTTTAGATAATAATCTTGAGGCAGATAAGGGTTTTGAATTGTTGATTGTTCTTTCAGTTAAATGACAGTTACATATTTCTTTTGCTAACCCGCTAAGGTTATGTGATTGTTTTTTGAGTTCCTTTACAGTGTAGCCAGCGCTCTCTAAAAGAGCTTTTAATGTTATTTCGCACGAAAGCAAACTAAGGTATAAAACAGTTCGTCCAGCTTCATCGCTCTGATTGTTATCTACAATAAATGAATTGGCTGCTTCGATTAAACGATCTCCAAACTCTATGCTGTATATCATGGACTAATTCCTTTGTTATATTATTGTGAAGAATGAAATTTATTTAGGTTGTCTTCATGCATGGCTTGGAAAGCTTTGAACCATTTATTCATTCCAGTTGTGTCGCACTTACCAGCTTTCTTAATTGCTGTATTAACTAATGTGTGCGCTTCTTGCCTATAGTTTCTTCCTGTTCTTTTCTCTTGATTGGTTGCGAGTTCAGAATATGTAAAGCCCCATTTCTTTTTAAGTAGTTTATTAATGCCCTTAAGATTATTGTCTGTGCGCACACTAGAGTAGCAAATTTCATAATATGCATCTATTGTCATTGCGCTAAATCCAAGGCTTCCAGCTAATTGTCCTTTTTCATAAGGTTCTAGTGGTGCAGAAAAAGATATTCCAGAGAATAATAGAGTAAAAATAACTATAGTTGCTTGCTTCATTTTTGTTCCTTTTTTGTGCATAACAGTGTCTTAGGTGGAAGGCAGGAATATTGTAATAGGCGGAAGTCCGTCTATCACCAATATTAAAGATTGCCAAAAACCCATAGCCCTATGTTTTACATGGAAACCATGGTTCTTGCAATGTGAGTTTTTTACTGTTTTTAACTCTCTATTCCGCTTCAGTTGACCATTTAGTCGGTATCGCCATTAATATTAATAATCAGCACACAAAAAAAGCGGCCACTGATAAACAGTAAGCCGCCTTTGATAAGTTCGCCCCAAAAGAGCGACGAACTAAATTAGTTGATTAAAGCGCGTGCGCGTAACCAACCATGCAAAGTAACATTGGGATAGATAATGCCGTATTGGTGCGTGAAGCCATCAGTGCAATTTTCTTGGCTGAAGCAATGGCATCTGCGCTGTGCTCTTTACCGTCCAGACCCAGAATTTTCTTCTGGTTAGGCCAGATCAGAACCCAGACGTTGAACAGCATGATGGTGCCTAACCATGCGCCAAGACCGATAACTGCCATGCCGGGTGCTAAAGTGAATGCGTCGATAATGCCTTGCATGCCGCCAACACCCGTATTAATACCAAGTTTTGCCAGTGCGCTCAGGCCGGTTAACCATGTAACAGCGGCTGCCATGCGGAACCACAGCAGTGCGGTTGGTGCAACGTATTTGTTGATTGCTGCTGGGCCGGGGCCATCTTTGTCTGCCAGTGCTGCGCCTACGCCGGGAACCTGAACGAAGTTGAAGTAGTACAATAAGCCGATCCATACAACGCCGGCCATTACGTGTAACCACACCATGCCTGCAGCCTTTAAGCCGTCAGCGCCAGTGCCTATGCCAAAAGCAACAGCGATGGCGAGGATAAAACCAACGGCTAGGGTGCCCTTGATTGTCATTAATGGATTCATGATATTCTCCTGAAAATTTTATTTAATTAGTAATAGTTTTTTTGGCCACGGTTGACGACCATTCTGCTGGGCGCTAACGATAGGGCAGTCGGGTGTATAATGCAACTCTAATTTACTCGTTTTATACATTTTTCTCAATAAAAACAATCTATTCCATATTTTTACAGGTGTTATTTTTTCAGATATGTGCCCCAAATGGATAGCCAGATGGATGTAATCGGCCTAAGTATTTTTGCCAATCGAATCGATGCGATTTGTGGCGAGATGGGAGCCTCCCTGCAAAAGTCAGCCTTTTCGCCGAATATTCGTGATCGCCTGGATTATTCCTGTGCGGTGTTCGATGCGCAGGGTGAGCTCTGTGCGCAGGCGGCGCATATTCCGGTGCATCTGGGCAGCATGGCATTTGCCATGCGGGATGTGGTGACGAGTATCGACTGGTCGGCGGGCGATATGGTGGTGCTTAATGATCCGTATCGTGGTGGCACGCATCTGCCTGATGTCACGCTGATTGCGCCACTTTTTATTGCGGGGAAGCTGACCGGTTTTGTCGCTAACCGTGCACATCATGCCGATATTGGCTCGGAAACGCCGGGGTCTATGCCGCTATCGTCTGATTTACATGAAGAGGGTCTGATCATTGAGCCGACTCTGCTGGTGAAAAATGATCAGATCGAAGAGGATTATTTTGCCAGCCTGATGAGCAATATGCGCAACCGGCAGGAATCCTCCGGTGATTTCATCGCGCAGATCGCTGCCAACCGTCGAGGTCTGGCGCGGCTGACGGTGTTGATCGAAAAGATGGGGCTTGATGATTATTTGCGCAGCCTTGTCGCGTTAAATGATTATGCAGCCACCCTGGCGAAAAACAGCCTGGCCGATATCAAAGACGGTGAATATGTTTTTGCCGATGTGCTGGATGACGATGGTCAGGGCAATGAGAATATTCTTATCAATGCGCGGCTGACGTTTGCACAGGGCAGCATCACGGTCGATTTTGCCGGCAGCGCGCCGCAGGTGGCGGGCAATATTAACTGTCCTTTGTCGGTGACGGCTGCAGCAGTGTATTATGTTTTTCGTTGTTTGATGCCGCCGCAAACCCCGGCCTGTGCCGGCAGTTTCAAAAACATCAGCATTCTGGCACCGGAAAAATCAGTGGTGAATGCCTGCTACCCGGCCGCTGTTGCCGCCGGCAATGTCGAGACCAGCACCCGCATCGTCGACGTGGTGCTGGGCGCACTGGCCAAAGCCATTCCCGAACGCATTCCCGCCGCCAGCCACGGCAGCATGAACAATCTTGCTATGGGTTATGTCGGTGATAACGATCATGCGCCGTGGGATTATTACGAAACCATCGGCGGCGGCATGGGCGCGAGTAACACTTCTGACGGCCTCGACGCGGTGCAGACCCACATGACCAATACCCTGAACACGCCGATAGAAGCACTGGAAATGAAATACCCGCTGCGCGTCATCCGTTACCAGGTTCGTCAGGACTCGGCCGGTGCGGGCAGGCATTGTGGTGGTGAAGGTTTGATTCGTGAGTATGAATTTTTATCACCGGCGCAGGTGACGATTTTGTCGGAGAGAAGATCACACGCGCCCTGGGGTTTGAACCACGGCGCTGATGGTCAGCCGGGCGTGAACCGTTATAATGGAAATATCATCGGCGCGAAGCAGTCGTTTCACGTAAAGACAGGCGACCGGATTTGTATTGAAACGCCCGGCGGCGGTGGCTGTGGACGCGAAGCACTTCGCGTAATGAAAAATGAAAAATTTTAAAACATAATCAAGAGGTGTCGGAGTCGAAAAACATCGACTCCGACACTGCTCTTAAAACTTACAACTCAAAACTCAAAATTTATAACTGAACTCTTATGTGCGGAATTTGTGGTGAATTAAGGTTTGATCGTCGGCAGCCGGAGCGGCAGCGTATCGAACGCATGAAAGAAAAATTGCAGAAACGCGGGCCGGATTCTGATGGCGCGTATGTCAAAGCGCCGGTGGCGTTTGGGCATCAGCGACTGGCGATTATTGATCTGTCGGACAGGGCCGCGCAGCCGATGCTGGATGAAGCTGCTGGTGTTGCGCTGGTTTTCAACGGCACGATTTATAATTACCCCGATCTGCGTAAGCAGCTGCAGGCGCTGGGGCACAGCTTTAAATCCAGCGGTGATACCGAAGTGATCCTGCGTGCCTACATCGAGTGGGGCGAAGGCTGTGTCGAAAAATTGCAGGGCATGTTTGCCTTCGCCATCTGGGATGAGGGCAGGCAGCGCATTTTGCTGGCGCGTGATCGCACCGGCATCAAGCCGCTGTATTACTCGCAAACGGCCGAGCGCCTATTGTTTGCTTCTAACACACAGGCCATCATCCACGCTGATGACAATATCAACACTTCGATTGATGCCAGCGCTCTGCACAACCTGTTCAGCCTGCACGCGGTGGTGCCCGCGCCGCGCACCATCATCAAAGGCATTCGAAAAGTTAAACCGGCGCATTATCTGCTGATTGATGCGCAGGGTCAGGTCACGGAAAAACGTTACTGGAAATTGCGCGCCAAACGCCCCGATACAAAAATGAGCGAGCAGGACTGGGTGCAGGCGGTTCACGATGAGCTGCGCCGGGCGGTGGAAAAGCGGGTAAAAATTGCCGATGTGCCGGTGGGTGTTTTGCTGTCCGGCGGTATTGATTCCAGCCTGCTGGTCGGTCTGCTGGCCGAGGCCGGGCAGAAAGGCCTGAAAACATTTTCTGTCGGCTTTGAAGATGCGCCGGAAGAAAAAGGTAATGAGTTTGAATATTCCGATGCAGTAGCCGAGATGTTTGAAACCGAGCATCATCAGTTGATGGTGCCCAATGATCAGGTGTTGCCGCGTCTGCCGGAAGCCTTTGCCAACATGGCCGAGCCCATGTTCGGTCAGGATGCGGTGGCGTTTTACCTGCTCTCGGAAGTGGTGTCGAAAGAAGTCAAAGTGGTGCAGAGCGGTCAGGGCGCGGATGAAGTGTTTGGCGGTTATTTCTGGTACCCGCGCATGCATCATTCGATTACGCCGGGCATCAAACGTTTTTCTGAGGAATATTTTGACCGCGACCACGACGAATATTTAGAGATGGTCGACCCGCGTTTTCATACCGAGGATGTCACCTCTGAGCTGGTGCAGGGCCTGCTTGATGAAGTCGAAGCTGATGAATATCTCGACCGCGTGCTGGCCGTGGATGTCACCACTCTGATCGTCGATGACCCGGTAAAACGCGTCGATAACATGACCATGGCCTGGGGGCTGGAAGCGCGGGTGCCGTTTCTTGACACACAATTGATCGAACTGGCCGCCGCCATGCCGCCGGAGATGAAACTGCCCAACGGCGGCAAGCACGTGTTGAAAGAACTGTCGCGCGGTTTTCTGCCGGACAGCGTGGTCAATCGCAGCAAGGCATATTTTCCGATGCCGGCCTTAAAATATGTGCGCGGTGAGTTTCTTGAATTCATGAAAGAAATTTTATTGTGCGATAGCGCAAAGCAGCGCGGTTTGTATAATGGAGCCTATGTCGAAAAATTATTGCGCAAACCGGAAGAGCATTTGACGCGTTTGCAGGGCAGTAAGTTGTGGCATCTGGCAGCGCTGGAACTGTGGTGGCAGCAGAATATAGAAAAACAATGAAAAGTGAATAACGAAAAATGAAAAAGTTAAAAACGATATTTTACTTATGTTTGCTGCTGCTGATTTCTGCTTGTGCAAAAGAAGTCAAAAAAAATGATCGACCGGAGTGGATCGACAAGCCGCAGGGTTATTTTGTCGGTAAGTGTGCCACAGATGTAAAAGGCCTGATCGCGCAGGAGCAATGTGCCTACCGAAAAGGGCTGGCGTATATCGCCATGTCGAAAGGGGTTTCTGTTGATGTTTCTTCGAAGATGACGATGAAACAGACCTCGACCGAAAAAACCGGCAGCAGCTACGGTCAGGTGCAGGCGGTGGTGAAGATGGATGAAAAGAATATCAAGGTCAGCGGTTCTATCATTGATAAGTGGCACGACAAGACGGCTGATATTATGTATGTGTTGATCAAGGAGAATTAGGAAAGTTGGCAGTCGTCAGTTTGCAGTTAAAAGTGTTTAAATCTTTTACTGCCTACTGCAAACTGACGACTGCCAACTTTTGTAATCTCTTGAAATTTACAAATCCACCCCCATTTACAGCTTCACCCATTAATGGTTAGGGTTTATTGCGGGCGACTCAGGGTATAATGTCCCGAAATTTATTGAAGACAGGTATTTTAAAATGGCTGATGTTTTAGAAAGAATTGATGAGCAGGTTAAAGGCAACAAGATAATGATCTACATGAAAGGCACGCCGCAGTTTCCGCAGTGTGGTTTTTCCGGTCGTACTGTTGAAGCATTAAAGCAGATTGGTAAAGAGTTTGGTTACTGCAATGTGCTGGCTGACCCTGAAATTTTCCAGAATCTGCCGCGTTATGCAGACTGGCCGACATTCCCTCAGGTTTATATCAATGGTGAGCTGATTGGCGGCTGTGATATTACCCTGGAAATGTTTGAAAATGGCGACCTGAAAAAGATGATCGACGAAGCGACGGCTTAAAAATCTTTTTTTAGATCGTAAAAAAGCCACTCTCCGGAGTGGCTTTTTCGTTTTTGCTGCAGGCGGATAATTGCCAGCTACTCTTTAATAAGCAATACTCAACGCAGCATTCTCACGTGCCTGGTCGAGTTTGCTGCCCGCGCGTTTGATCATTTCGTCGACAGAGATAAGGGCTTCGTCGCCACGATAATAATGTACGCCGATGCAGCCGGTGATATTCAGGTTGCCCACCGAGGTTTTGTAAGCACGGTTATTGATCATGGTAAGCACGCGTTCAATGGATGAAGGTTTGTAGTCTTTGGTTTTGGTGTGGTGCATGATAATGCCGAAAAAATCATTGTCCATGCGGGCGACCACATCGGTGGGGCGTACCGCGCGGCGCAAGCGCCGGTGCTGGCTGATCAGGATTTCATCAGCAATGAACTTGCCGTGTGCAGCGGTGATTTCTTCCAGTTCACGCAGTTCAATGATTGCCAGGCAGACACCGCCGCGGCGAGTCGATGCTTCCAGTAGATGTGCTTTCAGGTTCTTTATTAAAAACTGCTGATTGCCCGCGCCGGTAAGCTCATCGACCAGCGCCATCTTTTTCAGATTCTGAATGGTTTGTTCCAGCTGGCGTGAAGTTTCCAGCAGGTCGTTTTGCAGGGCGGCGATTCGTGCAGCGGCATTGACGCGCGCGGCCAGTTCTTGCGGGTTTGGTGGTTTGCACAGGTAATCGTCCACGCCGTGGTCGAAGGCCTTCACCAGGTAATCAACACCGTCGTGTGCGGTGAACAGAATGATGGCGGTGTAAGTGCCTTTTTCTTCATCACGCTGGCGGATGCGCTGGGTGAGTTCCAGGCCGTCCATTTCCGGCATCATCCAGTCGGCCAGTACTACGTCAGCGGGTTTCTGTTCAATCATGGCGAGTGCTTCGGTGGCGCTGTCGGCCATGCGAACACCGTTATAACCGGCTTTTTTCAGTGCTGTTTTTACTACAATTCGACTGAATTGCAGGTCATCGACGATGATGATGGAAAGATCTTTGCTGCTCATGAAATCCCTGAGGCCATCCCTTGGTGTCTAAATTACCGATCAAAATATTGATAATGAAACTATAGCGAAGTTTTATCGATATTTCTCTGTTTTTTTGGTGTTGGCTTTGGCGGGGGAAAGGGAAAATAACCGGCAAAAGGCAGGGGTTTACTTGTTTTCATCGCTCCATACTGGCCCTGCGGTTTCTGACCAGCGGTTGTTGATGGCGCAGAATAATTTGGCGGTCTGGCTGGCATCGTATAGCGCCGAGTGCGCTTCGTTGCTGTCCCAGGGCAGGCCGGCGGCCTGTGCCGCGCGTGATAATACTGTCTGCCCGTAGGCCAGGCCGGCCAGGCTGACGGTGTCGAACATGCTGAACGGGTGAAACGGGTTGCGTGAAATCTTGCAGCGTTCAGCAGCGGCAAAGATAAAGTCACGATCCAGCACGGTGTTGTGGCCGATCATGATGGCGCGTTTGCATTTGTGCTGCTTCATTTCTTTTTGAATAAAGCGAAACAGTTCGCGCACGCCGGTTTCTTCATCCTTGGCGGCGGCAACGCGGAACGGATGGTGCGGGTCGATGCCGTTGACTTCCAGCGAGGCCGGATCCATGTTGGCACCCTCGAACGGGTTGATGTGGCAGTGGTATTCATTGTGCGGGGTCATCAGGCCGTTTTCGTCAATTTTCAGCGTGACCGCGCCGATCTCCAGCAGGGCATCTTTTTTCGAGTCGAAACCGCCGGTCTCGACATCGACCACCACCGGGTAATAACCGCGAAAGCGGCGGGACATTAGTTTTAATTCGTTGTCAGTCATAATTTTTTTATTGTCCGCAGATGAACGCTAATGAACGCAAATAAAAGCAGGTAAATTCATTTTGTCATCCTGAGCGATAGTGAAGGATCTTGAATTAGTGCAATTAACAAGGAATGGTGCGTAAGATCCTTCGACTTCGCTCAGGATGACAGTATAAAAGATGTTTTTATTTGCGTTCATTAGCGTTAATTTGCGGAATAGCTATGCGTTGTTTGCTTCAGCGAGTTTCCAGTTGATGGTCTGTCCTGCCAGAAAGGGGACTATTCTATCATTGCCGAGCGGGTAGTCGTCCGGTATCTGCCAGTCCTGTTTGACCAGGGTGATGGTCTTCTCGTTGCGCGGCAAGCCGTAAAAGTCCGGGCCGTTGAAGCTGGCGAAGGCTTCGAGCTTGTCCAGCGCGTCCTGTTGTTCGAAGATGGAAGTATAGATTTCGATGGCGGCATTCGCCGAAAAAATGCCGGCACAGCCGCAGGCCGTTTCTTTTTTATGCTTTGCATGCGGCGCGCTGTCGGTGCCGAGAAAGAATTTATTGCTGCCGGAGCGGATTATTGCCAGCAAAGCCTGCTGGTGAATGTCACGTTTTAACACCGGCAGGCAGTAGTTGTGCGGTTGCAGTCCGCCCTGAAACAGGGCGTTGCGATTTAACAGCAGGTGCTGTGGTGTGATGGTAGCACCAACGTTATCGCCGGCCTGCATAACAAAATCTGCTGCGTCTTTGGTGGTGATGTGCTCGAATACAATTTTCAATTCGGGAAAACGTTGGGTCAGCGGTTGCAGAACCTGCTCGATAAAGACTTTTTCGCGGTCAAACACGTCGACCTGCGGGTCGGTGACTTCGCCGTGAATCAGCAGCGGCAGGCCGGCTTTCTGCATTTCTTCCAGCACGGCATCGCAGTTTCGAATATCGGTCACGCCGGCATCCGAATTGGTGGTAGCGCCGGCGGGGTACAGCTTCAGACCCTTGATGAAGCAGCTTTTGCGTGCTGCGATGATTTCTTCTGGTAGTGTGTTGTCCGTCAGGTACAGGGTCATCAGCGGTTCAAAGTCGGTGCCATCCACGGCGGCCAGAATACGGTCAAGATATTCCACAGCCTGCACCACGGTGGTTACCGGCGGGCTCAGGTTGGGCATGACGATGGCGCGACCAAACTGCTTCGCGGTGAACGGTGCCACGCTGTTCAGAATGTCGCCGTCACGCAGGTGTAAATGCCAGTCGTCAGGCTGAGTGATTGTTAGAGTAGATTTTGTCATAATACAGGAACCGTATTATGCCCTAAGTTGATATGTCTGACCCCAAAAAAATACCTGATAATATATTCGGAAAATTACTGGCCCTGCTGTTTTTAAAATCTGCGCCGGAAGATCTGCCGTATTCACCACGGCTGACCTTTCAGCTGGTAGCGGTTTATCTTTTTTCCGGCATCGTGGTGTTGCAGACAACGCTGGCCCCCGATGACATGTATGCGGGTATACTACTGGGCGTGCTGGTGCAGTATGTTTTTACTTATGTGGTATTGCTTGCGCTGAACAAAGCGGCGCGTTTGATGCAGACCTTCGCCGCCCTGATCGGTGTCAGCCTGTTGTTTAACCTGCTGTCGTGGCCGGTGTTTTCGATACTTGCTGATAACAGCGCGAGTGAATCATTGATGTCCACCATGTCGCTGATGTTTTTATTATTGATCAGCTGGGAAGTGCTGGTGAAGGCACACATATTCAAACATGCTTTAGAGATGAAAATGTTTGCCGCGCTGGCTTTATCTTTTTCATTGTTTTTTATTTCACTCACCCTGTCGCAATTGCTGCTTCCCGTGGAAACGGCCAGTTAATGTTGCTGTCGATGTGATGGCTTTATAAGGAGTTCGTTTTTTGAAAATTCATATCCTGGGTATCTGCGGTACCTTCATGGGCGGCATCGCGGTGCTGGCGAAACAGGCCGGCCACGAAGTCAGTGGTTGTGATGCCAATGTCTATCCGCCGATGAGTACCCAGCTGGAAGAGCAGGGTATTCGTTTATGTGAAGGTTTCTTCGCGGCGGATATTCCGGATGATGTTGATGAAGTGGTTATCGGCAATGCCATGTCGCGTGGCAACGAGGCGGTGGAATATGTGCTCAATAAAAACATCGCTTACAGCTCGGGACCGGAGTGGTTGTCAAAACACGTATTGAATAAACGCTGGGTGCTGGCGGTGGCCGGCACTCACGGCAAAACCACTACCGCCAGTATGTTGGCCTGGATGCTGCAATATGCCGGCCTCAATCCCGGTTTTCTCATTGGCGGTATTCCGGCCAACTTCGGTCTGTCAGCGCGCATTGGTGACGATCCGTTTTTTGTGGTCGAGGCCGATGAATACGACACCGCGTTTTTCGACAAACGCTCCAAGTTCGTGCACTACCATCCGCGCACCGCGGTGTTAAACAATCTCGAATTTGATCACGCTGATATCTTCGAAAATCTGGATGCGATAAAAAAACAGTTTCACCATTTCGTGCGCACCATTCCCGGCGATGGCCTCATCGTAAAAAACGGTGATGATGAAAATATTGCATCAATGCTGGACATGGGGTGCTGGTCACAAACAGCTGCCGTGCATAAAATGCACGACAAAAATCACAAGGATGATGACTGGTCGATTGGCAAGACCAGCAGTGACGGAAAGTTTTTTGAAGTGTTGCTCGATGGCAAAGTCGTGGCGACCGTTAACTGGAATCTGCACGGCTCGCACAACAGGATGAACGCACTGGCCGCCATCGCCGCCGCGCAACACGCCGGCGTGCCGGTAGAGCTTTCCTGTGAAGCACTAAAAGAATTTAAAGGCATCAAACGCCGTCTTGAAATTCGCGGCGTGGTCAATGGCATCACCGTGTATGACGATTTCGCACATCACCCGACCGCCATCGAAGAAACCCTGACCGCGATGAATGAAGTGCGTGGTGAAGGCAAAGTGTTCGCCGTGCTGGAGCCGCGTTCCAATACCATGCGTATGGGTGTGCATAAAGATAGTCTGAGTGACTCCTGGCAGCAGGCGGATGAAGTGTGTTTGTATCAGCCGCAGGGGCTGGACTGGAATCTGGCGGATGTGGTTACGCAATCGAAAACACCGGCAAATATTTTTGATAGCACTGAAAAAATAATTGAACACCTGTTAGCGAATGTTGCGGCAGGTGATTACATATTAATTATGAGCAACGGTGGCTTTGAAGCAATCCATCAACGGTTGATAGACACGTTAGAAGCAGTGAATAGTTAAGAGTTTATAGTGAATAGTGCAAACAAAAAAATAATTTCTCTGGCGATTACCGGTGCCTCCGGCGTGCAATATGGTTTTCGTTTGCTGGAAATGCTGCTGCAGAAAAACCACACGGTTTATCTGATGGTGAGCAAAGCGGCGCAGGTAGTGATTGGTATGGAGACCGATATAAAACTGCCAAGCCGTTGCAAAGAGATGCAGCAATTCCTTGCAGAAAAATATCATGCGCAAAAAAAACAGCTGTATGTTTTTGGTGAAGACGAATGGACCGCACCAACCGCCAGTGGTGGTGGTCTGGTCGATGCTATGGTGATGTGCCCGTGTTCCATGGGTGCGTTGTCGGCGGTGGCAACGGGGGCGAGTAATAACCTGATCGAGCGTTCGGCCGATGTGGTGCTGAAAGAGCGGCGACAATTAATACTGGTGCCGAGAGAAACGCCGTACTCTGATATTCATCTGGAAAACATGTTGAAGCTGTCACGCATGGGTGCGGTTATCCTGTGTGCCAATCCCGGATTTTATAACAACGCTGAAACCATCGACGACCTGATCGATTTTGTAGTGGCTAAAATTCTGGATCAGCTGGATGTCGAGCACGAGCTGCAGCCACGCTGGGGCAGTGAATAGTTATTTTTCAAAATGGCAAATTTCTGGGAAGTTAAAACACTGGCACAGATGTCGACTGATGAGTGGGAATCTCTGTGTGATGGCTGTGGCTTATGTTGCCTGGTAAAAATTGAAGATGAAGACAGCGGTCGGGTATATAACACTTCTGTTAGTTGCAAACAGCTGGACATCGAAAGTTGCCGTTGTCGCGATTATGAAAACCGCCTGAACGATGTGCCGATGTGTACAAAACTAACGCTGGAAAATATCGCGCAGCTACACTGGTTGCCCGAGAGCTGTGCGTATAAAAGAATATATGAAAACAAAACACTGCCGTCCTGGCATCCGTTGATTTCAAAAGACAATAACGCTGTACATCAGGCCGGTGTTTCTGCAAAGTGGTTCGCGGTCTCGGAAGAATATGTTCATCCTGAACAACTGGTGGATTTTGTGATTGAGTGATTGTTGTAGCAAAGTGCGAATGTGTTGAAGTCACACCTTTGCACGACACCTTTTCGTCAAAGTAGCGCTGGAAAATGAAAAACAAAACCGTTGATAAATTATTAAACACACATCAGAAACTGACACATTCAGAGATGGTGAAAGTGACCTCGCACGTGCAACGTGACACTAAAGAGTGGGTGATAAATACCCTCATGATCGAAGGTTGTGACGTGCCGTTTAAATACAAGCGAAAAAAGATGTACAAAAATATAACCGGCCGGCGGGTAAACCTGACTTATTACCCGGTTACTGAATCTGTTGCCGGTATCGAAATGGAAGCCATGAAAGTGGTGCGGATTAAAATCAGCTGACTTCCAGCAGGCCGGGATTTTGGTCTGCGCACACTACCCGGTTACGTCCCTGCTGTTTTGCCTGGTACAGGCAGTGATCGGCGAGGCTGAACAGGTCGGAAACAGAATTCATCTCTTCATCTTTTTCGGCAACGCCGAGACTGATGGTCACTTTTATTGATGCTGTATCTGTTGAGACGTTTAATGCTTCGATAGCCCTGCGAATTCGTTGCGCCAGTTTTTTGGCCTGAGTCAGTGACGTTTGCGGTAGCATGATGGCAAATTCCTCACCACCCCAGCGCACCAGTACATCACCTTCGCGTACCATTTTTTGCAGGGCGGCAGAGATGGTTTTTAGTACAGTATCTCCTGCAGCATGACCGTGACGGTCATTGATGTTTTTGAACTTATCAATATCCAGCATGATAAAACACAGTGGCTGTTTGTTACGGGTAGCGTTATCCCATACCTGCTCGGAAATTTCGTCGAAGGCCAGCCGGTTACCGAGTCGGGTCAGAATATCCGTGCGTGCCAGCTGTTGCGCCTGTAGCGTCTCGTTTTGTGCGCGCCGGATCTGCTCAGCCAAAGCAATTGATAGCAGGATGGAGTCGAAGGCAACCGCTATCTCCCCGGCATGGAAGGTCAGAGGGGTGTAGGGGATAACGGATAAAACACTGAGTACGGTGGTGGCCGCGCCGATCAGTGTGGCAAGCGTTGCTGCCAGATAATAAATCGCATCATTGTGCCCCTTGTTAAAGCTGATGATGGCGTAGTAAAAAGTGAACAGGGAAAAGAACATGACATACAGCAGGGAAATGGCAACACTTGTTTGCCCCTGATCAAGAATAACAAGCAGGATTTGCAGGCCGCATATAAAAATACAGAAGCGTATGGTTTTTGTATAAATAGCGGGAAACAGCTGTTTGATTTTCAGGAAAGAAAGTGCAAAGAAAATACCTGATGTCGCATAGAGTACGATGGACAAGCTTGGTAGCCAGTACTGCCAGTGTGTTGCATTCTGCCAGAAATAAAGATAGCCGTGCCCGGTATAGGAAATATCCATAAACAGGTACATGGCAAGATAGAGCACATAAAACAGATAGCGTTGTTGCCGGATAGAAATATAAAGAAGCAGGTTGAACAGCAGCAGGCCACTTATAATGCCGTAGAGTATGCCGTACCCGTAACTTCGATAGCTGTCGTATCGTGTGGCTGTTGTCAGATCGTAAAAGGAGAGTGGGAGTACCACAGGTTCGTGTGACTGTGCCCGAAGATAGATTTCACTGCTGCCCGGTGTGAAGGCGTGCTCAATAGTAAAAAGCCGGTTATCAATTTGTCGTGAAGAGAGCGGCATGGCATCGCCGGTTTTATTCTGAAAAACCAGCCGGTTATTTTTAATGATATAGATCTCGATGTGATCCAGCCAGGTTGCTTCGAGAATCATTCGTCTGCTCAGAACTTCATTTGTTTTATTGTGCACATCAAGTTTTAGCCATACGCCTCTGTTCGTCAGGCCGACACCGGGTACGGGGGCATTGGCAGGGGTGAACTGCTTATTGGCAAACGCCGCTCTGGCCTGTGTGAGGGTCAGTCTGTTTTCGGTTTCCTGCAGGAGGAAGGCATGTTCGCCTACGGTCGGGTAATTCCGGTTTATTTCAAGTGGCCGGGGTGTGCTGTCAGAGGCTTCGTCATCAGGCTGGCTGTAAGCCGGTGAAGACAGCAGAAGGGTTAATATATACAGGTAATAGCAAATCCTTTTCATAGAAAACTAGTGTAGTTTAAAATGACTGATTTGTTATAAAAGATGATTTTGGTTCTGATCGGGTGAAGTAATGTGTTTCCAGTGAAAACCCTGTGAAATAATGCAGGATTGTTTGTAGCGGTGACGGCGGTAATAAAAGCCGCTTATTAAATGTCGGGCACTAAAAAGGGCTGGTTGAAACCAGCCCTTTTATTGGTCTGCAAATTACCAGTAATAAAAAACTGGTAATAATGCCTTTTTAATTAAGCGCTGGTTACATCAACTGCCTGCAAACCTTTTTCACCTTCGGCAACCGAGAAGATAACGGCCTGACCTTCACCCAGTGAACGATGCCCCTTGCCCTGGATAGAGCGGAAATGAACAAACACATCTTCGCCGTTTTCACGGGTGATAAAACCAAAACCTTTGGCCGCGTTAAACCATTTGACGGTGCCGCGTTCCTGATCACCTGAAATTTCAACACTAGAGCCGGCAGATGAACCACTGGTTTTTGCAGAAAGAATAGATGCGATAAGGATGCTGGCAAAAGAAATTGCCCATAGTTTTGCGTATGCCGGTGTCATCAGTTGTGCAAGGCTTTCGCTGATGCCTGTTGCAGCTTGTGCCTGGATGCTGATGATGGATGCGATGATTGAAACGATAAGACTGATTGTTAGTATTTTTATAAATGACATTTAGGTACTCCAATATATATAAAGACCGGAACAGATAGTTTGTTCCGAGGTTAATCTTTGTGCCCATCAAAAAAAGTTAGGGTGATGAGCAGGCTCATTATAACTGAGCAGGATTGTGTCTGGAAGGTCTGGGTTGATTTAAGTTGATGTTTTTGTTTGTTATTTGTTTGGTGGCTGACACCTGTTGTTGTCTGAACTACTGAAATCGGCCGGGGAGAGAAGTTGGCAGTTTGCAGTAGGCAGTTAGCAGTAAAAGCAAAAGCTTATTCACCACAGAGGCACAGAGGGCACAGAGTTTTCTTTTGTTTACTGCGCCGGCGGCGCAGTAAACAATAAAAAGGCTTTTCTCTGTGTTCTCTGTGCCTCTGTGGTGAAATCGTTTTTAAAGTTTTTTGTTTTTAACTGCTAACTGCCTACTGCCAACTTCTATAGCCATTATTCGTGTTTTTTGTTTTCCGCAATACGCGCCATAATCGTTTCGATGCTTTCATTGCCGGGCAGTTGAATATGAAAACCGTGTTCTTTTAGATTGTTGAGCACGGTTTTTGTATCTTCCCTGGCCAGTTTTCTGTCCGGGGTAATTTCCAGCTCCATGCAGAACTCGACGATGCCCAGCGAGTTAAAAATCTCTTTGGGCACATTGTCGAACACGTCTTCTTCTGCCAGATAAATATACATATCTGGCTTCAGGTTGCAGCGGTAGATAAACGTTTTCATCGCTTACAGGCTCTTTAATACCTTGCTTGCCGCATCAATGGTTTTTTGCAGATCATCCTGTGTGTGCGCCGCAGAAACAAAACCGGCTTCATAAGCCGATGGTGCCAGGTACACACCTTCCTCCAGCATGCCGTGGAAGAATTTCTTGAAACGCTCGACATCACAATGTGTCGCCTGCTCGAAACTGCTCACCTGCTGGTCGCTGAAGAACAGACCGAACATGCCGCCAACGCGGTTGCAGGTCATATCGATGCCGGCGGATTTTGCTGCGGCCAGAATACCGTCGGTGAGGAATTCGACTTTCTTTGCCAGCTCATCGTAGAAACCCGGTGCAGAAATCAGCTCCAGCGTTTTCAGGCCGGCGGTCATGGCAATCGGGTTGCCGGATAAAGTGCCCGCCTGGTAAACCGGGCCGAGCGGTGCAATGTATTCCATGATTTCGCGCTTGCCGCCGAAAGCGCCGACCGGCATGCCGCCGCCGATGACCTTGCCCAGCGTGGTCAGGTCGGGGGTGATGCCGTAGTGAGCCTGTGCGCCGCCCAGCGCCACACGAAAACCGGTCATCACTTCGTCGAAGATCAGCACGATGCCGTGTTTTGTACAGGTCTCGCGTATGCCTTCAAGAAAACCGGCCACGGGTGGAATGCAGTTCATGTTGCCGGCAACCGGCTCGATGATGACGCAGGCGACCTGATCGGCGATTTCGGCCACGGCGGTGTTGAAGGTTTCAAGGTCGTTATATGGCAGGGTGACCGTGTGTTCGGCCAGTGAGGCTGGCACGCCGGGTGAGCTTGGTTGCCCCAGAGTCAATGCGCCGGAACCGGCTTTCACTAACAGGGAATCGGCGTGGCCGTGGTAGCAACCTTCGAACTTCACCAGCTTGTCGCGGTTGGTAAAACCACGCGCCAGACGAATCGCGCTCATGGTCGCTTCCGTGCCGGAGCTGACCATGCGCACCATGTCCATTGATGGTACCAGTTCGCAGACTTTGTCCGCCATCACGGTTTCGATCACGGTTGGTGCGCCGAAACTCAGGCCATTGCCCGCCGCGTCACGGACCGCTGTGATCACATCCGGATGCGCGTGGCCAAGAATCATCGGCCCCCAGGAACCGACATAATCGATGTATTGTTTGTCATCTTCGTCAAATATACAGGCACCCTGTGCGCGTTTGATAAAAACCGGGTCACCGCCAACGCCGGCAAATGCGCGGACCGGGGAATTAACGCCACCGGGAATGTGGTTTTGTGCAGCGGTGAAATTTGTAGAAGCGGAGTTGGACATGTGATTACCTAAGCCTGAAATGAATAATGAAAAAATATCTGGGGCGCGATTTTACCTTAAATATGGATGTGTCGCAGGTGCCTGAAATGACGTAGTATCACCGCATGCAGGCAATCGTTTCAATCAAGAATTTATCCAAGGTGTATGACTCGGGGCATCGTGCGCTGAATGACATCAATCTGGATATTGCTGAGGGCGAAATTCTGGCCTTGCTGGGGCCGAATGGTGCGGGCAAGACCACGTTGATTTCTATTATCTGCGGCATTGTTTCCGCCAGTTCAGGCTCGGTGACGGTGAATGGTTTTGATAATGTTACCGACTACCGCTGCTCTCGTGAGTTGATTGGCCTGGTGCCGCAGGAGTTGACCTTAAACGCATTCGACACGGTGATGAATGGCATTCGTTTCAGTCGTGGCCTGTTCGGTAGAAAAAAAGATGATGCCTATCTTGAGCGGCTGCTGAAAGAGCTTTCCCTGCTTGATAAAAAAAATGCTGAGCTGCGAGAATTATCCGGCGGCATGAAGCGCCGGGTTTTAATCGCCAAGGCTTTGTCGCATGAACCCAGAATATTATTTCTCGATGAACCGACCGCCGGTGTTGATGTCGAGCTGCGCAAGGACATGTGGAATATTGTGCGCCGCCTGCGTGATTCGGGTGTCACTATTATTCTCACCACGCACTACATTGAGGAAGCTGAAGAAATTGCCGACCGCATTGGCGTGATCAGTAAAGGTGAGCTGTTGCTGGTGGAAGACAAGCAGGCATTGATGCATGAGCTGGGTAAAAAACAGTTGATTATCGAGTTAAAAGAAGCCGTCAGCCATTTGCCTTCATCGTTGGCAGATTATGACCTGGCGCTGTCTGGTGAGGGTCGCAAGTTGATCTATACCTATGACACCACGGGTGACAGCACCGGTATTACCGCTTTGCTGCAGGCGATTCATAATGAAGGTTTGACGCTGAAAGACTTGCAAACCACGCAGAGTTCGCTGGAAGATATTTTTGTTGACCTGGTAAGGATCAATCCATCACCGCCTGAACAGCAGAAGGTGTTGGCATGAATTTTCAGGCGATAAAAGTTATTTTTCAGTACGAGATGTTGCGCACCTGGGAGACCATGTTCCAGAGCGTGGCTTCGCCGGTGTTGTCGACTTCGCTGTATTTTATCGTATTTGGTTCGGCCATCGGTTCGCGCATACAAAGTATCGAAGGTGTTTCCTACGGCATGTTTATTGTGCCGGGGCTGACCATGCTGACCCTGCTCACGCAGAGCATCGCCAATGCCTCTTTCGGTATTTTCTTTCCCAAGTTTAGCGGCAGCATTTACGAAATACATTCCGCGCCGATTTCGTTTTTTGAAATACTTGTTGGTTACGTTGGTGCGGCGGCCACCAAATCGTTGATTATTGGTTTTATTATTCTGCTTACTGCCAGCTTTTTTGTTGATCTGAATATTGCGCACCCGGTATGGATGATGACTTTTTTGATTCTTACCTGTGTTTCGTTCAGCCTGTTTGGTTTTATTATCGGGTTGTGGGCAGACGATTTTGAAAAGTTGCAGATCATTCCGCTGCTGGTTATCACACCGCTGGTTTTTCTTGGTGGCAGTTTTTATTCGGTCAGCATGCTGCCACCGTTCTGGCAGACGGTGACCATGTTCAATCCGGTGGTTTATCTTATCAGCGGTTTTCGCTGGAGTTTTTTTGAAGTCTCGGATGTTAGCGTTGGTGTTAGCCTGTCAGTTATTCTGGTTTTTCTTGCGACCTGTATTGCTGTTGTGGGCTGGATGTTTAAAACCGGCTACCGGATAAAACAATAAAATATTTAAGTTGGGTATGAAAGTATGAAAAAGATTTTTCTGGTGTTTTTGTTGTCATCACTGGCTGTAACGGCATTTGCCGGCACGCCCGGTGAAGTGAAGGTTGGTGGTTTTTTGCGCGAGGCAACTTTGCAGGGTTTTGATGGCAGTACAAAAACCTTTGCTGATTACAAAGGGAAACCGTTGCTGATAAATGTCTGGGCCAGCTGGTGCGGGCCGTGTCGGGCCGAGATGGGTTCGCTGGAACGGCTGGCGCAGCGATACAATGGAAAAGCCTTTAATGTTATCGGTATTTCAACTGACGACTATAAGGCTTCAGCAGAATCATTTATTCAGCAAACCGGCATCAGCTTTGAAAATTTTCTCGACAGCAAGTTGTTTCTGGAAAATATGCTAGGCGCTAATATGATTCCGTTGACAGTTCTGGTTGATGCGGAGGGCCGGGTGCTGGCTAAAGTTAGCGGTGCGTACGAGTGGGATGATGAAGCGGCTATCGAAGCGATTGGTGGCGTGTTTCTTCTCGACCTGAAATAAAGAGAGATAAGCAGTTTTTTATTCTGCCAGACGGTGCAAATTACAGCCTTCTGTTTTGATGGTTTTATTAATGATTCTGTAGACTATGTTGTTTAAATTAAAAATTTTATTGTTGCTGATGGTTTTGGATTTTTCCGTGGCCAGTGCTGCTGCGTATATGGGGCTGGCGACATCGCTGGTCAACATCAAAACGGACAACGGTTCGACTCGCCCGGTTCTGGCTGACATAAGTCTGGGTTACGTCATGGATGTGCATAAACTTGAGCTGGTGCTTATGTCCAGCGTCAGCGATGACAATCTTAACCAGCTGGTCACCGATGTGCCGTTTGCCGGCTCTCTGCTTTATCGTTTTACCACCACGCCTCGCAGTCTTTTGCACCTGGATCTTATTATTGGTTATAGCCAGGTTGAAATAGAGTCGTCTTATATACAGGTGCCGGCGGTTACTGAAAAGTTCAGCGGGATAAGTTACGGGATCGGGCTTGAAGAAGCGCTGAAAAGTATTCCGCAGCTTAAATTTAAAATAGATTTTATACAGTTGTATCGTGGCGATCAGCTTACAATTAATTCGTTTAATGCAGGATTTCGCTATGAATTTTAAGTCGGCTTATGGTTTTTTTATCTGTGCCCTGTTGCTTTTTTTAACAGCGTGCAGTGATGCCGATAAAGAAAAAGCGCTGGTCGATCTGTTTACCACCGCCAGCCAGGATCTGGTGGCAATCAGTTTTACCGGTGATACCGAGCAGGTTATTTCTGTTGATACTTTTGTTGATTATAAAATTGAAGGGCTGAAATCCAACGGGGTTGATAGGGTGCCGGTTACCGCGGGTGTCAGCTGGTCATTGTCTGCCGGCGCGAGCAGCCGCATCGATCAAAATGGCCGTTTGAGTACAGGGACGGTGGCAGAAAGAATTATTATCACAGCAAAACTCGGAGCCCTGAGTGCGACGCAGGAAGTAACTGTTTCTGCGGCAAAATTCGATCAGGTTATAAAACTGAACAGTACGCCGGTGGCGGTCAACCTGTGCCAGGCGCAGCAGATCAAACCGGTGGGCAGCTATTTAAATGACGATGGTTCAGAAGAAATTCGCCCGGTTGATAACACCACCATTAACAGCATTACCTGGCTGATCAGAAATCAGGAAGATGACTCGCCGTCTCAGCGCGCCTACATTAAAACCGCAGGCAGCGTGGTGCAATTGCAGGCACTGGCGGTCGGCAATGTTATTATTCAGGCGCAGGCGAAGTCACAGGTCAGTGGCAATATTATTACCTCGGTGGATTTTAACCAGACACTGGATCACAATCTCAACAGTTTGAAACTATGCCTCGGTACCGAAACCGATCTTGCGGCCTGTAGTTTGAGTAGTGCCGACCTTGTTGAAAATCTGGGGCTGTCTTTGATAGCGGTGGGAAATTACCAGGCGGCAGATGGTTCATCCTATAACCAGAATGTCAGCGCCTACAGCAAGTGGGGCACAGACAACAGCAGCAATGTCAGCCTGGCTTTTGCGGTGGATCGCCAGCAGCTGAATGTAACGGGCAATATAAGCGGCACCAGTGCAGAAATTTCTGCAGCCTGCGGAAACATCGAGCAGGCCGTGTCTGACACTGCGATAAAAAATGGTGTGGTGCTGGCTGAAGCGGTGACCTGTGCTGCAGGAAATCTCAACTGCCTGCGTGACACGGCGCTGATTAATGTTAATAGTAAGGAGGTTACTTCGCTGACAGTAACGGCTGATGGTACAGAGCTGGTTGATGATATCGAGCTGGAACTGACAACGCGCCCGTCAACAATCACGTTTAATGTGACCGCCAGTTATTCGGATAATACCAGCCTGGATGTGACCACGGATGCTAATATTATCTACATCAACCGCAGCACGCCGGTGGTTGTTGCTATCACCGGTTCACCCGGTGAATATAG
>WFOC01000069.1 GCA_015488295.1 Gammaproteobacteria bacterium
CTGTGGCGTATCATCTGGCGGTGCCTGTGCGGCCGCGTTGCAGCTCAGCCAGCAGGTGGAAAACGCAGTGATCGTTTCCATTGTCTGTGACCGGGGTGATCGTTATCTGTCGACGGGCGTTTTTCCTGGTTGAAAAAAATCAAAGTCAAAAAATCATTTATCCACAGATGAACACAGATAAACGCAGATGTTTTTTCTTTTCACGCTTAATCGTGAAAAGCATTAATTATTATTTTGCTTTTATCTGTGTGTATCTGCGTTCATCTGTGGACAATAGTTTTTCTTTTAAAGTACCACAGTGTAAGAGTGCATATGTCCAGTAAAAGAGGAAGGCGACGTAAAAAACGTTTGCCGGAAGAAGCCGTTGAAGTTGAGATCAGTGCCATGTCCAGTGAAGGGCGGGGTATCGCACACGTTGACGACGTTACCGTGTTTATTGATCAGGCCTTGCCGGGTGAGCGTGTTTTATTCAAATACACCCGGCTGAGTAAAAAGATTGCTGAAGGTCGTGCGGTTGAAATATTGCAGGCATCGGATTTACGTGTCGAACCAAAATGTCAGGCTTTTGAAATGTGTGGCGGTTGCAGTTTGCAGCACATGTCGTCGGCTGCGCAGATCGAACTTAAACAGTCGATGCTGCTTGACCAGTTAAAACATAATGGCCTTAGCGCTGAAGAAATTTTGCCACCGCTGCTTGGCCCGGAATATGGCTATCGTACAAAGGCGCGTCTTGGTGTGCGTTACGTGCATAAAAAAGAAAAAGTGCTGGTTGGCTTTCGCGAACGAAACTCATCGTTTATTACCGAGACCACGCGTTGTGAAGTGTTACATGCATCGGTGGGTGAGATTATTGATGAGCTCGCCCAGTGCATCGGTCAGCTGGAAGCCAAACGTTCAATTGCGCAGATCGAAGTGGCGGTGGGCGACAACCAGACTGTGCTGGTATTTCGTCACCTGGAAGAACTGTGTGAGCAGGACCGGAAAATACTGTCAGAATTTTGCGAAGCTCATTCGCTGGTTTGTTACCTTCAGGCCGGCAAGCCGGATGATCTTGAACTGCTGACACCGGCGCAGGCTGAGACGCTTTATTACCATCTGCCAGTGGATACTGCTGGCAACGAAATAAAAATTGAATTTCAGCCCTCGGATTTCACCCAGGTGAATCCGGAGATCAATAAACGCATGGTGCTTAACAGTATCGATTATCTTGATCTGCAGAAAAGCGATGTGGTGCTGGATCTGTTCAGCGGCCTGGGAAATTTTTCACTGGCCATGGCAAAACATTGCCAGCAGATAACGGCGGTAGAGGGTTCACTGGTAATGGTGCAAAAAGCGCGTGACAATGCGGCGCTAAATGATGTAACGAACGCCGAGTTTATTTATGCCGATTTATACAGCGATGAAACCTTGAACGCGCCATGGTTGAAACAGACGTACGATAAAATTTTACTGGACCCGCCACGTTCCGGTGCCGCAGAAATCTTGCCATCGCTGAAAAAAATGCAGGCATCAAAAATTGTTTATGTGTCCTGCCATCCGGCAACACTGGCGCGTGATGCGGCGGTGCTGGTAAACGATCTGGGTTATAAACTAAAACAGGCCGGCATCATGAACATGTTCCCGCATACCGGGCATGTTGAATCGATAGCGGTTTTTGAGAAATAATAGTATTCGAGATAGTTTGTTGTTGAGTCAAAGGCGAAGTTGGCAGTTATCAGTTTGCAGTTGGTAGTAAAAAAAATCTATGCTTATGCTGCAATTACCGGGCTTTCAGGTTCTTTGGTTTTTAACTGATAACTGCCAACTGCCAACTGCCAACTTCTCTTCCTGGCAGTACTGGGGCAGCGCACATCAACTTAATAGAAAACCCATCTTGACCCCGGCCACTTCAATAACATCACCATCGGACAGTGGGTGCTGCTTGCTGATTTCGACATCATTGACCAGCGGCATTTTATTATCCTTGCCGGCATCAACCACAATCAGGAAATAACCTTTCGGGCGGCGGGTGATGGCAGCGACCTGTACACCGGGTTTGCCCAGCGTGGTCAGTATTTTTGTCAACTGCAGTTCTTTGCCGGTGTTGGCACCGGACATCAGTTTTAGTTTTGCTGCACCGGGGCCGCTGCTGGAACCGCCTGCAGTTGCCAGGTCAGCAGCGATTTTACCGATGGATTTTTCGATGCCTTTATCGGCTTCTTCGGTTTCCGGCATGCCTTTGGTGTCCGGGCGAATGATCATGGTTTTTTCAAACTCACTTTCGCTGTCTTCAGCATCGGCGTTTTCGTACTTCAATTCGTGTTTGCCAATGACGATGTTTTCACCATTTTGCAGTGCGTGTTTGCTGATCTTTTCACCGTTGACATAGGTGCCGTTGGTGCTGTCCAGGTCTTCGATGAAGGAATCGTTGAGGATGGTAAGAATCTTTGCGTGATTGCCACTAACCGCGAGGTTGTCGATATGAATATCGTTACCTGATTTGCGTCCGATGGTCAAAATTTCCTTATTAAGCTCGTATTCTTTTACAAAGTCGCCGTTAAAACTGAGTATTAGTTTAGCCATGGTGGTTCCTTGCAATGCATTTTGCATGCATTTTTTATTATATTATTAAGAGAATATGTCAAAAAATCGAGAAAACAAGCTATTTTTTGCAGGAAATGATTTTATTGGCTTGATTAGCAGGGCTGAGATATTGTCCTTGCCGCCGTGTTCGTTTGCCAGTCGGATGATTTCTTCGGCAGCTTTTTCCAGATTGTTTTCATTATCGAGTATAGCGGTTTTTATCAGCTCGTCTTCGATCATGTCGGTAACACCGTCGGAGCATAGCAGGTAGATATCGTTAACCATCGCGATATCTTCCTGGATGTCTATCTGTACATTTTCATCGATGCCGATGGCGCGTGTTACCAGATTTTTGTTTAGTGAATTTCTGGCTTGTTCCGGTGTGTAAAAACCACGGTCGATCAGTTCCTGCATCAGGCTGTGATCGCGGGTGATCTGTTCCAGCTCGTTATCGCGCAGGCGATACAGGCGCGAGTCACCGACATGGGCCACGGTGAAACGGTTGTCGTAAAACAGGGTGACGACCACGGTAGTGCCCATGCCACGATACTGTGCGTTGGCTTCTGAAGAGTCGTGTACGTTTTTGTTTGCCAGGGTGATGGCTTCGTGCACGGCCAGACTTTCCATGCTATAGCCGGTTGCTTCGTCGGTTTCACCTGGCTTTAATTTTTTTATCTTTTCGGTGACGTTTTCCAGAATGGTGCTGACGGTGATGGCGCTGGCCATTTCGCCACCGCGATGCCCACCCATGCCGTCGGCCAGCACGGCCAGCCCGATGTTTTCGTCACAACCGATGGCATCTTCATTGTGATCGCGTATCAAACCGACATCGGTTTTTCCATGCAATAATAATTTTCCTTTCAGGCTCATCGATTAATCCTTGTTTTTTGTTTTGGCTTCGACAGCAATAATCTTCAGGCACTTGCTGATGTCGTCGACCATTTCCCTGCCGCGCTGATAGCGTTCGCTGACATCTTTTTTCATGGCGCGATTAATAATCACGGTGACGCAGCGGGGCACCGCCGGGTTGATGGATTCTGGCGCGGGGTGTGCTTCATTGGCAATCTTGTACATCAGTGAAGCCATCGAGTCACCGGTAAACGGCAGCTTGCCGGTGACCATCTGAAACAGCATCACACCGAGTGAGAAAATATCTGACTGACCGGTGACTTTTTTGCCGGCCAGTTGTTCCGGTGACATGTAAGACGGTGTGCCCAGCACCATGCCGGTTTTGGTTTTGCTGGAATCGGTGATGCGTGCGATACCGAAATCGGTGATCTTGCAGGAATCGGTTTCCGGGTCCCACATGATGTTGGCGGGTTTGATGTCGCGATGCACCACGTTGTACTGGTGTGCGTAATCGATGCCGTCGGCGGCGCGCTGGATGATCGACAACACCTGTTTTAATGGCAGCAGGGTGTCGGGTTTGATGTACTTGCTCAGATCGCTGCCCTTGAGAAATTCCATGGCGATGTAGGCCAGGTCATGTTCTTCGCCGGCATCAAAAATGGTGACGATGTTGGGGTGGTTGAGACGACCGGCAGTTTCTGCTTCACGGAAGAAACGTTGTTTGACTTCGACCAGTTCATCTTCTTCGAATTCCTGTGATAGCGCCATGGTTTTGATTGCGACTACGCGGGAGATTTTTGGGTCTTTGCCGAGATAGACTGCGCCCATTGCACCTTTGCCTAACTCACGTTCAACTTCGTAACGTCCCAGCATGGGTTTTTCCACGCCGCCGCCTTCTGCAATTAAAGTGCCGCCGGGTGAGGAATTACCGCCACCAAGAATGACGGTTTCATCCAGTGATTGTGCGCGGCTGGAACGCTCTTTGATGTCGCGGAATTTGGCATCGAAGTCAGCCATGTAATCGTAGACTGACTTGGCCTTGTTGAACTGGCGCTTGCGTTCGTAGTCCAGCGCCAGGTTGTAAAGTGTTTCCAGTGTGGATTTATCGACCGGCAGTTTGCGGAATTTTTCGAAAGCCATGTCCAGTTGCCCCTGGCCTTGCAGTGACAGCCCCAGCATGCGATTACTTTCTGCTGATTCGATATCAAGCCGTGCCTTGCCTTTTTCCGAGAGAAAGAAACGTTTGGTGGTAAGCAGGATATGGCCGCCACCCAGCAGCAGGGCAGGCATCATCAGTTGCAGCCACATGCCCTGTGTTGTCATCAGCATGTAATGGGTGATAAACAATGCCAGCAGCAAAATCCCGGTGATAGCAAAACCGACCACGGCGCTCAGCCTTGGCAGCAGCAACATCAGGTACAGCGCGACAAACAGCAGTGCGCCCATGCGCGCGTAAAAGCCCCATTCAGGCTCGATGAAAAAATCTTCGTTAAGAATGCTGGAAACCGAATGTGCCAGCGTCACCACCGGTGACATGGATGGATTGATCGGTGTTACAAAGGTATCGCCGACACCCAGAGCGGTGGCACCGATCAGGACAATTTTATCTTTGTATTTCTCAGCGGGAATTTTGCCCTGTAAAACATCGAAAAACGAATCAACCTGAAATGCCGGGTTGTGGTTTTCATCGTCGTGATAAAAAAAGGTATTCATCAGGGAATAACCATCGGTCTTGATGTTCAGGCGACCGAGTCGTACATCACTGCCGACGGTGATTTGAATATCGTCAAGACCAAGGTTCAGGCCTTTGGCGGCCAGCAATAAAGCCATTGATGGATAATAATCACCGTAATAATCGACCACCAGTGGTTCGCTGCGAATGCCGCCGTCGACATCAGGCAGTGGTACTGAAGCACCGATGGCATAACTCTGTTCACCCAGAATCTCGATTGGCGGGAAGGCATCGACCACGGGCAGCGGGGTAAAACCCTGCGGGTTACTCGTTGCGTTATTGATGATGTTGTTTTCCGGAATTTTGTTTCGGGTAACAAATTCAGGCAAGGCAGCATCGGGCTGGCCGTAGGGTTGGCCCGGTACTACCGGCATGTAAAAAATAACGTTGCCGGCATGTTTGATGCTTTGCGCCAGCGTGTTGTCGGTGTCCAGAAGAATTTCGGCGGAGTTGATGTATTCGATATAGGCGTTTAATTCTTCAGCCACTTGATAACGCAAAGGCGACTCTTCCAGTGCGTCGGCAATTTTTTGTACGGCGGCTCTGCCTTTGGCATTGTATTTTCCCTTTACCAGTGCACGACTGTCTTCAACGGTGAGTGCGAGTTCTTCGACGAAGATGGGAACGGCGGCGATGCTGCTGGATTCAAAGGCATGTTTGAGTTCGCGGATAAATTGCAGGCCGGGGTCGATTTGTGGCTCAGAAAAAAATACAGTCTGGCCAACTGCCTTGGCACCGCCTTTGCTGAGGATGTCGTGCATTTCTGCATGAATGTCACGTGACCACGGCCAGCGACCGATGTTGTCGATGCTCTGGTTATCGATGGCGATAATGGCAATCTTGTCGCTGGGAGTGTGGGTTGATGAACGAACGCCGAAGTCGTAAGCACTGCGTTCGATGCTGGCGATGAAGTCGGAGCCGGCGAAGATAAGGAAAATGAAGGTAATAACGAGACCGGCAAACCAGTCACTTTTAAAAACGCCGCTTTTCATTGTGGGGGCACCTTTGGTTTTATTTTTATTCTTTGTTTTTTTCGACCCGTAAATTAAAAGCGTCCAGCTTGTTGTTTGTGGTTATTTCTTAATTATTGAGGATCACAGATAAAGTGATTTTAGACACAAAAAATACAATACTCATTAAAAGCGGTGAAAATAATAATGATGAGGGGGTGGAGTCAATTTGCCTGGCGCTGGTATTTTACGCGCACACCGAGCAATAAATTAACACCGACCCCTGACGGTGGAAGTTTTATTTCAGAGACGGATTGAAAAGTTGTGTACTGAGTACCTGTGCCACGGTTGCTCCCAGACGTTCAGCAAAGCGCTCAAGGATGTCTTCTTTCACGGTATAGTTGATGATGGTTTCTTCACCGATCACTTCTCGCGCCACATAACTGGCGCTGGCGAGTTCATCGACCAGGCCGATATTGATGGCTGTCTCACCGGTCCAGATCAGGCCGGAGAATAAACCTTTTTCTGAAGTATTCAGTCGGTCACCGCGTCCTTTTTTTACGGAGTCGATAAATTGCTGGTGAATTTCAGTAAGCAAGGTTTGCATGTGTGCCTTGGCATTTTCATTTTCTGGCAGGAAAGGGTCGAGCAATGCCTTGTTTTCGCCGGCCGTTAATGTGCGCCGTTCGATGCCGAGTTTATCGATGGCATCGACGAAACCGAAGTTGTCCATGCGTACGCCAATTGAGCCGACGATGCTGGCTTTGTCGGCATAAATCTTATCGGCGGCAGAAGCGACGTAGTAACAGCCGGAGGCACAGATGTCGGTGACCACGGCATATAATGGCGTGTCCGGATGTTTTTCACGCAGACGGCGTATTTCATCATAAATGTAGCCGGATTGTACTGGTGAACCACCGGGGCTGTTGACCCTTAAAATAACGCCGGCACTGCTTTCATTATCGAAGGCATCACGCAGCGATGAGATGATGCTGTCGGCGTTGGCTTTTTCTGTGTCTGCGATAACACCGTTCAGTTCGACGACAGCCGTGTGTTTTTCGCTGAGCTTGTCAGTGGCAAGGTTGCTGGCGTTGCCATATATATAGATGATGGCTCCGATGTAGGCAAAGGTCAGGGATTTGAAAAAGATGCCCCAGCGCCGTGCGCGTCGTTGCTCACGCAAACTGGATTCTGCCAGTTGCGTTACTACTTCTCTTTCCCAGGAAGTATTGTTGTCATTCATGGTGTTTTCCTACAGTTGGTTTCATCTTGTGTTTTTGCTTAAGCATAATTATGGCTTAAAAAAGTGGATAATTCTGTGATATCCGTCAGGCATGTCAGTGGCTTATGTTTGCTCAGGGTTGCTGCATCGTGTACCCCGTGGGTGACACCGATGCTCTGCATATTGGCATTGCTTGCCATTTTCAGATCGTGTTCGCTATCGCCTATCATTAGGGTCTGCTTTGCTGAAAAGTTCAATTCGTCAAGTATCTGGTGCAGCATTTCCGGGTGAGGTTTGGATTTGTTTTCGCTGGCGCAGCGAGTGGTGGTGAAGTATTCTGCCAGCCGGTGTTCGTTGATTGACTGTTCCAGTCCGGCGCGGCTTTTACCGGTGGAAATAGCCAGGGTATAACCGTCGTTGCGAAGTTCATCCAGCAACTGGTTAACGCCGCTGAACAAAGGTGCCGGCACGGTGTTTTCATGCAGATAGTGCTGGCGGTAGGCATCGGCGATGCGGTTTAATTCGGTGCTGTGCTGTTGTTTATCCAGCTCCGGGTGCAGCCTTGCGATGGCTTCTGTCAGGCCGAGGCCGATGACATCCCGTGCCTGACTTTCACTGAGCTGTACATCAAGCGTCTGCTTGCTGGCAAACTGCAGGCTGGTAACGATGCGCTCGATGGAATCGACCAGGGTGCCGTCCCAGTCGAAAACCAGTAGCGGGAATTGTTTTGTCATTGTGGCTGGTGCTCGCGTAGTGTTTGTAACAGCCGTTGCAGTTCATCGCTTAACGGCGCGTTCAGGGTAATGGGGTCGGGCAGCGGCAAATACAAGCGTTTTGCATGCAGGAACAGGCGTTTTAATCCTGTCTCACGAAAAAACCTGTTGGTTTCCTTATTGCCGTATTTGTTGTCGCCGATGATGGCGTGGCCGCAATGTTGTGCATGTACCCGTATCTGGTGGGTGCGGCCGGTGTCGATGCGTATCTGCACCAGGCTGCATGGTCGTGTACTGTTTTCAAATATTTCCAGCGGCTCGAAATGGCTGACCGCGTGGTCACCGTTGTCATCGACCTGCATGATGTGTTCACCGCCGCGTTTGATCTTGCTGATGCCGGTGTTAATTGTTTGCCTGCCCTGTGTCCATATACCATCAAGCAGGGCGAGATAGGTTTTTTCCATGTGCACGAGGGTTTCGTGGCGCAGCATTTCGTGCAGCTGCGCCAGTACCTGCCGGTTTTTGGCCAGTAACAGGCAGCCGCTGGTTTCACGGTCAAGGCGGTGTACAAGTTCCAGTGGCTGCTCCGGGTCGATCTGGCGGAAAGCTTCAATAACGCCGAATTTCAGGCCGCTGCCCTTATGCACGGCGATGCCGGAGGGCTTGTTGATGGCGATGAGGTTCTCGTTTTCAAAAATGACGGCATCTTTTAATAATTGAATCACTGCGGCTGGAATCTGGCTGTCCGGGTTTTCGCTGATGCGCACCGGTGGCAATCTCAGTGCATCACCGGCACACAGCTTATAGTGCGGTTTTTTTCTGCCGCTATTAATCCGCACCTGGCCGCTGCGTAATAAACGGTAGATGTGGCTTTTCGGCACGCCCTTGAGATGTTTCAGCAGGAAATTGTCGATGCGCTGGCCGGCCTGTGCTTCGCTGATGGTGATCTGGCTGACGCTGTTTTTATTTATTTCCATGAACGGTTTTTGAACTGAGGGGGTGGCTCGGTGTCAGAAGTTTCAAGTTTGTTATTCTGCTTGCTCTTCTGGTCGTTTTTCAGGCTTTTTTGACAATTGCCTAATTATGGTTGACCAAAGGCTCGCAGTTTGACAGACTTGATGGGTCAGATGCTAGCGAAGATTTCACATAGATCCCTGCATTTGCCTCATACTTTACCAGGAAACTTTGCCACAAAGAAAAAAGAACAGGCACAGAATAAGGGATTATAGACTTGATAAAAGGTTATCAAGGCAACGAGTTTTTTAGATTATCGTTGCGCAATCGCTAAATATAGCGACCAGTTCGAAGCGTTTAATAAAGACGCTCATTTATTTAAAACTGGCCGCTTGAAGCAAGAAAACTGATTTTATGTATTCGCTGCAACTGTTTCATATTTGTTGAATATAGATTGCGAATACAAATTAACTAGCAAAAAAATACTTACAATTAATGATTTTCCCAATTTTTACCACCAATATCGCCATTACTCTGCCAGAGTCAGCATATCTAGTATCCACATTATCTATGTGGCTGATGCTGATTTTCTTCTGTGCATTGCAGTACACAGGTCGCTCTAAACAAGATGCCCTGTCACCGAGCGCTGCGGGTGAACTGAAAGAGGGACCAATAACAGGTTTAACTGCAAATGAAGAGAATACTTATCAATGCAGTCCAGAAAGAGGAAGTACGCGTGGCCATGGTCGATGGTCAGCAACTTTACGATCTGGACGTGGAAGTCCCATCACGGGAACAGAAAAAATCCAATGTCTACAAAGGTAAAATCACCCGCGTAGAGCCAAGCCTGGAGGCTTGTTTTGTCGACTATGGTGCTGAACGCCATGGTTTCCTGCCCTTCAAAGAAATTTCACGCATGTACTTCACCGAGGAGGCGCAAAAGTCTTCCGGTCGTCCCGACATCCGTAGCGCCATCAAGGAAGGCCAGGAAATCGTCATTCAGGTGGAAAAAGAAGAGCGCGGCAACAAGGGCGCAGCACTCACTACCTTCATCAGCCTGGCCGGGCGTTATCTGGTATTGATGCCGAATAACCCGCGTGCCGGTGGCGTTTCACGCCGCATCGAAGGCGAAGATCGTAATCTTATCCGCGAGGCTTTAAGTCAACTGGAAATTCCCAACGGCATGGGGCTGATCGTGCGTACTGCCGGTGTTGGTCGCAATACCGAAGAATTACAGTGGGATCTGGATTACCTGTTGCAGCTGTGGACAGCTTTCGAAAAAGCTGCAGCGGAAAGGCCATCGCCGTTTCTGATTTATCAGGAAAGTGATGTTACCACCCGTGCGCTGCGCGATTATTTCCGCAGCGACATCGCCGAAGTGCTGATCGACTCCAAAGAAGTTTATGACCAGGCGATGGATTTCGTCGAGCAGGTCATGCCCAATAGCGTCAATAAAATCAAATACTACGATGACACAGTGCCGCTGTTTAACCGTTTTCAGGTGGAAAACCAGATTGAATCGGCCTACCGTCGTGAAGTGACGTTGCCTTCCGGTGGTGCTATCGTGATCGATCATACTGAAGCCCTGATCTCAATTGACATCAACTCGGCGCGCGCCACCAAGGGCAGCGATATCGAAGAGACTGCCACCAACACCAACCTGGAAGCGGCTGACGAAATTGCGCGTCAGTTGCGTCTGCGTGACCTGGGTGGCCTGGTGGTCATCGACTTTATCGATATGATGAATAATCGCAACCAGCGCGCGGTGGAAAACCGCCTTAACGCGGCGGTTCAGCTTGACCGGGCGCGGGTGCAGATCGGCCGCATCTCGCGTTTTGGCTTACTGGAAATGTCGCGTCAGCGGCTGAAGCCATCGCTGGGTGAGTCAACCCAGATCGTCTGCCCACGCTGCACCGGGCAGGGCACCATTCGCACTGTCGAATCGCTGTCGCTTTCACTGGTACGCATCATCGAAGAAGAAGCGCTGAAAGCCGGCACGGCTCGTGTTGATATTCAGGTGCCGGTTGATGTTGCAACCTACATTCTTAACGAAAAACGCCAGGCGATTCTGGACACCGAAAAACAGACCGGTGTGCATATTTTAATCGTGGCCAACCCCACGCTGGAAACGCCGCAATATAAAGTCGAACGTGTGCGCAAGAGCGAGCACGATGAAAATGACGAGACCGCCAGCTATCAGCGTGCAGAAAAAGACGACAAACATAATGTTGAGCTGACCCGGGAAAAACCGATACAGCCGGAAAAAGCGGCGGTGTCTTCTATTTCTCCCGGCCGTCGTCCGACGGCAAAAGCGACTCCTGCACCGGTTGAGGAAAAACCGGCTGCCAGCACCGGCCTGTTTGGCAAGATTGTTTCTATTTTTACCGGTGACAAGGAAGAAGAAAAAGAGGAAGTGAAGCCGGCAGCGAAACAAAGCGCCGCTCGTGGTCGCAACCAGCGTGGTGGTCAGAACAGAAACCGCAACAGCAACCGGGGACGTGGTCGCGGTCGCGGCCGTAAGGCGGATGCTAATCGTGGTAATGCCCAGGGTGGAAATCAGGGCGGAAACCAGAGCAATAAGCAGGATAACAAGCAGTCGAAAGGGGCGGCAGACAGGTCTAATGACGGTGCGGCAAAAAACAAAGATGCTGCTCAGTCAGGTTCAAGAAGTGGCGGTCAGTCAAACCGTAACCGTCGCCGTCGCGGTGGTCGCTCAAAAAATAATGACTCGAAAGCCAGTGATGTGAAAAACACGGAAGCGGCTAAGTCAAACACGGGGGAGGCTTCTGCGCCGGCCAAACAGGCTTCTACTCCGGCAAGTGCGCCACAGAAAAAACCGGCTCAGGAGAGCAGGGCTGCAGGTACGAGCAATGCCGATAAATCTGATGCCAGTAAACCTGCTGCCAGTAAATCTGCAGCCAGCAAGCCCGCAGAGAGTAAGCCTGCTGTAAGCAGTAAACCCGCAGCCAGCAAGCCGGCAGCCAATAAACCGGTAGCAGAAAAAACCGCTGCACCAGGCAAGCCGCAGGCAACGCAGAATAAAGATAAAGCACCGGTAAAAAGTGAAGAGAAAAAGAGTGTGGATAAGCAGCCGGTTTCAAACGAAAACCGGCCTCCAACGTCTGTTATTGACCGCTAGTGTTTGAAAGCTGGTGAAAGAAGCGGTTACCGGGAGAATGCAAAACAGCATTTTTTCGGTAGCCGCTTTTTTGGTGTTGTTCGAAAGGCCCGGCCTTAATGATTTTTGCGGATGTGTTCCAGCAAACCACTGGCAGCATCTTCCACCAGGTTTAAAACAATCTCAAAACCGCGCCCCTGGCCATAATAAGGATCGGGCACTTCTGTCTCATCGCTCCTGGCGAAATCAAGAAACAGATGAATGCGATCCCGGTATTTTGGGTGGCACATGCTTAACAGATCATCTTTATTGCTTTCATCCATGGCGATGACATAATCAAATTCGGCAAAGTCGTCTTTGCTGACGTGCCGTGCGCGCTGGTCGCTCAGATCGATATTGCGCTTCAGTGCCGCTTCCTGCGCACGCGGGTCGGGCGGGTTGCCAACATGGTAGGAGTGTGTGCCGGCAGAGTCGATGAAGATTTCATTTTCAGCGCCAATTTGTTTGACCATGTGCCGAAAGACACCCTCTGCGGTAGGTGAGCGGCAGATATTACCCATGCAGACAAATAAAACTTTTACCATGTTAAATCTCTATATACGGTTTCTGAAAAAGCGATAGTTTACCTGAGTTGAATGGTTTGGTTAGCGCTCCGGCCGCTTATCCGTTAATATTCTGCATCTTTTTTTTCAATTGAATAAGCGTATGTTAAAGATCCACAATAGCCTGACCAGAAAGAAAGACGTTTTTAAACCGATTGAGCCCGGCAAGGTGAAGATGTATGTCTGCGGTATGACGGTGTACGACCTGTGTCACCTTGGTCATGCGCGGGTGCTGGTGGTGTTCGACACCGTGGTGCGTTACTTGCGTTACAGCGGTTATGATGTGACCTACGTGCGTAATATCACCGACATCGATGACAAGATTATTGCTCGTGCCAATGAAAATGCGGAAGACTTTTCTGCGTTGACCAAACGTTTTGTGCAGGCCATGCATGAAGATGCTGCCGAGCTGGGTGTGTTGCCGCCCGATGAAGAACCCGCCGCGACTGCTTCCATGCCGGAGATCATCAACATGGTGCAGACCCTGATCGACAAGGGTTTTGCTTACACCGCAAAAAGTGAAGACGGTGCAGGGGATGTTTATTACGATGTCAGCGCGTTTAAGGATTACGGCAGGCTGTCGGGTAAGAAGCTGGAAGACCTGCGCGCCGGTGAGCGTGTCGCGGTTGATGAGCGCAAAGATGACCCACTGGATTTTGTTCTGTGGAAAGCGGCCAAGCCGGGTGAGCCATCCTGGGATTCGCCCTGGGGCAAGGGTCGTCCGGGCTGGCACATTGAATGTTCCGCGATGTCGACCTGCTGCCTGGGTAATCATTTTGATATTCACGGCGGCGGTCAGGATCTGCAGTTCCCGCATCACGAAAATGAAATCGCACAATCCGAAGCCGCCACCGGCGAGACCTTCGTCAACTTGTGGATGCACAACGGTTTTGTGCGCATTGACGATGAAAAAATGTCCAAGTCGCTGGGCAATTTTTTCACCGTGCGCGAGATTCTGAAATTATACAAGGGTGAAGAAATCCGCTATTTCGTGCTTGCCAGTCAGTACCGCAGCCCGCTGAACTACGCTGACCAGCTGCTGGATAACGCACGCACCGCGTTGTCACGCCTGTACAACACACTGCGGGGCCTCGATGTGCCGGCCGATTACGATGAAAATGATCCGGCCGTCGAAAAATTCAAGCAGGCCATGGATGACGATTTCAACACACCGGAAGCGCTGGCCGTGCTGTTCGATCTGGCCAATCAGGTCAACCGGCTGAAAGATGAAGGTGCCGATGATGCTGCCATGCAAAAAGCCGCCGTACTCAAAAAGCTGGCCAATGTGCTAGGCCTGCTGGAAGCCGATCCCGAGCACTATCTGCAGAGCGGTGCAGGTGATGACAGCGATGCCGAAAAAATCGAAGCCCTGATTGCAGCCAGGAAACAGGCCAGAGAAAATAAAGACTGGGCAGAAGCCGACCGCATCCGTGATGAGCTGGATGCGCTGGGCATCGTGCTGGAAGACAAGGATGGCAAGACCGTCTGGCGACGGTCTTAATGAAAAATGACAAGATTAAAAGCGGGTTCCTGTTTGTAAGCCTTTGTTTTTAAATTATTTTTCATTTTTCATTTTTCATTTTTCATTGAATATAGACTTAAGCCCCGCTTAAGTTTATAATCCGCGCCCTACAATTCGAATATACCCCTTGCTCCACCATAAAACATGGGGGGCTTTAACCCGAGAGGAAAAACATGCGTCACTACGAAATCGTATTTCTGGTGCATCCAGACCAGAGCGAACAAGTGCCTGCGATGATCGACCGTTACAAAGCAACCGTTGAATCAAGCGGTGGTAAAGTACACCGTTTAGAAGACTGGGGTCGTCGCCAGCTAGCCTACCCAATCAACAAAATTCACAAAGCCCACTACGTTCTGATGAATATTGAGTGTGGCGAGGCTGTACGTGATGAAATCGAAACAGCGTTCCGTTTCAACGATGCGGTTATCCGTAACCTGATTCTGAAGCGCGACGAAGCCATCACTGACATGTCTATCCTGGCAAAAGCGAAAAGCGAAGAAGATGCTGCTGAGAAAAAATCAGCCGCAGAACGTGCTGCAAACGCAAAACGTGAAGCCGCTGCTCAGGAAGCAAAAGCAGAAGCAAGTACCGATAAATCAGAGGCTGCTGACGCAGCTTCCGCAGAGTAGGAGAAGACAATGGCAGCTAATTTTCGACGTAAACGTTATTGTCGTTTTACCGCAGAAGGCATCACCGATGTTGATTACAAAGATATCGAACTGCTGAAGTCTTTCGTTTCAGAAAGCGGCAAGATCGTACCTGCACGTATTACCGGCACCAAAGCAAAATACCAGCGCAAACTGACGAAGGCGATTAAAGTCTCTCGTTACCTGGCGCTGATGCCTTACACGGATAGCCATAAATAAGTTTGTTTACAGACGGTTCTGATGCCCGCGTCTGTTGTCTGGAACGGGTAGCAGGGCTGGCACTTAAGCGAGGTGTTTGAGTGTTATTTCTGGCAAGTTTTATATTAAAAGGCCATAGCCAGGCGGCACTGGTTGCCGCCGCGATGGCTATTTTGGGCCTTGCGGTACCACCGGCAGCATGGGTGAGTGCCGCCGCCATTGTTCTGGTAACACTGGTGAATGGGCCGAGAAATGGTTTGATTGTTACGGCCCTGTCATTGCTTGGTGCGGGAATATTTGCATATCTGATATTCTCCTCGCCGCAGGTGGCACTGGTTTTTGTTCTGCTGGCCTGGTTGCCGGCGTGGATAATCGCAAGCGTATTACGCCAGACAGTATCTCTGGCTTTCAGCTTGCAGGTGTTGACCGCGATGGGTTTGCTCGCGGTAGTGATGGTTTACCTGCTGGCCCCCAATATTGGTGAACACTGGCGAGAGCCTCTGGACATGATGGTGGCACAGCTGGCGGAACAGTCGGAAGATTTTACGCTGGCAGAATTGAAGCATACAGAAGACTGGATCATCGCATTTTTACCAGGGCTGTTTGTCAGCAGTGCCATGTTTGGCACCATGCTGAGTCTGTTTTTAGCGCGATGGTGGCAGGCGGTTCTGTATCACCCGGGTGGTTTTGCTGAAGAATTTCAGAGCCTGAATCTGGGTAAGTTTTCAGCCATGGTTGCACTGGCTATCGTGCTGATGGCGCTGGCAGTTGGCAATGTGTTCAGTATTGCACTGGTAACGGTGGTGTTTGCGCTCTATGGTGTGCAGGCGTTCTCCTTATTACATGCCGTGATAAAAATACGACAGATTAATGGCGCGTGGTTATTTGCGATGTATCTGATTATGTTTTTTATCCCGCAGGTACTGCTGATACTGATTTTGGCAAGTTTTGCCGACCCATGGCTGGATATCCGGCGGCGGGTTGCCAGTTAAAACAACTGGTGGTTTAGGTTTAAAGAAACGGTCTGTAAAAAGACAAACATAGAAATTTTATATAACGATTTTAAGAACTGAGGTTAGAAAGATGGAAGTCATCTTATTTGAAAAAATTGATCGTCTTGGCGGTATTGGTGATCTGGTTAATGTAAAGGCCGGTTTTGCTCGTAACTATCTGTTACCTCAGGGCAAAGCAAAAGTTGCTACTGATGAGAACAAGGCAGAGATTGAAGCACGTCGCGCTGAATTTGAAAAAATGGCTGCTGATGCACTGGCTGCTGCTGAAAAACGTCGTGATCTGGTTGAAGCAAAGCCAGTCGAGATTACTGCGAAGTCTGGAACAGAAGGCAAGTTATTCGGTTCCATTGGCAACATGGACATTGCGGCAGCGTTTGTTGAAGCCGGTATCGAAATAGAAAAACGTGAAGTTCGTCTTCCAGACGGCCCGATTCGTCAGGCTGGTGAGTACGAGATTACACTGCACCTGCATGCTGATATTAATGCTGTTGCAAAAGTTACCATCATCGGTGACGAAGACGCTTAAGTTTTTTCTACTGCTTGATATTGAAAAGCCCGCATTATTGCGGGCTTTTTTATGTACAGGATGTACGGTATGTCTCATAAGGAGCCAGGGATGGCGGTGTGACGATGTACAGGATGTACGGGCAGGTATTTTCTCCTCGGCAATTACTCCTGCATTGCCCTAATAAGTTACATCCATGTAAAGATGCAATGCCTGCACTTCTGCCACCCATGGCGGTCGTATGTCACAGGGAGCAGGGGGCGGCGGTGTGGCATGGTGGTAAAAATTTTTGTATAAAATGGTACTCACTGACGACCATCCTTGTATAATCAAAGCCACATTTCACAGGTTTATTTATGTCAGAAACAGTTACATTTCCAGGTTCCGAATTTTCAGCTTCCGACCTTATCTCCGAAGGTCAGACCAACAGCCTGCGGGTACCTCCGCATTCTGTTGAAGCAGAACAGGCGGTCATTGGCGGCCTGTTGCTGGACAACCGTGCCTGGGAACAGATCGCCGACAAGCTGGTGGATGAAGACTTTTATCGTCACGACCACCGCCTGTTATTTGCCGCGATTCGTGAACTGGAATCGCGTAACGAGCCGTTTGATGCGGTGACCCTGTCGCAGTGCCTGGATAAAAACGGCCAGCTCGATCAGGCCGGTGGCCTGCTTTATCTGGGGCGGCTGGCGAAAGATACGCCCAGTGCGTCCAACATCGTTGCCTATGCCAATATCGTGCGCGAGAAATCGGTGCTGCGCCAGTTGATTGCGGTTGGCACCGACATCAGCGGCAGTGGTTATCAGCCCGAAGGGCGTGACAGCAAGGAACTGCTGGATGAGGCCGAGAAAAAAGTTTTCCATATCGCCGAGCAGGGCGCGCGCGGTCAGGGCGGCTTTCAGGACATGAAAGCCCTGTTATCCAAAACCGTCGACAAAATCGACCACCTGTTCAACAGCGATGGCGGTATCACCGGCGTGTCTACCGGTTTTGACAAGTTTGACGAGATGACCACCGGTCTTCAGGAAGCTGACCTGGTCATCGTTGCCGGTCGACCTTCCATGGGTAAAACCACCTTCGCCATGAACATCGCCGAGAACGCGGCTATCGGCGACAAGCTGCCGGTGGCGGTGTTCAGTATGGAGATGCCCGGTGACGCGCTGGCGATGCGTATGATCTCCTCGCTGGGTCGGGTCGATCAGCATCACATCCGCACCGGTAACCTCACTGACGAAGACTGGGCGCGTATTACTTCGGCTATCCATATCCTGTCGGAAGCGAAAATTTATATCGACGATACGCCGGCGATGTCACCCAACGAAATCCGCGCGCGTGCACGTCGTCTGAAGCGTCAGCACGGGCTTGGCCTGATTGTGATTGATTATTTGCAGTTGATGCAGGTGCATGGCGGCAGTGAAAACCGCGCCACCGAGATTTCCGAAATCTCACGAAGTTTAAAAGCCATGGCGAAAGAACTGAAAGTGCCGGTGATTGCATTGTCCCAGCTCAACCGTAGTCTGGAGCAACGCCCGGACAAGCGCCCGGTGATGTCAGACCTGCGTGAATCAGGTGCGATTGAGCAAGATGCCGACCTGATCGTTTTCATCTACCGCGATGAAGTGTATAACGAAGACAGTCCGCAAAAAGGCGTGGCAGAAATCATCATTGCCAAACAACGTAATGGTCCCATCGGTAAATCGATGCTGACTTTCCTCGGCAAATACACCAAGTTCGAAAACTACATCCCCGAGATGTATGACAACGACGGCTTTGAATGAGTGCGCCAGGCTCCAGCCACTGGCGACGTGCCCGTGTTACTTTAAATTCAAACGCTTTATCGCATAACCTGAGCCGGGTTCGGCAATTTTCTCCACACAGCCAGATCATGGCGGTGATCAAAGCCAATGCTTACGGACACGGCATGCTGGCAGCTGCCTCGCAACTGGATGATGCTGACATGTTTGCAGTGGCGATGCCGGAAGAGGCGTTTGTGCTGCGTGCTTCTGGCTGTACAAAATCGCTGCTGGTACTACACGGTTTTTCGAATATTACTGAACTGGAAAAATTCGCGGCATTGAAAATATCAACGGTTGTTCACCAGTCACAACAGCTGGCGCAATTGCTGGATGCCAGGCTTCCTGGCCCGGTCGATGCCTGGCTGAAAGTGGACACAGGCATGCGCCGACTGGGTGTTTCCATGGCTGATGTTGATGTCTGTTTCAGCCAGTTGCGTAGTTCTGCCAATGTCGAAAATGTTTATCTGATGAGTCATTTTGCCAATGCAGATAATGTTTCTGACCCTTTAAATAACAGTCAGTTAAATGATTTTATTAAAGTAACTAATAACTGTGGTGTGAGCCGCAGCATGGCCAATTCTGCGGCTATCATGCGTTTTCCGCAGAGCCATTTTGAGGTGGTTCGCCCGGGCATCATGCTGTACGGCAGCTCGCCGTTTTCTGATGCCAGCGCAGCCGATCTTGAGCTGCGTGCGGTGATGCAGTTTGAGTCAGTGCTGATTGATATCAAGCCGGTCAGGGCAGGTGAATCTATCGGCTATGGCAGTACTTTTACTGCCGAAAAAGACCTGCTTATGGGCATCGTTGCTGCTGGTTACGGTGACGGCTATCCGCGTCATGCGCAAAACGGTACGCCGGTCTGGTTGAATGGTCAGCGTTGTGATCTGCTAGGGCGGGTGTCGATGGACAGCATCAGCATTGATCTGAATAATGTTGCTGCCAGTATTGGCGACCGGGTTGTTTTGTGGGGCAATGAGCTAAGCGTTGACGAGGTTGCTGCCGCCAGTGGCAGCATCGCTTATGAGCTTTTATGTCATGCTGGTGCAGCTCACTTTTCGATGTAGTTTTACCGGTCTCTTTCATCGTGTTTTTCACAGCTATAAATTGCCCTGTTTACGCGATTTATAGCTAAATTAGTCTATCCTCCCTTAAGAAATATCACGGCATAAAACCGGTGTTCAGGTCTTGCTCAGTTTGCAGGGCAGCGGTTTTATGAGAACAGGAATACAAAGAATAACGGGGAAGGTCGGGTTCATGATTAAAAATACATTATTGCTGACAGGTATAGCGGCGTTAACGATTACATTGTCAGGCTGCATGGGTGGTGGTACAAGTATGTTTCGTGCAGACCCGGAGCATAGCGCAGTTTATGACGCATCGGGACCGACCCGGTTGAACACGCTGGACTGGAAATACAGTGCACCGGACAAAACCTATTCTTCTCCGATGGTTGCCAATGGCAAGGTTTATCTGGGCAGCAATGATCGACACCTGTACGCCATCGACCAACGTACCGGTCAGAAAAAGTGGCGTTTTAAAACCGGCGGCAATGTAGAAGCAACACCGGCGACAGCCAATGGTATTGTTTACGTTGGTAGCTGGGACAAGCACATGTATGCGATCAAGGACAGCACACAAGCGGTGGTCTGGAAACAGAAGACAAAAGGACCAATATCATCCTCACCGATTATTGTGGATGACATCATTTATTTTGCCAGTGAAGGTGGCAATATGTATGCCGCTGATGCAAACACCGGCTATAGAAAATGGAATTTTAATGCAGGCGCACCGATTTACAGCTCTCCGGCAATTTATGGCGACTATGTTTTTTTTGGTACGCTGAAAGGCGAGCTGTTTGCGGTGAATAAAAATACCGGGCAGGAATTCTGGCGTTTTAAAACCAACGGAAAAATTCATTCATCACCAGCCACCGATGGCAACAATGTTTATTTTGGCAGTGATGACAAACGTGTTTATGCCGTGAATATCAACACCGGTCAGCAGAGCTGGGTAAAGAAAACGGCCGGCCCTGTGCTGTCTTCACCAGCTATTTATGATGGCCGGGTTTATATCGGCAGCAAAGATGGTTATGTGTATGCCTACGATGTAGAAGACGGCACTCGCGAATGGGAGTACCGTACGGAAGGTGGCATTTATGCGCCGGTGAGTATCGCCTCCAGCACGGTTTATGTAGGCAGCACGGATGGTAATCTTTATGCGCTGGATGCGGATGAAGGCAGGCTACGCTGGAAATACAAGGTTGATGGTCACATCTATTCTGCGGCAGTGATCGATGACGGCCATGTTTATTTTAATAGTGTGAACGGTTCTTTGTTTGCGGTAAAATAATAAAAGCAATGAATAACGAATAATGAATAATACAAAGCTATGCAAAGCACGGTTTTGTTTTTCATTATTCACTATTCATTGGAGTGTTTTTTACTCCCCGACTTCTCCTTTCCGGCAC
>WFOC01000070.1 GCA_015488295.1 Gammaproteobacteria bacterium
CTGCCTTTAACTTTAAAAAGTGGATGAGGGAGGTTATTTTTTGGCTGAAAAAATTACAACAAATAAAAATGGTGTTGAAAAACATCTTTTTTAGAGTCGATATGACGTTGGCTTAAATACCTCAAATGTATATTTCAGGTTCGACTAATTATTTGCCCGGAATCACGCCGCAGACAGGCTGATCAAAAAATAAAGCTGCTCATCGACCTCGCCCTGATCCACCAGTTGCAAATCACGCTGCTGGCAAAACGCTGGAACATCCGTCTGCAACGCCTGCTTGCCGGACACCACCAGCAATGTCTGCCCCGGCAGCAGCACTTCCAGCGCATCACTCAAACGAGAAGCCGGAGCAGCACAGTCAATACCGGATATATCAACAAAAAGATTGCAGGGGATGGAATCAATGCTCATAGTTTCATTAATATGTATTCAAGTCTGGCAGGATAGTTTATGCCAAATGCTGCATGCTTGCTATTGGGTCAAAGGTGAAGTTAGCAGTCGTCAGTTAAAAACAAAAGCGATTAGAAATCATAGCCTGCCGCGCAAAAAACAATGTGTTGCTTTTACTGCAAACTTCCCTTCCTACAAAGAAAACTCGATGGGTTTCAAGCTCTCCCTGTTTTTATCAAAAGCCGCCCACAACTCGGCGTAAGTCCTCGCGACTTCAGGATGTTTCAGCTCAGGCGCAATCTCGGCCAGCGGCCACAGTACAAACGCATTTTTCAGAATTTCACCACGCGGCAACTTCAGACCTTTTTCGTCCAGCATCAGGTCGTCATACAGCAACAGATCCAGATCCAGCGTACGGGATGAAAATTTAGGGCCGCTGCGGTCACGACCATTGGCATCTTCGATGTCGCGTAGAATCTGGTTGGTTTCATGCACCGAAGTATCAACTTCGCAGGCGATCACCATATTGTAAAAAGCGTCACCATCGAAACCCACGGCTTCACTCTCGTACACCGAAGATAGCTGCAACTCACCGAAAGCCCGTTTCAGCGCGGCAATGCCCGCACGGGTATTTTCCTCACGCCTGATGTTGCTACCCAGACTGATGTAAATCGTCGCCATTATTCAGTCAACCATCAACGTTGGCCACGCTCGATGATGACACCAACCGAACGCGAACCGGTGACTGCGCCCAGCTTGCTGAGCTTCAGCCGGCACCAGGGCACATTAAAGTCATTCAGAATAATCTCGGCCAGACGCTCGGCCAGCGTCTCGACCAGCTGAAACTGGCTGGCTTCTGTGAACGCAATCAATGACTTGGCAACCGCCTTGTAGTTAACCGCATCCTCGATACTTTCTGTCGCGGCCGGCCTGGTATTATCCGCGGCCATCTCGATATCCAGCGCGATGGTCTGCTTCACTTCACGCTCCCAGTCATAAATACCAATAATGGTATCGATGCGTAAATCTTCAATAAATACAATATCCTGCGACATACAACAAGTCTCTGGCCTGAGATAGGAAAAACGGTATTATACATGGCTGCCGACCATGAAGAGAAGTTAGCAGTTTGTAGTTGGCAGTTATCAGTTAAAAACAAAAGAACCTGAAAGCCCCCGTGATTACAGCATAAGCGTACGCTTTGTTTTTACTGCAAACTGATAACTGACAACTGCCAACTTCTCCTTCAACGCAATAGTGAAATCTTCCCCTGAAATTACGCACGACAAACACTTGCCAGTGCCTGCTTTCTCCGTTAGAATTGCCGGCTCAATTTTTCAGAGGTCTCAACGCACACCAGAGGCCTTCAACATATATAGCTGGTTTGGAGTATTTACAATGTCTAGAGTATGTCAGGTAACAGGAAAACGTCCAGTTTCTGGTAATAACGTTTCCCATGCTCACAACAAGACTCGCCGTCGTTTCTTGCCTAATTTACACACTCACCGTTTTTGGGTCGAAAGTGAGAACCGTCACGTGAAACTGCGCGTTACTGCAAACGGCATGCGTATCATCGACAAGAAAGGTATCGACACGGTTTTATCTGAAATGCGCGCTCGCGGCGAAAAGGTTTAAGGGGAAACATCATGCGTGAAAAAATTAAAATGGTCTCATCTGCGAAAACCGGTCACTTCTACACCACGACCAAAAACAAACGCACTATGCCCGAAAAACTGGAAATGAAAAAATTCGATCCAGTCGTACGTAAATACGTCATGTACAAAGAAGCCAAGATCAAATAATCACGCTTCTTTTGCAACATAAAAACCCGGCCACGCACTTTGCTTGAGCCGGGTTTTTTATTGCCTGCAAGATATGGAAATCCGGATGACTCTCATCAAATTTATACTTGTTTTAATTTGCTACACTTGGGGTTCACCCCCTCAAATCTAGCGCAGGAAAATTATGGCCACCAAAAAACGCACGAAAAAAGACCTGAAAGAAATTCTTGCCGATATGTCAGACCCGGAAAAGGTGCTGGCATCACCAAACATAATTTCAGCCGATGAATTACTGGAAGTCAGTTACGAGCTGGGAGAATACCCTTATCCGACCAAAATCGGCAAAAAAGAATATGAACACGAAAAGCAGTTACTGCAGGCAGAGTTGCTAAAGGTTCAGGTATGGGTAAAAGAAGAACGCAAACGCATCGCCGGTTTTTTTGAAGGCCGCGACGCAGCCGGTAAAGGCGGCACCATCAAACGTTTCATGGAACACCTTAACCCACGTTCAGCTCACGTCATCGCACTGGAAAAACCCAACGAGAAAGAGCTGGGGCAATGGTATTTTCAGCGTTACATTCATCACATGCCAACCAATGGCGAAATCGTGCTGTTCGACCGCTCATGGTACAACCGTGCGGGTGTTGAACGGGTGATGCATTTTTGTACGCCGGAAGAGCATCTGGAATTTTTGCGCACCGCACCCGAGCTGGAGCGCATGCTGGTACATGCAGGCATGATCATGCGCAAATACTGGTTCTCGGTCAGCCGTCACGAGCAACTGCGCCGTTTTCACTCGCGCTCGCACGACCCGTTAAAACACTGGAAACTCAGCCCTATCGATCTCGAATCACTGGATAAATGGGATGACTACACCGAAGCTCGCCGCACCATGTTTTTCCACACCGATACCGCAGACGCACCATGGGTGGTAGTAAAGTCAGATGATAAAAAACGCGCGCGCATCAACTGCATGCGGCATTTTTTATACAGCCTGGACTACCCGGCAAAAGACCCGACCATCGCATTCAAACCCGATGAAAAAATCGTCGGCACAGTAGACTCACTGTACCCCAAGAAACTGGCAAAATATGTCTAAACAGCTTTGCTGCAGCTTGCCGCTTATAAACGGCAAGCTGCAAGTGGTTGTTTATGCCGCGTAGTTCTGTGACAGCGCTGCGTAAACATCATCCTTAAAAGTCTGGCTGTCGCCATTCAGCTGTTTCATGATGTCAGCAAGATGCTCATTATCTTCACGACCATTCCACACTTTATTGTAAGTTCCCTCCTTGTAACCGTTGTCCTGGCGGAACATGTTCAATACATTTTTACCGACATAAATCTCGTATAACTCATCAAAGGACATGTCCATATACTTCATGATGCCGGCAATAAAGGTAAAGTGCGCGCCCTGGTCAGTCAGAGTCAGCAGGGCAAGACATTCAATGGTCTTGCGAATATCTTCGGCCTGCATAATGTTTTCAAAATCCTTGGCTATTAACTCCGCCGTATCATCCAGCGACTGGTTTTGCTCCAGACGGATACTCAGGGCGAAATGCACAATATCCACAATTTCGAGCTTTACCTGCATGGTATCCGGCTCCTGCTTTTTCCACCATTTCCAGCCGTAGTGTTCCAGCATCTCGGAGGCTTCCATCCAGATTGCGCGATACCACTCATTACCGGCATTGCGCCAGTCGGGATTTACTTTGGAATTCATCGAGTCCTGTAACTCAAGCATGGTTATTATTTTCTGTTTCATAAAGGCTTCACAATGGCGGAATAACGCACGTTAAAATAGTGCGCCAATACTAAATAGTATGCCCCGGTGACGCAAACATACTTTAGTATTCAGCCGCAGATTTACAGCATTTTGTAGCAAAATATACCGTTAATCCGAAAAATGCCTCGACTCGCCTCAAACAGCTTGAACACGGGGTATCAATATGTTTAAAATCAACCAGTTGCTAAATTCAGCCAGACGAATCTGCAACCTAAATTGACCAAACAATAGGGATATCCGAACCACAGGCAGCATCCCATGAGCAAACAGCTAAGAGAACTACACGACGCAATCGCCAACTATGCACTGGAGCACAGCGTCGCTGAAATTCCTCAACGTTATTTTGAAAGAATAGAGAAAACCTGGCATGACATGAACCTGAGTGGTCATGACTGGGACAAGTCCAAAGCCGCAGCGGCACTGCTGTATACCGCTGTTGTCGATGGCATCGTGCATCAAAGCCAGATGACACCTCAGGGCTACCGCGCTTTAGACTGGGCAGAAGATTTTCAGAAATCATTCGAGACCAGCACATCCGCATAATCAAAACTGCAGGCTTCGGAAGCAGCGACTTCCGGGCCTCAGACAGCGGCTTCCTCTGTCTCAAGTTCCATCATCGCTTCTTCTTCTGTTATCTCAACCTGTTCCAGAAGATTAATCGCGATGTCGATAAAATCACTGTCTGTAATAATGCCAACCAGACGGTTGTGTGACAGGACGGGCAGGCAACCGTATTTATGTGATCGAATATACCGCGCCGCCTGACGCAAGGAATCGTTCTGATGAATAACACTGACATCGCGCACCATAATATCTGATAGCTTAATGTCTGCATCACCTTCGTGTGGCGCACTTTTTGTCTGCTGCCTTGATGTCGGTACAGTAGCGGCAAGCACATCACGCTGCGTCACCAGCCCCAGTAAATGCCGGTCATCATCAGTAATGGGGATATGACGTATATTTCTCTCCGTCATGATTTTCCTCGCATCACTCAACGAGTGTGTCTCACGCAATGTATAAGGCTCCGCCGTCATAAACTCGTCTATTGCAATCATCTCTCTATCTTCCGCTAATAAAACCACACTCTATAAGTTTGCAGATAGTGAGGATAAAAATGTTGACTTGAATCAATCAGAAAGAACAAATAAAAATAAAGAAAAAACTGTTTTTTGCCTGACATTCTGGCGCAACAGCATTATTTCTCCAGCAGCCGGATACCATCTTTCTCAATACTGATAAGCCGTTGCTTATACAGGCCGCCGATAGCTTTCTTAAACGCCCCCTTGCTCATGCCAAACAGTTCAGAGATCAGCTTCGGATCGGACTTATCATGTACCGGTGCAAAACCATTCTGCCTGTTTAAATAGTTCAGAATAATTTTGGCGTATTTATCACGCGTTTCCTGGCCACCCTGAAGGCTTAAATCAATTTTTCCATCAGGGCGAATATGTTTAATAAAGCCCTTTTTATACTGACCAAAACTCAAACGCTGAAACACATCGTTCTTATATAACACACCCCAGTGGCTGTGATTAATAATCGCCTTGTAACCCAGATCCGTGCTGTTAGCGATAATCAGATCAACCTTCTGCTGCGGCTTGAAGCTATGCGGTTTTTCATCATCGAGGAATTTATCAATTTTTGACGAAGCAATGATACGGCCATCAAGCCCGATATAAACATGCACCAGATAAGAATGCCCGACTTCCATCGGCCGGTGCTGCTCGGCAAACGGCACAAACAAATCCTTATCCAAGCCCCAGTCCAGAAACGCGCCAACAGATGAAGTGTCGACAACTTTCAGATAAGCAAACTCACCAACCTCGACCTTCGGTGCCTTGTTGGTCGCCACCGGCCGGCCTTCTGAATCAAGATAAAGAAACACGCCGACCGTGTCACCCACAGCCAGATCCTGCGGCGCGTTTTTATTCGGCAACAACACCTCGCCAAGGTCTTCGGCATCCAGATAAAAACCAAAATCAACAGCCTTCACTACTTCCAGCTCAACAATGTGCCCGATACTAATCATTTTTTCTCAACAACCCTGATTCAATAATCTTGTTCAATATAAGCATTTTACAGCTATCAGAAAACATTATCGTCATCTCATTGCCGCCGGTAAGCAACCTGTAAAATCATGCATCCGACAACTCATTCCAGTAAGTTCTCAGCCTTTTCTCTGACACCGGAAACTTTGTTTTAAGCTCCTGCGCAAACAACGAAACCCGGTATTCCTCCAGCATCCAGCGATAGTGATGCAATTGCGGTGAATCGATATGCTGCTTTTCCAGAGATGCCTGCCGCCTGATGTATTCATCCCATAACCTTGCATACTCGATTCTCAACTGACGATCACGCGTTACATTCGTTTTTGATTTTTCGATACGTTTTTTGATCGCCGTCAGATACCGGGGATATTCCCGCAGCCACTCGCTGTCCGTCCGGGTGATAAAGTTTTCAGGAAAAAGGCTGCCCAACTGCTGCTGAATATCGGCCACCATATCAAGCTGCGACAGCGCCGGACGTTTCATCAGTTTTTTAATGGCACGGTATTCATCAAGAATATTGCTCAGCAACAAACACCATTGCTCCACACGATCCAGCAACTGGCTTTTTCCCGCTTCAATCCGTTGATGAAATTCTTTTTCTGATGAAATGTCTTCATACAAAAATACTTCATCTACCACTTTATCGATGATTTCCTGCTTAAGCGCATCACAACTGCCAAAGTCATTGTACTTTAAACACAGGTTCTGAATATCAGGAATTGAGTGCCGCAGAAACTTCACCTGCTCTTTCAGCGCATTAAAGCAAAACAGCCTTAACGCCTGACGGGTTTCAGCGGTAGCAACTTTCCGGTTTTCCAGCGCGCGAAGATTTACCTGTCGCCCATCCCGAACCAGAGCCGGGTACGCCTTGAGCATAACGCCATGCAAATGAAGCTCGACCGTTTCCGGCATGTCATCCAGCACACCCGGGCCAACGTCATCCTGACCGTAGGCCGCACCCTTATCCACTGCCTGCTCAACAGCGGGCGGCTGATCAGCCACACCAGACAACCGGGCTTTTATCGCCTGCAGATCACGGTCTTCATCGATAACCCTGCCATCTGCATCAATTACCCTGAAATTCATCCGCAGATGTGCGCTGATATTCTGCACGTTCCAGGCATCATAGGGAATCTGCACGCCAGTCATTTTTTTAAGCTGCCTGGCCAGCACCGTACATAACGCCGTATCCGAAGGCTCCAGCGCCTGCACGCAGGCTTCTGCAAAATTCGGCGCGGGCACAAAATTCTTTCTCAACTGTTTAGGCAGGGATTTAATCAGCGCAACTATTTTTTCCTGAAGCAGACCCGGGATCAGCCACTCACAACGTTGCGGGTTAATGGCATGGATCGCCGCGACGGGCGTTATCAGCGTCACACCATCACAATGATTACCGGGGTCAAAATGATAAGCCACAGGAAACAGTGATCCATTCATCGCCAGAGTATCAGGAAACAACGCATCAGAAACCAGCGTGGCTTCATCACGCATCAGATCCTCAGCACTTAAAAACAGAGGTTTTGCCTGCCCCGGATTATGGCGCAGCCATTTATCCAGTGATGCACCACTGCATATATTATCCGGCAGATGCCTGTCATAAAAATCATACAGGATGTCTTCATCAACAATAATGTCACGACGACGGGATTTAGCTTCCAGCGATTCAAGCTCTTCAACAAGCTTCTGATTATGCAGATAAAATTTCGCACGACTTTCAAAGTCACCAGCGATCAACGCACAGCGAATAAAAACCTCTTTCGCCTCAGCAGGATTAATTCTTCCGTAACTGACTTTTTTATCTGCGTGCAGAATCAGGCCGTATAACGATGCCTGTTCTAGTGCGACTACCTGCGAGCGCTTTTTCTCCCAGTGCGGATTGCTGTAATGATACTTAAGCAGGTGCTTTGCTTTCTCTTCGATCCACGCCGGGTCGATCCGGGCATTGATGCGCGCATAAACCTGCGAGGTTTCAACAATCTCGGCAGACATCATCCATTTGGGCGGCGCTTTAAACAAGGCTGAACCGGGGAAAATATAAAACTTTTTATTCCGTGCCCCGATAAATTCTCGGCCTTCATTTTTATAGCCGATATTGGCCAGCAACCCGATAAGCAGCGAACGGTGTATTGCATCATAATCAGCTGCACAGCTATTCAATGATATCTTCAGGTTCGACAACATGCGTTTTATCTGGTTAAAAGTATCAATCCATTCACGCATTCGCATCCATGAAATAAAATTCTTTTTACACCACTTGCGCAACTGGTTGCCGGACAGCTCTTTTTTTTCAGCATGATACGCGTCCCACAGATTGATATAAAAAATAAAATCAGAAACCTTGTCTTTAAATGCAGCATGTTTTTCATCGGCAGCCTGCTGTTTGTCCAGTGGACGCTCACGCGGATCCTGGGTAGCGAGCGCAGAAACAATAATCAGCACTTCTCTTAATGCGTTTTCATTTTTTGCCTGCAACAATATACGCGCCAGCCTGGGATCAATGGGAAAATGTGCGAGGTGCTTGCCTGTCTTCGTTATCCGGTTGCCGGCATCGATGGCTCCCAGTTCAAACAACAGTTTATAACCATCATTAACCAGCCGATCTTCCGGCGGCTCAACAAAAGGAAAATCATCGATATGCCCCAGCCTCATATTTTCCATCTGCAAAATAACCGCGGCAAGATTGGTGCGCTGAATTTCAGGCTCAGTAAACGCCTTACGCTGCTCAAAATCTTCTTCATCATACAGACGAATACAGATGCCGGAAGAAACACGCCCGCAACGTCCCTTGCGCTGGTTAGCCGATGCCTGTGAAATTTTTTCAACCGGCAAGCGCTGGATTTTGCTGCGCCATGAATAACGCGAAATACGCGCCACGCCCGAGTCGATAACATATTTAATGCCCGGCACGGTCAGGGATGTTTCGGCAACATTTGTTGCCAATATAATACGGCGTTTATTCGACGGATGAAAAATACGATTCTGTTCTGTACTGGACAAACGCGCCAGCAGCGGTAAGACCTCTGTATTTTTCCACACTGCACTTCTGGCCATTTTTTGTGCTTCTTTTAACAGCGCATCGGTCGTTTCACGAATATCTCTTTCACCACTCAGAAAAACCAGGATGTCACCATGATCAATTTTCGACAGCTCATTAACCGCATCAATAATGCCCTGCTGTAAACTTTTATTCTCTTCGCTGTCAGCCACCTGATACGGGCGATAACGTACTTCCACCGGGTAAGTACGGCCGGAAACATTGATCACCGGCGCATCATTAAAATGTTTTGCAAACCTGTCGGGGTCAATCGTCGCCGAAGTAATAATAATTTTCAGGTCTTTGCGCTTCGGTATAAGCCTTTTCAGATAACCCAGAAGAAAATCAATATTCAAACTGCGCTCATGCGCTTCATCGATAATAATCGTGTCGTACTGGTTCAAAAAAGCATCATGATGACATTCCGCCAGCAGGATGCCATCGGTCATCAACTTGATGTAACTTTTTTCATTTGAGCGATCCGAGAAGCGGACTTTAAAACCAACTTCGTTTCCCAGCTCGGTATTCAACTCTTCGGCGATGCGTTGCGAAACAGCTCTGGCTGCCAGCCGGCGCGGTTGCGTGTGACCGATTTTCCCACGCACACCAAGACCGATATCCAGACAGATTTTTGGCAGCTGCGTGGTTTTTCCCGAACCGGTTTCACCGCATAAAATCGTTACCTGATTATCACGGATGGTGTTTTTGATCAGCTCGCTTTTCTGCACAATCGGCAGATCATCAGAATACGTAATTTGCGGTACATGCTGCCGGCGCGCTTCCACCAGTGCAACAGAGTGTTCGATTTCCTGCGCTATTTTTTCATACACCTCTTTATCAAATCGCTTCGCTTTTTTGAGGCGATGCAAACGCCGGCGAAAACCATGCACATCACTTAACATGCATTTATCCAGTTGCTTATTGAGCGCTTTAATATCCAAGAAAATAATTCTTTATGACGCGGTGAAAATATTATTGATATAAAAAGAAAAGGTGCGAACCGGCCAGCGATTCATACAAAAAACTAACGTGACCCTTGCAACACATCACCAAGCCGGTCTGCGATGAAGCCGACCACCGCACGAATGCGTGACATGTGCCGCAGGTCCTGGTGGTAAACCAGCCAGACTTTATGCGCGGGCAGTTTTACCGAGCGGAACAGGCGAACCAGATCCGCACTGGTCTGCGCCAGCACTTCCGGCTGAACCGAAACACCAACACCCGAAACCGCTGCCCTGAATCTGGTTGCGGTACTGTCGCTGCACAGAATTCTTTTTTTCTCGTCAGAATGATCAAGCAACCACTGGTTTTCCGGCAGGATAGACAGGTGCTCGCCGTAAGTGATCACCTTGTGTTTGCGTATATCTCTGAGCTGCTTTGGCAAGCCATAATTTTTTTCATAGTCTTTTGCCGCGTACAGTCCCAGCCGCATATCCCCCAGGTATTTCACCACCAGATCAGACTCTTCCGGACGAAACAATCGCACCGCAACATCGGCCTCACCCTGGGTCAGGTTGGCGGTGGTGGCAGAAACATTAAACACAAGTTTTACTTCGGGATACTGCTGGTAGAAATCATCCAGCACCGGAATCAGCACTTCCAGCCCCAGACCTTCGGGCAAAGACAGACGCACCGTGCCGCGTGCAGTTGCCTCACCGCCCTGCACCGTACGCTGGATCTTGACCACCGTGCCCTGCATACTCTGCGCCTGCTCAAAAACAGCCTGACCTTCTTCCGTCAAACGCAGGCCCTTGACCGAGCGCTGAAATAATTTTACACCCAGCGCCGACTCCAGCGCATCGATATGCCGCCCCACGGTTGACTGGTTTGAAGACAGCACATTTGCCGCCGCCGACAGACTACCGGCTTCAGCCGCCGCGATAAAATAACGAAAACCGTCCCAATTCATACTATTCATATTTGAATAGTATATCGTCGTTTTTGACGCTATACGATATTTATTTGAACTGTTACAGTAAGTCATGCAAAAACAATTATGCTTTCATGAAAAACCGGTAACGGTATAACTTTCAGCAGCAGCCAGCTCACAGAGCTCCCGGGTTGAAGCAGTTTTGCTGATCAAAATCCAGATTTATTTCAGCTGCCTGCCGGGCAAGCGGCTCGCCTTTTACAGCGACACAGAAATGGACGGCGCATGGCGGGTAGAAAAAGAAACATTCGCAGCCATGCTGGATAACGCGCAAAAATTAACCAACAACATCTACATCCGCTTCAACACGGTAATGACCAAAGCCTGCCCGGTTTCCGACTATGTCGGGCTACCACCGGGTGACCGACTTCACCATTAAAAACCAGAAACCCTACGTACCGAGCTGGCTGAACATCGATTTCAGAAAGGGAGAACGGTCAGGCGAATACGGCTGGCCAAAGAGCCAGACCGGGCAGAGAAACACCAAACAGGTCAGAGGCCAGGCGCGACTCACCCGTTCATAAAACAGCTACGATCAAGGCCGCCAGTATTTATAACCCTGCATCTGAAGCCGGATCATCTCGGGTGCACCGGCTGGCACAAACTCGACTTCCAGCGGAAAATCTTCCTCCTTCAAACCCCAGGCACGCATGCTGATGCGGCAGGCCTTGAAGGTGACACCGCGATTGGCCAGTTTGGTCAACAACTGTGATGTTGCTTCATTATTTTCCAGCAGGGCATGAATGCCATCTTCGTAGGCGACGACTTCTATCTTCAGGTTTTTCTCACCCAGGTCATTCAATACTTTATCAATCTGCATAAAAGCGCGACGATGGCCGTAATTATCGCCACTGCGAGTCAGCTGCATAACAAAAGGGACGGGGTCTGCCGTTTCCGCATGCACCGGCATAAGCAGCATGCAGAGCAACAGCAGCACAAAATTAGATATAATTTTTTTCTTCATAGTTTTTTACCGAACCGGTTTTTATTTATTGAAAACATTAACGACTAAAGATTTTACCGCCAGCCACCTTTCTACAGGCTGTTCTACCAAAGCAGCACCATTTGTTTTTAACACACGCAAGATAAAGCGATGCGAAACAGCCGCTGCTATCACACAATCATCAATACCTTTGTATTTAATCCATTCACCCTGTCCCTCCAATGTCACTCCGTAGCTAAAACCCGGAGCACAAAATATTAGCCGCTCTTACCGCCACTGTAGGCGCGTTCGACTTTCGCAACACGCAAGCTATAACTTTGATACCATTTTTCCCTGCCCAGCTTTTGCGCCCATTGATGCTCGGCATTATTTTTCCACGCCAGAATCGATTCCTCATCTTTCCAGTACGAAATCGTCATGCCATATAACGCCCCCTCTCTCGCCGTTTCAACACCAAGAAACCCCGGTTGTTGTGCTGCAAGCTCATTCATTTCAACTGCCATGTCGTTGTAACCCTCTACCTCTCCACGCAGAATTGACGTGAATATCACCGCGTAATAGGGCGGCTCAGGTGTCTTCACAATGCTTTTTTTTGTTTTAGTCATATAACTCAACCTCGATGGCATAAATTTACATAGCTTTTACATCTGTATTTTTTCTGGTTAATTATAACTGCCTCAAACTCTCATCTTCCTTCTTTTTTATTTTTTCTTTTTTTTCACCCCGGCACGCAATGCCGCACCGTAGGCTTTATTCGCCCAGAGATTCATCTCCTCTACATCTTCCAACGCTTCTTCAGGTGACTGATAATACGACATTCTGAAGACCTTACCGTTCTTGATATAACTGAAAGCCGCAAGCCCTTTCTTCTCAAACTCCGGGATAGTTTCCTTATCTACTTTCAGGTAGAGAGTACCATCCGCCACCAGTGCAAACATCAACTTATCAAGAAAAATTCCATGCCCGCCAAACATTCCCTTCGCACTAACCGGCCCGACCGACTGCATAAGATCGACCACATAAGAGACGAATTCTTTTTCAGTATTTAAAGACATTATGAAATACCAATAAGGCAACTTTAATACAGCTGCTGCCACAATGATAAACGCAAGAGCCTCTCAGAAAATGCCTGCCCCAAATATAATATTTCAGCTTCTGAAAAAGCAATGAATGGAACCAGAAAGACCAGAATCACGCTACTAAAAAAAGCACCAGGCTTACACCTATAGCCCACACAAGAACCATCTCACGAAACACGCCTTTTAAAATTACTGCAGCAACAATCACGAGCCATATAGCTGTTGCCTTAAATTTCTGACAGGGCTAATTATTACATTTTCATTCTTCAGACTGAGACATTAATCTAATTTCATTTTCAGTGATTTCATCTCGACCAACTAACATATAATGGCGCTCATCAACTACCGAAAGATGGAATATGTCATTACTTTCTTCAACGGCCAATTCTAAAATTGCAACATCATTTTCTGATAAAAATTGTAATGCGATTGGCTTACAGATTGCATAAGGAAACCTTGCTCTACAAAATTCAATATCCTGCATAACCTGCACAATCCCAAACCTGTCTCCTGGCGACTTTGCCTGACAAGGAATAACAAAATGAGCCCCTCTTTTATTTATACCAAGATAGACCTCGTCAATTTCTATTTGCCCAACATCCTGAATAGTCGTTCTAAGGTGATTTTGAATTGAATAACATGTCAAACCTGTGAACAGATCAATGAAACGGTTATATCTAACCTTAGTAAGAAGTGCTTGCTCATCAGTACCCGCTGCGTATCTTTTCACAATTTCAGGTGTCGCATCTGGAACCTTTATTCTTTGCCTGTTGCCCGTTGGTTTAATTTTTCCCGGGGAAGCAAGCCTGAACTCATAAGAACCAATTCCCGTACCAATTATTATCCACTCTGAATTGCTTTGGCATTTTTCTTTTATACTATCTGGCAACTCCTTACGAAATCGATATGAATAAGGAACATCACCTAAGTTTTTAATCCTTGCAATATTGAGGTCATCACATGCTTGAGCCAACTCATCTCGGCTAAAAGAAACCTTAAATGCACCATCAATATAATTTTTCAGAAAAACTTTTTCTATAACTTTATCGTACTTACTCATGCCGCATCCCTATTAAGTCTTTTTCTCTTTGGTATTACATCATCAGGAATATTCCAATATTTTGATGCTTTTCCCATATTATATTTTAATACTCCCTCATCCTGCTGGCTTAACACATAAGTTTCAAAACCACTGGGATTCAACTCCATTGCTTTTATAATTTGACTGCCTAATGACTTGGAAAGCAATGGTATTACAGCATTCCCAATTTCTCTAAATCCATGCCAAATAGTATTATGAAAACGAAACCAGTCAGGAAAGGTATGTAACCTAGCGGCTTCTCTAACAGTGATACACCTTGGAACAGCGTAATGTATTGGTCTGGGCGCAGTATATGCTCCTTTATCACTTGCCGTTCCAGCTCTTAATGTATTACATTGCCCGCCAGCTGCCAATTTAAAAAACCTGCTTGTTTTTTCAATAGCCCCTGGCTTAGTCGCCTGAAACCTGTCTATAGATTTTTCAGTATGCCTGGATCCTATATGTCCATAAACTAAATTTGAAACCTGCCTGGCATGACAAAGGTCAAACTCACCACTGGGTTCAAGTCTGAAACTGCTTCTGAACCCTGAATAATCCAGCTGCAGTGAATCTATGCCATGGTCATTTTCAATATATGCATTATGACTCACAAGATCACCTATAGCGTCTTCACAAGTTGTTAGCGGCATTATTCCAGAATCAAATAATGATAACTCATTTTTATTTATCTCCGAATGTGTTTTCACGGGATAAACAGCTTTGTTAACATCCAGCCTTGAGCCAATAATAATAAGTCTTTTTCTCTTTTGCGGAGCACCATAAAGTGATGAATCAAGAATGGAGACAGGACTTTCAACTAAATATCCGATGCTTTCAAATTCCAGAATCAGCTCTTCTAAAAACCTTCTATGCCGCCCTGAAGAGATACCCGGTACATTTTCAAATATAAAATATTTTGGCTTCACTTCTTTTATAATACGAACATACTCAAACACTAATGAGTTTCTTGGGTCATCAAGCTGCCTTTTTCCTATGTGTGAAAAACCTTGACATGGTGGGCCACCCGCTATCAAATCAACTTCACGAGAGAATCCTTTTTCTTCAAGAGACTGAAGAAGCTCTTCTGAAGTAAGTTTTGATATATCTTTACAAATACTGGAGCCATAAGGAAAGTTGAAATGGTGAACCAGCGTATGAATAGCATCAAACTCAACAGATGCCGCAACATCAAAACCAGCGGCTTCAAGCCCTAGGGACATGCCCCCACACCCAGAGAAAAGGTCAATAGCTATAGGTCGATTCATCGTTCATCCAATATTTTATTCATTGTGCTAATTCTACCTGAAACCATGTGATTGATCTTAAGCCACGTAAAAACCAGCAACATAACAAGAACCTCAAATCATAAACGACATGATACATTTTTAAAATCTGGCACAGTTCTTTTATCAGAAATTCAATATCGGCATTTTTCTTTTCACATTTATAAACTGAATAACAAAGCACCAAAGCCCTACCTTCGTTTTACACGTCTACCCTGCTTAAAGCAACTGACAGCCCGGGCAGTAAAAACATGGCTGCCCTGCCAAAGATTTTTTTTCGATACGTGTGCCGCAGCGATAACAGGGCAACGCCTCTCGCCGAAAAACATAAAACCGGGCCTCTTCAAAGGTCGCGCCCTGTTTCATCCGCTTTTTTGCATCGCTCAGATTATTGGTAATACCCGCTGTTTGATATGATTGCCGCGACAGATGCAATATGCTTTTCGCCAGCAACTTCCGTTTTTCCTCATCCAGATTCCTGCTGCGAACAGTCGCACTGAGACCGGCATAAAAAAGAATTTCACAACGAAGATAATTGCCGAGACCGGCAACAAACGACTGGTCGGTAAGGATGCTGCCCAGCTGCCGATTGCTGAATTTTTTTGAACACAGACGCTCGATGATGTGTTCAACCGTGGTCTCACTGCTCAACACATCCGGGCCAAGCTTGCTCAAAAACGGATGCGATGACAACGCTGCAGCATCCAGCACAGCAATTTCCGAGGCGCTGTACAGCAGTGCAGATTTCCCCTGGCAATCTATCGCCAGGCGCAACTGGCGTTTGGTTTGAGGATAATCATCGCTGTCGCAAAAAATCCAGCGGCCGTATAACTGGTTGTGGCTGTAGATGGTCAGGCCGTTATCGAGCCGGGTCAGCATTGCTTTACCGCGTGTTTCTATTTTTTCAATGTAACAGCCTTTCAGGCAGGACTGCCATTTTTTTAATGGCGGCAAACCAAAAAAGATTCTGTCGATGACACGACCGCCCACCTGTGCCTGCAGCGCATCGGCGACACGCCTGATCTCCGGCCCTTCAGGCACGATACTTCATCACAAACTTATGCCAGCACATCTTTTATCTTATCCGCCACACGAAAGGCGTTGGCATAGATCGTCCAGGTATATGGCACGCTGCCGCCAGTGGGCATAAAGCTGCCATCAGTAACGTAGAGATTTTCGACATCATGTGCGCGGCAATCAGCATTCAGCACAGAGGTTTTTGCATCATCACCAAAACGGCAACCACCAGCGACCAGATTTGCTGGCGGTGAACCGCTGATGCTAGAACGAATATTTGTCGCGCCCATTTTTTTAAAAATATTTTCACAGTGCGCGTTAATATACTCACCCACTTTCAAATCGTGCTCATGATAACCGATGCGCACTTTTGCTACCGGCGAGCCCCATTTATCTTTTACCGAATTATCCAGGCTGACAAAACAGTCATCGGTCGGCAACCAGTCGCAAAAAATCTCATAACGTAAAGTCTGGCTTTCAGTAAAAATGGCTTTAAGCTTTTTCTGCAGGACTTTGCCCCATACCAGATCATCACCGTCCCACCTGGCGCTCATGGCACGGCCCATGGCGTTTGGGTGACGCAATAAAAAATCCACGGTACCGCCCTTTAGTCTGCCACCCATTTGTTTATCATTTATGAAATACCAGTCCTGCAAACCACGGTTTACAAACGGGCCTCTTGTTCTCATGGCATCGGCGGCACTCTGGCTCATGCTGGCATAATCAAAGTCTCCATTGCCCGAACCACCGGCGGAAAACAGTAAATTCTTTCCGACCTGGCCGCTGTTGTTTGCCAGCCCCTGCGGATGTTTTTCGCCGGTCGATGCCAGCAAAAGACGGCTGGTCTCGATAGCCTGGCAGGCAACCACAAAAAGCTTTGCTCGAATACTCCGGCTATCACCACTGACATCATAATAATCAGCAGAGACCACTTTGCCGCTGGCATCGCTACGCAACCTGTAAACCTTGCACAGCGGTTTTATCTCACAGTTTTTTGTCGCCACTGCCTGGTCAAGCAGAGCGGCACGCGAGCTGCCCTTGGCACCGGATGAGCAGCCATAACTGCCACAGAAGCCGGAATATTCACAACTGCGCCGGTTATCTTTTTTCTGCGACAGTATCGCGCGCGGTGTTGGCAGCGAATGCAGCCCCATGTCTCGACAGGCTGTATCGATCTGCTGCGATATCGGGTGTTCACGTGTTGGCGGGTAAGGAAAATCGCTGGTTGAGCGCGGCTCGGCGAACGGGTGATCCATAAAGCGCCCGGAAACACCGACCTCTTTTTCAACCAGTGCGTAATACGGCTCCAGCTCATCATAAGTGATTGGCCAGTCAACCACGTTGGCATCCTTGATTTCACCAAACTCGGAACGCAAACGGAAGTCTTCCGGCTTTAAGCGATAGAAAAAACCGCTCATCAAATTGGATGAACCACCAACAAGACTGCCATTCCAGAAATCCCAGCCCGACTCCCCGGTGGCTTCACCCACCCAGTTGCCATCACTGTCCGTATCTTCAATAACATGCTGCTCTTCAGAAAGTTTCGGTGTGTAAACACTGCGCCGGCAACAGGCAAGCTCGTCTTTATAAAAATCCTTTTCAGTAAACCAGGGACCTTTTTCCAGCACCACCACAGAATAACCCGCTCTCGCCAGCGTCAACGCAACCGGCCCGCCACCTGCGCCGCTGCCGATGATACAGACATCATAATCTTTTGTTGCAACGCGACTCATGCTTTGCGCTCTCTTGTTTTGCGCTCTCTTGTTTTGTAGCGCTGCTGCAAAAGTTTATCCCAGGTTTTATCAACCGGCGGCAATGGAAAACCCGGCTGGTACGCCAGCCATTTCCAGCCGATGCCATCAGGGTTTCCACCATATACCGGGGCCATCAGCAGGGCTTCGAGTGTGTAGCCAAGCAGCAATGAAACCCAGTTTTGTCCAGCCTGACTTTTAACGATGACTTCAATGGTCGCCTGCTGCTCGGCTTCACTTAACTGCAAAAAACTTTTTTTGTGATGCTCATTAGTCAGACCATTTAACCAGCCGACTCCACGAAAGATGAAGCCCTTGTCCTCGCCATCAGCATCCGGATTTTCAATAGCCTGATGCAGATAGATGGTGGCACCAATGTCGCTGGCACCGGGTGCATCCTCTGTCGCCGGAAATAAAATTTCCTGCACCTGCGCCAGTGTTTGCCACTCGGCCTGTTGCTGCCATTTTTCTGCTGCAGGCTTTTTTGACTGGCGAAGTTCAGCGAGCACGGCAGGTGGGCAACTCATTGCCAGCGATCCCAACAGGCTGGCACGGGCGATAAATTCACGACGGCTAATACCTGCTTTTTTTATATTATTCTGCTCACTCATTTTTGTTTTGCCAGCGATCAAAAAAAACCATAAAAAGCCTTTCGGAATATTGTTTGTTTTCACGAAACTCCGCCGTGTCCTGCGAGTGCAGGATGTTACCGCTACTATCGGTAACATACATATGCGGGTAACCCTGCGCGGGCGGGAAGGCAGACATGAATTCGGCGTTATCATTCTCATCACTGATATTCACCTTGAGTAAAACAAAGGTTTCATGCAGACGTTTTTCCACCGCAGGATGATCTTTGATGAACTTGTCCAGTACATGACACCAGCGACACCAGTCACCACCCACTTCTATCAGCACCTTTCGCCCGGTTTCTTTCGCCAGCTTCAATGCCGAGCGACCATCCGCATTCGGGTTACGGGTTTCATCATACCTCTGACTGTAGGCGGGCAAATTGCTTGTTAGCTGGGATGCGTAAACATTCGGCGCGAGCAGAAACAATAACAGTAGGGTTTTCTGTAAAAAAAATCTCATCAATATGCCTGCTTATACTAACCAGCTGCCGTTCTGCTTTCAGGTAACGGGCTGCTGTAATGCAAACCAAACTGCACTTTAAAGTCTGTTGCTTTTACTTTTGGCACCAACCTGCCTTTTTCCGTTGTCAGTTCGACGATGCCATATCTTTCCAGCGTTTTGAGCGTTCTTGATAAATTTGATTTTTTTCGTTTGCTTAGTTTTTCCAGTTCAGCAAGTGATGCCGGCTTTTTCTCAATAATCAGTTTTAATAAATTCTGGTTTTCATTACTAAGCACCTGTGACATCGACTTTAGCGACTCGAACCATACTTTCGGCTCATCCTTGCGAGGCTTGTATTTTCCTTTGGCAATCGCAACGGTTCTTTTTACATAATCATCTTTAGAGATGATCCCCACCTTCATAACTTTTGTAAGCATTGTTGCCACCTTTAAAAACTACGCGTTATGCGACTCACATCTTTCCAGAAATCTTCTAACAACTGACCGGCACTTATAAAATCATAATGTCGTGCAACGTTAACGAATATCGAACACCATGTGGAATATTATTGTTTGGCTCGACCAGCCTGACTTCAAACTTCGTCCAATAGCCGTTATCCATCGGGAAAACTTCGCCAGCAAGTTCCAGCAAATACTTTAAACCTTGATCCATCATTTTTTAATCCACCACTGTTCAATCCTTGCACAGGGAAGCCGTTATCACTAGATGATAACAAATATTCCAGGAAATACCTAACCCACTGCAAAGGCCAGACCAAACTAAACACTTTTATACTTCCAGCGAATATTCCGCATACATCAGTTTCACCGCTTACTTCATATTTTACGCCGCCGCATAAACAACTGCCTTTCACCGTTACTTCAGACATAGTATTTCCCTTTGTTCATTAATATACCTGACATATAAAAACAACGATTTGTCAGCGCCTCCTTTTGTTGATATTGTGAGACTCAGGAGCCGCTGTTCGCGCCGTTAAAATAACACTACGAGAGGGTAATGACAAAGTCTGAATATCCAGTCGTTAGCAACGCTTTTGACCTGCTGGCCAAAAGCACCAGGTTGTCTCTGGGCGAATACACCTCGATCACACAGAGCCAGGCTGACATCGAGCAGTACCTGATGCAGCACATCGGTACTTTTAGCACGGTGCTGTACGGCGCTTTTTCTCGCAAGACCATCATCTCTCCACTGCACGGCAATGTTATCGACATGCTGGTTCTGTACCGCGACATTGATGTGCGAAATATTTATCCCTCGCGAATATTTTCAAAACTGCGCGATGTCCTGATCGAACAATACCCCGAAGCTTATGCGATAAAAGACCAAAGCATTCTGATCCTTCCGGTGAAGAGCTTTCAATTCAGGATTCATCCTGCTTACCCGGTATCGACCCACACCTACATGCTACCCGATGAAAAGTTTAATGAGTGGGCGAAGTACGACATTAATTCATATAACGAAATTTTTACCCGGGAAAATGTTCGCCACAAGGGAAAGCTGATGGAAATTATTCGCATGATAAAAACCTGGAACCGTGTTTCCGGTAATTTATTTAACGGCTATTACCTGGAGCTTCTGGTCACCGAAATTCTATCTTCCTACGAGATGAGCAACCATGCCGAAACGCTGCGCCATATATTCCGCGCCGCCGTTGCAGAAGTGGTTTTTCAAAAACACGACCCGGCCAATATGGAATTTCAGATAGAAGGTTTAAACAACATCGACGACCTGATTAAAGCCATGCGACTGCTACAAAAATCATTCGCGCTGGCAGATGAGGCTGTTTTACTCGAACACGAGGGCAATACAGAAGACGCGCTGAACAGCTGGCACAAATTATTTCCGCAGGTTTTTCCGACACCGGTCGACATGCTGGTCGGACAGGCTCAACGTGCAGGTATAAAAGGCGCAGATGCACTGCGCATGATAATCACTCAGAAATAAGGTATCAGGCAGCGACTACGCAGCAGCCGGCTTTCCATTTACTGCGCAAGCAGCTCCTGTACAAGGCTAACCGCATCGGGCGACAGCCAGTCTTCAGTACCAACGATACGCGCAATAATTTTACCATTGCGGTCAATCAGAAAACTTGTCGGCACACCGGAAACTTCATACAGGTCACTGACCTCGCTTTCCGGGTCGAGCAGGATAGGAAAATTTATACCAAACATTTTTGAAAAATTTTCAATCCGGCTACGGGAGCCTTCATCAACCGAGACCGCAACAATTTCCAGCCCCTGATCTTTATAATCCTGCCACAGCGTTTCCATACCCGGCATTTCTTTGGTACAGGGAACACACCAGGTCGCCCAGAAGTTCAGCAATACCAGCTTGCCTTTATAGTCAAGCAGCGAGGAATTACCGCCGCGCAGGTTTTCAATTTCGAAAGCCGGCGCAACGGGGCGGTCGGCTTCTGCTATGACAGAGATTTTGGCAAGCGGTGTCGCAGCCTGCGTGATGCCACCAGCCATCATCAATAGCAGAAAGAGTATTTTTCTGTTCAGCATTTTATCTTCCGCTTTACTGGTTACTGCCGCGCATGCGTCGTCAGATATTCCAGGATCATATCATGCTCCTGCGCCTGCAAAGGCGGCACATTTGCCTGCTGCATACGCTGCTGCATGGTGACTAAAATCAACTCCCACTGCTTCGGTTTCAGCATGCCCGGTTCGGGAAGCTGGTGACACATGGCGCAGCGGCCGGTGAACAATGCTTCTGCATCATTCGCCGAAGTGCTTTCAGATTGTGCCGGCGCTTCCTGCGATTCATCAACCTTCGCATCTTCCGCCTGCACAGAAAACAGCGGCACTGCAGCCAGCAACAGGCCCAAAAATAATGTCCGCACTATCCTCATGGCAGGGTACTCAACACTTCAGCCAGTTTCACACCATCCTTGTAATCTTCATTCATCATGACGATACCAGCGCTGTCAATAACAATGGTGGTTCCCATCGAGGCTTCATACAGATTAAACACAAACTGATCGGCATCAACCAGAACTTCCATACCGGCATAACCATTTGACAGCTGCGCTGCACGCGAATTAGCCACCGAACCGGTCACATAGTCCACCAGGAAAAAGCTCACATCGGGAAAGTCGGGCATAACCTGCGCACGCATGTGGCTGGCATGAGCATCACAAATAGGACACCACATATTGAAATACAGCACCACGCCCCTGGCACGACTAAGTTCATCATACAGGCCACGGCTGTTGCCGAGTGTATCCAGCATGGAAAAGTCCGGCGACTGCTGCCCCACCTGTATACCAATGGTGCCGGCATCAACCGCTGGTCGCTCATCATCACCGGAAGGGGTCAGGTCGTCAGTCAAGCCCTCACAACCGGCCACCGTGAGCAGAGATGTCAGCAACACCGCCATCAATATAAAACGCCAGATTAATTTAACGGAAAACATGGCTAACCCCCACGGTCACAATATCGGTAACCGGAAAATTCTGTCCCTGACCACTGTACGGGCTGGCATGAATAAAAGACAGCTTATACACCCACTCACGACTCATGGTGGAGTAGGCAAGTATCGCACCGACAGAATTTTTTTCCATCTCAGTGGTGAAATCAACACGGCCATCAATGTCACCGGCATCTTCCTGTAAATGTGAATAGCTAAGGCTGAAAGTCATGGTATCCATGTTATCAAGAAAAAGCGTATAACCAACCGTTGCTGTACCCAGCATACGGTCGCCCAGTGTCTTGCTGTAAGGTTCAACATATTTGCCGTACTCGCGATTCACATCCCGCGACAGATATTTTCCATAGGAAAACAGCAACGTTGCATTCCACGGATAAACCGTTTTATCGACCATCACATTGGCATCCAGTCGATAAAAACCACGGCCGGTAATATCGAAGCTGTTGACCACGTCATCGTAAGGCGAGATACCCGTCGGCACCGTCAGCGACAAACCAAAATATGTCGCCGGCACCAGGTCTTTCCAGTCCTTCACTTTCCACACGCACTTGATGCCGTCGAAAGCTTCATAGGTAACACCCAGCGTCATATCACCCAGCCCGCGGGTGTTAGACGACAGTCCCGCGTACTGATTGCTGTTCCACACATAAGGCGCAACGACGGCGGCCTGCCAGCGCGAACCCAGCCGCATGGCATAACCCAGGTTCAAACGATACTGATTCAGATCAGAACCCGGCGGGTCATTGCGGTAGGTGCCATCACCATCCCAGAAACCGTTATAGCTTTCCATATCAAAAGAAACGTCAAGCATCGACTGGGAAAATTTTGGCAGAATCAGCGAGGTCGCCGAACCCCCACCACAACAGGAGGCCGCCCACGCAGCAGGCGAAGTCAAAGCGATGCCGCCCAGCGCAAGCAGCGCCAGGGGCATCTTCACACGAGAGTACATCACGTCGTTTTACATCCCGCCTGGAGTCACAAAGAACATACCGTAATCATTTGTGCCATCACCTGCAGGGGTCAGGCCGTCCATGGTTTTCTGCTCACCATTGATGGTCAAACGAACATAGATAGTGCCGGCAGTGCCATCGACCAGACCGGCAACCGGTGTAGCTGACCACTTGCCGTTACCATTATCTGTAGCCTGTACCCAACTGGTTACATCTGTGGGATTCGTAGAAACTTCAACAGTCATCGGCGTGGCTATCAACTCATAAGGCGCGCCCGCGCCAGCATTCAGCACTGTGCCATCAGACACGGCAGGGTAACTACTCATGCTTTCCATCGCTGCGACAAACATTGTGAAATCATGTGCACCAGTGGTACCGCTCAGGCTTTCCTTGAAGATAAAGTAACTGCGACTCATGTCACCCAGCATGCCCGGGATCACATCAGTGGTCATACCACCTTTCAGGGTAACTTTCGCTGTATCACCCATGGCCATCATTACTTCAGGGTAGAGCATTGCTGACTCACTCGTGCCAGCAACGGTGTCTTCCAGTGTCACCATCAATGTCCAGTAACCCATGGAAGTACCATCCGCCATGGCAGATGCCATCAGATAATAAACAGTACAGTCATAATCACCAGAAACAGCAAGATCTTCAACGCAATCCATATCAGGTGAACTGTGCATGTGTTCAGCCATGTGCATCATCGGCATCAGGGTCAGCGCCAAACCTGCCTGACCAACAAGACCAGTAGCTTTATCTGTAACACGCAGCTTGAACATGCTCTTGCCTTCCATTGCAGCCATCGCACCCTCTACATACTCGATTTTATAACTGTCAGTTAATGCGACTCTGGCAAACGGCAGATTACCGATCTGGTCATTTGTCAGTCCGGTCATATTACGACCACCACCATGGAAGGTTTCCATCGCGATAACAAAACGGTTTTGAATATCCGCAGGAAGCACAGGGGATACAGAGCTTGCGGGATCAATAACAACAGGGCCGGAAGCATCAACACCATCCAGCACGCCATCAGATAAATCACGCGCCAGTGCGGCAAACATATCGAACTGATCGTTCTGCGACAAACCCAGATCCATCGCCAGCTGACTAAAGGCAGCCGCACGTAAACCAGACAGCTTCTCAGCATCACTTACATCTGCTGCCGGTGCTATTGTTGCATCCACAGGCAGAACAGAAACATCCGGCGTATAACCAAAAGTATCAGCAAAAATTGTTTGTGCCTCGGTCATGGTTTTACCATGCTCCAGAACAAGGCTGGCGATAATGGTCGAGCCCGGTGTAACCGATACGCTGCTACCATTGTTGATTGAATTTGCTGCCATGTAAGCAAACATGCTGCCTGCTGTTCCCGCATTACCGGTTGCTTCATCAATGAAACTACCACCGCTGGAAGCAATAATCAGTTCCTGCCCCAGGCTGCCGGCAGGAATACTCAAACTGTACAGACCGTCAGCATCCGTTGTCACCGCATCCACCACAATATTACCGCTGGCATCGACCACACTAACCTGTGCGCCGGCAACCGGTGCTGCAACAATGGCACCACTGACGGTCGCCGTGCTGTCAGTATCACTGTCACTACCACTACTACAGGCCGTAAGTAACGCCAGTAAACCGATAACCGGCAATTTAAATGTTGTCGAAATCTTCAAAGGGTGTTTCATGTTTTCTCCGCAATATCTTGTTTAATCTGGAGAAAATATTGCAATTAGCATGCCAGATTATTAATTGAGAAATTTCAACAGTTTACAAAAACGCCCGTTTTTAAAGTGCGGCATATAACACAGTCTGTAGAATTCTTTTACAGAATAAATATTTTTGATATGAAAAATTATCGTGACGACTCAAGATGGTAATACTTGTATTTGATTTTGGTTTCGATGCCGTGGCAATCCTGACAAAATGAATCCTGGATTTTTTTTCTGCGCAGAAAACTGCTTAAAACATTGCCGCCAGCAGCCTTTTCCTGCCAGCCTGTTTTGATTTCCTGCGCCTCAATATCTTTATACGCCGACCAGCGATGCGGGTTGTGACAGGTAATGCAGGCGATGCTGCCGAACTCGTTTATCGCATTTTTATCATCCAGCAATGGCATGTCTTTTTTGTCCGAGCGTAAAATCAGATCCTTTTCCGGGTGGCTGAAATATTTTATCTGCGCTGCATCCGCTACGCCGTCCTTGCGATGACAGTTAAGGCAGGCCTGGTCACGCGGCAGCGGTTTTTCTTTGCCCTGATAGTTTTCCTTTACTGTGGCATCAAGGAAAAATTTATCGTCTTCTGCCTGGTGCATGCTGTGACAGCTACCGCAAACACCGGCCTGCTGCGGCGTTTCATGGTAACGGTTTTCACTTTCTTTGGCGCTGAGGCGAAGGTCGTGCGCGGTATTTACCAGCTTTGCATAATCTTTGTGGCAGGCATTACAAAGCTCACCGTCTTTATTTTCAACCACCAGCAAAGCGCTGCCCGGCTTGCCATCGTGCGCGCTGTGACAACTCAGGCAATCAACAATCTCAATCTTTTTACCATTGATCTTCACCGGCTCGTCAAGTTTGATGTTCACCGGATGCACACCTTTTTTACGCGCCTCCTGCAGGTCTTTTGCATCATGGCGCTGATGACACTGCACACACATCTGTGCGCTGTCTGTTTTTATCAGCGTTAATTTTTCTTCATCTGAACCATGAACCTTGTGGCAACTCTGGCATATCATCTGCTGCTGATCATTCAGGCTGGCACCTACTGCTTTCATTTTTTCCGGCAGGCCTTTTTGCAGGTTTTCATCTTTTGCATAAAACTTGCTGGCCTCTCCCGGCTTCAGAAAAAAACCTACCGGATGGTTGACTCCCACCGCTGTGCGCTTTTTATGCTGAACGTTATCGTATTTTGATTCGTGACATTGCAAACAGATTTCACCTGCAACATTTGATTCCCGCATCCAGCTGTTATTTCTTTCTTCTGTTATCTGCTCACTGTCATCGCTTTCAAACTTATGCGGCGTATGGCAGCTACCACAATACAGTTCTTTATCTTCATTTTTACTTTCATCGCCATTTACACTTATCAGCGGAAACAGTTTTGCTATTTTGTCTGCCTCCTGGTCACGCGTTTTTTTATCATCACGCCGATGATGAATATCTGGATGCTGGTATTTTTCAGCAATGGCATTGCGCGAATCAATAACCACGCCGTGGTGACAGCTGTAACACATGCGCTGATGTGCAACGGGGGCAACCGGCACATCGGGCTGGTCACGCGCATGCAGCGGTGCTTCAAAATTACCAGCCCATGAAATATGACAGGCAATGCAGTTTTTTCCGGCACTGTGACTGCGCAGATCAGCCTCCGGTTTTTTATCCACCGCCTGCTGCGGCGTATTGATTAAACGAAAAATATCGATACTGTTATTCGCCGTGTCCGTAACATAAAGCCGGTCTTCATGCAGCGTAAGGCTGGTCGGCGACTCAAACCTCAGAACAGTATCACCAGCATTTAACAGCCCCAAAGACCGGCCATTTTTAAAAACCGCAAGCTCACCCAGATAGGCATCACTGACCAGAAGGTAATCCTGCGCATTCAGTGCAAGACCGTTCGGGCGAAACAGCCCGCCTTTTACGCCCACACCAAAACGCCCGACATTCATAACATGCCGGCCACCCGAGGTGAACATCTGCACCCTCGCATTGAGCACATCAACCGCAAAAATATAACCCTGTGCATCCACTGCCAGCTGGTAAGGATATTCAAAATGGCCATCGGTATCGCCTCTTTCACCCCAGCATTGCAATAATGTTCCGTCATTAATATCACTGCTGCACAGGCGATGATTCTCGCGGTCGCTCCAGATAATCCTGTTTTCCATAATCAGAAGTGATACCGGTGCCGGCCGAACGGCCGTTGAATTTTCATCCGACAAAAAAAGGTGGCGAACAAACCTTCCCTGCAAATCAAAAACCGCGATGCGTGCATTTCCGGTATCCGCAATATAAACCCGCTGACCGCTGATACTTATCGCCATCGGCAGCAACAACTCGCCCCTGCCCCTGCCCGCTTGTGCAAAGCTGTTTTTTTTCTTGCCCTGTCCGGAAAAAACCACAACCTGCGACTGCGCGCCATGCAACACATAAATATCACCGTTGCCAGAAACCGCTGTATCGGTGGGCTGGCCATAACCTGTTTTTATACTCAGCACACGCTCTGCCACCAGGGCCGCGTGCAACGGCTGGCAACACAACAGCCACAGCATGAATACAAAGGCTTTTATGGCAACACGGATCATTTCAATAAATCAGTCATGCGCAAACGCTGCTCATCTTTTTTGAAGCGACTGAAGAAGCGCGGTATGGCATGACGCTGCAGTTTTTTGATTTCTTTTTCGCTATAACCCAGCGCATCCAGATCCAGCAGCTGTTTTTTATTATCATGACACGCCAGGCATTTCGGCCCCTGCTCACTAAGCGGCGCATGCACTTTTGCTTTCAGCTCTGCGCGCTGCACAGGCGATTCTTTTTCCCATGCCTGCTGAATTTTTACCGCAAACTCATTATCTGAAAAAACCGGCACCGGCTGAGCATCATAAAATGGCGTAATACGTTTTGTCGAATCTTCATTCTCATTTTCATCAAACGACAGCCAGCGATATTCAAGCGGCACATCCTGCGGCTGAAAATGACAGCTCAAACAGCTGATATAACGACTGTGCATATTCAAAAAACCCCGCTTTCGCTCATCCTTTTTATGCGGCGGTGACAGGTGGCAGTCATTACAGAATTCTTTTTTATCCGTCAGCTGCGGCGGCTTCTGCTGATGAAAAGGCGGGACAAAAATATTTTCCTTTATTTCTACGACCTTGTGATCTTCTATCTGCTTGCGCGCTTCCTGCAGTGTTTTATCATCGACTGTCGCATTCTCAAACTGCTCGACATACAATGACTGTGCCTGCACCACAAAAACAAACAGGCATAAACCGATGAAACTGAAAAACCTCTTCATTATTTTTTCTCCGCCGAAGGTTTCTTCTGTTTATTTTTTTTGTTTGACACATTCGAACGCTTCACTTTTGCTTTCGGCTTACGGCCAATCATGTGCTGCTGAAAATGGTCGCCACCGAACAATGAGAAAACCACCGACTTTTTCTTTTTGGCAAACAGGCTCCACAACAATGAACCAACGATGAGAACGGCAATAACAGGAACAACAAAGGCCAGAAAACGTTTCCATGGCGAATCCAGATTAAACATCTGTGAAAAAACCGTTCGCTCATAAACCGGAATGTAATCGATGTCATGCATATCACTGTTAACAAAAACACTGTTAATTGCCTTGCTGGAAAAGGCATGACACCCCGAAGCCGAGCAGGTTTCAGACAGATTGTCTTCATGCGTCGAGGCCGTTACATCCTTGCTTCCCTGTATTGCATGTTTGTCTTTTTTTGTTGCGTGACAATCATTGCATGACACGCCATCCTCATCACCGTTCGCCAGCAGACGACCATGCAATGTCATCGCGTAGGAGTCGCTGGCCAGAATAAAACGGTTACTTGCCGCGTGCTCTTCTTTTGTCTCACTGTCCTCGATCTCAACCTTTTTCATTCGTTCCCTGTCTGCATGACACTTGTTACACATTTTGTTTTCATCTTCCTTGCTCTGCCGCCCGGAAAGAAAACGGCGCATAATGTGGCCGCCAAAACGGTTGAGCCATACCTTGCCCTGGTGACAGTTACCACAGGTGGTTTCGGTATGTGAAAATACTTCTTTAAACGCCGGCATTACCTCGGCATCGATATACAGACTGTTCTGATGACATAAGCGGCACGATGGATTCTGTTCCTGTTCGGCTTCCTGCAAACGGTTGCCGCCAGTGAAGCCTTTGCTCCAGCCGGTGCCGTGTATCGATTTTTCAAATACCTCGGTGGCCTCTTTATGCGTATAAGCTTCGCCTTCAGAGGGCTCTTCCAGATGACAGGATGCGGCGCAGTCAACTTCACCATTTTCTACCTTGTGCGGAAATGATTCGATTTTCCGGTGACAATCGGTACACGGCACACTGCCGTGCAGGGAACTGAGATAATGCTGCTGATCAATACTGGCGTTTCGCAGCACGCCTTCGTCATCGATAAATTCCAGCCCCTGCAGCGCATGACAGGAAAAGCAGCCATCAAGATCAACCTGCCGCTGCTTCGCCTGCACCTGGGTGATGGTGACAAATAAAATACTCAGCCCGATAATCAACCCCAGTATCACACGCTGCCAGTTGATCGCTTTCAAACCCCTAGCCTGCGGTTTTTTGAAGTGTATTGCCTGCCATTCAGGCAGCGGATGAAAATCGATACCTTTCTTTTTTCGTTTGGGCTGATTATCCGGTGGCAGCGCCAGCCAGTCGATGGCGTGCCAGTCGCAAACATCAACACACTCATGACAGGACATGCACGACAGCTGATCAACCACCGCCACCCGGTCAACCATTTTTATCGCACCGGTCATGCAGTTACGCGCACAGATATTGCAACCGGTGCAGCGATCACGCTCGACACGAATGCGACGGGTAAAACGGAAGTTTGCACCGAGTCGATTAACCAGCCCGTCCATAGCACCGATGGGACACAAAAACTGGCAGTACGCCCGGCCTTTGCTGGCAAAAAATCCCAGTAAAAAAAGCAGCGCCAGATTAACCAGGCCTATGCTTGAAAAAATAAAAAGAAAGCCGCGAATATTATCTGTGATGCCGGCACTGAACGCTTCGAACACACGCGGCACGGTTATAAAATTACACAGGGTGCAGGCACTGATACCAAGCGTTGGCATCAGCAAAACATATACCGAAAAATAACCGTAGCGAATCGGCACCTGCGGCAACGAGCGATATTCTATTTTCCATCGATCATTCAGGCTGCGACTGACCAGTTCAGGAAAGCCGCCAACCGGGCAAATATATGAACACCACAGGCGGCCATAAAAAAACGTGGCGACAAAAATACCTGTCAATAGAAGAACGCCTATCCACGCTACGGAAATTGCAGTATTAAAATCCTCCAGACTCATCTCGGGGAAATAAAGAAAAAACCGGCGCATGCACATTTTTCCACACAGGTCATCATTACCCAGCGCTGCTGGAATAAGCGCAAATGGCGCAAAAAACAGCAGACAGGAAGTCATGATAATGAGGTAACGGTATTTCTGCTCGCGCGGAATATCTTTTATTTTCTGTATGAATTTCATATTACTTTTCAAAGGCATGACATGCCAGACACAGGCTGCCGTCTTTTGCCGGCAGCCTTAGCAAAATTTCTTTTTCGATACGCTGATAATTCAGCACATAACTTTTACCCGTCTCTGCATTTAATTTTTGCAGGCGGTTTTTCTTGTCCTCGGCAAACACCTTGCCCCAGGCATGTGCGCGATAAACAACGCCTTTTTCCAGATCGTCATTAGCGACCTGTTTGCCCGCAGGTTTATCACGATCAATCACATCAATCGGGTGCGCGCTATGACAGGTAACACACATAACCTTGCCATCATCAGAAAGCGGCATCATTATTTCGTGTTCATCCTGATAGCGGCGAATTCGCTTTGCCATTTTTTTATCCGGTTTTTTCTGATGGGCCAGCGCATTGATGTGTGGCGTAAACAGGTGACAGCCATAACATATTTTTTCTGCCGGCAAGCGCAGATTGATTTCGTCGCGTTTAATATCGTCTTCCGGCTTCAGCACTTTTTTATGGCAATAAAGACAGCTGCTCTCGATGATCTCACCCTCGTCATCCAGCATCTTATGAACATTGTCTCGCTGGTAGTTATCCACCTCGTGACAGCGGTAGCAAAAATCACTTAATTGCGAATATGGCCCTTCACGCAAAAAATCTTCTGACTGCTTATCAATTTTTTCATAATCCTGCTGCTTCATATCTTTTATGCCGTGACAGGTCTGGCAGTCGACACGCTTCTTTTTGTTGAGCGGAAAATCATCCGGCACACTAATAGCCGCCGATGGTTCCACATCAAACACATGATGCATAGCCGGCATTTCCTGATCATCTTTTGCGTTAACCATCGAAACCGAAATCAACAGTAAAAGCATCATCAAACAGCGAAACATCACATACCCGCCTGCACAGCTTCGCCGTGACTGTGACATTCGATACAGCTCTCACCGGTAAGATGCACGCCGGCAAGACCGTTGCCGGTATCAACATCACCCTGATCCTGCAGCACATCCATGGCATGACATAACACACATAACTGCGAATAATCATCGCCGTTAATGTTCACCCGGTAGGGCTGTTGACGGATGGCACTTTCGAGTTTGCTAACGCCTTTGTCCGAAGCATCAATCAGCAGCTTGTTATTGTCGGTGCCGTGCATGGCGTGGCAGTCACCGCATGCCACGCGACTGCCGTAGCGATACGCCGCACGCAACCCGGCATAAGTACCGTTGCCTGTGGCACTTATCTCACCGTGCTTATCAACCAGCGTGTAACTGTCTTCAATCGCGATCAGGGTGTCGTCATAGGCTTTACCACTAATCTCAAATCCTGCCTGCTGGTGATCACGGTTGTGACAACGCAGACAAAAATCCGCATCGCTGGTATAAGGCGAGTTGATGCCGTTTTTATCCGGGTAGCGCGTCAGGTCACGATTGATCTCGAACACACCGTTCATATCAGAGGCGTAGTGACAGTCGACACATTGTTTATCCTGCAGCGCATTATCAACACCCGCTACAAAATCGTGCCGATGCCGACCGCTCTGCAACGGCGACTCCGGCAAAGCACTGTCGTTGTGACAGATAAGGCACTGGCGCTTTTCGTCCGTGCCGTTGCTGCCGTGACAGCCGGTGCAGGTATCATGACCATAGTCGTTTACGATACCTCTAATGCTGTCTTCATTTTTATGGATCACCGTCAGGGCGTGACATGCAGAACAGTCTGCCAGCCCCCAGGCAGAGCCACCGCCGTGCTGCGTATCGAGCAGCAGGTCGGTGTCCGCTGATAAAATATTTTCACTGCCCGTGTCACAGGCATTGAGCAACAATAAAAAAACAAACACCAGCAAGCCGCGACTCATTGCATTCTCCGGTGACAGTCACTGCAATAACCCGTTTGATGACACGCGCCGCATTGCGCCGGTGCCATGCGCGCATCCAGCCCATGCAGGGTTTTGTAACCCAGAGGATGCATGTCACCTTTACTCATGTTTCGTTTGAAGTGACAGTCTGTGCAAAACGCCGTTTTTTTGTGACAGGTATTGCAGGCAGCCTGATCCTGCTGCGCATCAAGGGCGTGATTATTTGTATAATCGTAATTATGATCCGCCGGCCAGATTGACGATGGCTGTATGTGACACAAACGGCACTCGGACGGCGCGTTCATTTTTTCAACATGGCAATCATGGCAGATAACTTCCAGCGCTTCGTTGTTTATCTGCCGGAGTTGCGCCAGGATTTTTTCATCGTGCACATTATTTTTACTGAAAGGATGACATAACATGCAGGCATCACCACCGGCCTCCATTACATCCATATGCGGTTTATGCGGATAAAAAATATCCGCCTTATCCTGACGAATCTGCCACCAGCTTTTTTCTTTTTTGTCTACTGCTTCTTTTTTACCGAACACTTCAGGCAGTGCCTCCGCTTCACCCTGCACAGCAAGCGGCAACATCAGCGGCGATATAAACAACAGCAGCATAAAAAAGCATTTACTCATTGACCGCTCCATTTCATCGACCACTCCAGCTGCTATCATCAAAGCGATAACTCAGCCTGAAACTGAAACGGTATTCATCCTCAAGATTCTCATCGTAAATATAGCGTGCGTTAAAATCAATAAACAGATCCGATTGCAGCATCCGCTCTACCACCACCTGCAATGCCAGCACCCGGCTGTTTTTTTCTGGTGATGTATCTTTATACTGCAGGGCTGTGTTGAAGCGCGCACGCATGGTCGCTGACACGCTTTTGTCACAGCCCAGATAAAGACTGTGAACAACATCTTCTTTCAGCACCAGGCTATCCCACTGCAACTGCCAGTTGAACTTTTTTTCGCTGGCGGCTTTTTTCTCGAAGCCGGCACTGACTCCATAACCGCTATTACCAAACTCTCGCCATACTTTCCGCCCGCGAACATAATACTGCTGATTCCATTGATGCTGGCGAAACAGTTCGCCCTGCAAAGTCGTCTGCCGGCCGTTGGCATATACCGAATAAAACAGCTCCTTAAAACTCAGGCGCGTCTGCTTTGGATTCCATCGGTTATAACTTACACGCGCCAGGCCAGCATCTTCTGAACTGAACTGAACGCCGGCGTTGATTGTTTCCGCTGCATTATTTTCCAGCAGGTAGTTGCCGGTAAAAAACAGCCTGACCGGCTGCAGCGCAGTTTTATCTTTTGCCTGATCACCCTCAGCGGAGAAACGCCAGTGCAGGTAGTTTTGCTTTGTCTCTTTATACAGTTGCTGCCAGCCGGCATGCACACTGGCATTTTGCAGCAGGGCATTATCAATATGAGAAAACTGTTGCGTCACATCAAGGCCATAGATCCGGCCTGCATCAATGGCATGATAGTTTTCCAGTTGTCGCGGACGACCAACATGAAAACCTGCCCGCCAGTCGTTGCCGGCATAATCTGCCTGCACACCATCCAGGCTGTAAAAACCCAGCAGGTCGGAACGATTGAAGCGACCCAGCGTGTAATCGATGGCAGCCGTGCGTTGTGAAAAAAACAGCTGGTTTATCTGCTGATCAGCGCGATTGTCCAGATAGTCCGGCACATCCGTTTCTTTATAGCGCAGGTCAAACTGTGCACCAGCATGCATCGTCTGCTGTTCACTGAGCCAGTTAATTTCCGCCTGCTCTTCAATATAGTGCCTGCTGTAATACGCCACCTGCTCTGTTTCAAGATGCGTATCCAGCCTGCCTGAAACATACGCGCGCGCGATACCGGAACAACTAAAAATCATCACACATACAACAACACGCTTTACATCTACCCGCAAACGGCCTCTGTTCGAGCCTGTAAACATGGACTTATTTATATGCGTCCTTGCCTTCAACAAAAAACTCGCTTCGCCGTTTTTTTAATTTCGCCCAGGCAACGATAGAACCCAGGGCGATAACACAACTGCCGCAACTGATACAACGCCCCTGCGTTGTCAGTGTGCAGTTACTGGTAACGGCGATATGGCCGAGCGCAAACCCGGCACCAGCCAGCCATGGCATTACCTTTTCGAAAGTTACTTTTTTCTCTTCATACTTCATGGCGTGACTCTTTATTACTGCGACAAAAGGCTGTTGCCGCGAAGCGGGTAAGCTGCGCGGCAACATGCTTTTTTTATAAACTTACACTGACTGTTTTTTAGCCCTGATACGCAAGCTATATAAAGCCGGCAGCAATAACAGCAGCCACGGTGCTGAACCGCCGCCACTGGACGCGGCTTCAGCCACTGATGATGAGACATTGCTCTCATCTGCCAGTGCGATGGTGTAATAACTGAAGTGCACCGTTCTGAATACCAGGTAGCCATCTTCTTCATCGGTCTGCTTGTTCAGCAGGACGATGTTGGCCGCATCAACCGTTGACCACTGCTCACCATCGCTGGAAGTGATCAGACGAATTTTATCCAGGCTGGTTTCCGAACCTTTATATGGCAGCTTGACCAGCACACTGGCACTGCCGAAGTTGCTCACATCGTTGCCACTGCTGTCACTCGCCTGCAATGAGAATACTGATGTATTCAGACCACCGAATCCGGCAGCCGCAGCAGAATTCACCACCGCTTTATCAGCCAGTGCAATCTTGAACTTATAATCAGGGAACACTCGTTCGGTCTGGCTGTTAACCACCGGCATCACTGCCACCTTGCGTACATCCGGTTCGCCGTACACCGGTGCAAACACATACAGTTCATTTCCTGCCTGCTGAACAAGCGTATCGATATGATCCGCCCGGAGTACGCCGGCAAGCGCAGCAGCTTCTACCGTGCTGTGCCGACTGACCTTGCCAGACATTTCAGATGCTATGTCCGCATTCAATATACTCAGCGAAGGATTAATGCGCGTGCTTTGTAAAATATCCGCCACATTAATGGAAACCACGCCGTTGGCATCGACTTTCATATAATCCTTATCCAGCTCGACAATGCCTTCTGTAATCAGGCGCGTATCTGGCAGGGTAAATATGTCCAGCGAGTTTGTTGTACCAAGCACACTGTCGTCAGCCACCAGCGCACTGAAAGCACCATTCTGTTTCCGCGCATGACAGTCTTCACACTGCAACGACTCCGGTCCCGGACGGGTGTTGTGGTTCATGATGTACTGGTTTGATTCAGTCAGCACCATGACGGCGTTGGCATTTTCAATACCTTTCATCTTGAACACTTTGTTGTAGGCGTTACGCAGCGCCAGGTAACCGGCGTAATCTTCCGGATCACCATAACGGATACTGCCATGTGATTCACGCGCACTGACCTGCGCCAGCTCGGCACCGGTTTCCGGATCGACAATCACGCCATACATTTCATCCGTCGCCATCACCATGCCAGGCATGGATGTATCGGCACCACGCAACTCAAAAACTTTGTTGCGCTCGGTTTTGCTCAGGATGGTGCCGGTGTTTTTGTCTTTCCAGTAAGCACGATCACGCTGTGCGTAAGGAATAATACGCAGCTCACCATCTTCTTCCTGACGGTAGCGATACAGGATGGGCAAGGTTCTGCCACGCGCAACCTTGTCTGTAATATGGCAGGCCTGACAGGTCATCACATCCAGATGCGTCTGCGTAATGCGCGACAATGAGTCGGCGGTATAACCAAACATGTCGCCCTGGGTTTTCCAGAGTTGTAAATGCGCATTCAGCATGCTGTCCTGACCGGAAGGAATCGCCGGTGTTTCTGCATCGTCATGGCAATACACACAACTGCGTGCATTCGGGCTGTAGTCCAGATCGTTACGCAGATCCATATCCGAATTTCCTTTCAGGAAATTATGGTTGGCATCGAGATCAACGTTGGCATAATCAGGTTTGTAGTAATTGCGCGAATGACAGGCGTTGCAGTTTTCAATCTGCCGCTCGACACCGTTCTCTGTCCAGGTCAAACCTTTATGCACATCATCCTTGTAGTCTTCGATCAACAGACCGTCTTCATCATAAGTAGGCGTTGCATCTTCACCAAAACCGTAGAAACCACGGCGTGAGTTACTAGTTCTGTGACAGGCCATGCAGTTTTCATTTTCAGGAAAACGCAACATGGGGATGGCCACTTTTTTGTTGGCATCAAACGCATCCACATTCCAGTTGATAACAGGGTTCGCATCAGCATCAAGATTCAATGCATAGTTTGGCTCTGTTCGCATGTGGATGGCATCGGGCGATGCCGTGTCGCGACTGAAGTTAAGCAGCGTCTTATCGTTCGCCGGATCAGCCGTCATATTCAGATTAAGAAATTCCAGAATGCCGGTGCCGGCATATTTGAAAAAGCCCTCGCGTACCAGCATGGTACGACGCAGCTCCTTGGCGTGTGCCGGCGCATCACTGGCGGTGTCTTCTCCGGTAAGCGGATCGATAGTCACCAGCTGCGGATCGGTTTTAACCATCGCGTTTCTATCGGCGTGACAAAGGAAACAATCGGCTTCAACCACGCCGCTTTTTTTCCAGTCCCACTGGGTAACCACATCTTCCTCGGCAGGCTGATTATTTTCATCCGTACCACGGTTAAAGTAATCACCATCAAACGGTTTTACAGTACTGGCATCGGTTTCATCATAGCGAACACCGTTGCGGTCTTTCTCCATCCAGCCACCACCGGTGTGGCAACCAACACAACGCTGCACCAGACCAGCTGAACCTTTGTCGGCAAAATCAGACTCACTGGTATTCGATTTTTTCGCCAGGCGATCCGGGTTACTGCTACCCATGCAGTTATAACCACCGAAATATCCCGGTGACACAAGAATTGGCACACCATGATTTTTACCAAAATTATCGTCCGCTTCATCCCGGCCCATTTCGAAATGGAAAGCGGATGTAATTGACTCGTAGTCATGACAACCCGAAGTACCACAGGTTGTTTTTGAACTATAAGGCTGACCACTGTCCAACACATGGTTGCCCTGCTCATCAAGTATCGGTATCGCCGGATGCAACACAGGTGCAGCCTGAAGCTGCATAGCCGTCAGCGATAAAAGCAGAGCGATTAAAAATCTTGAAAAAATATTTTTACGGCCAACGTCCTTGCCAGGATTTATAACACTACCGGTAGCACCGGCCAATACATCAGTTTTCATTCAGTTACCCTTGGATAGACTCATCAATTTAAATAATACGATGAGTGCTACAGAGCAACATCTGTGCCAAATAATAATTTTTCAGTATTATTAGAAAGTTACAAAAAATCAAAAATTTAAAAAGTCTGAAAAACTGTAAAGCTTTCCTTGCACGTGCGTGATATAACACAAGCCGTCTGGATCGCGTCCAAAAAAAACTACAGCAAAATCCCAGCCTGCCTTGCATTCATGAAACAACAGGCGTAAAAATAAAGCCTCACGCTGCAAAAAGCACATCAAATTATTTCAGGCATTAGCACCATAAAACCCCACAACACTCAAAGAACATATGTCTCAAACCACTGACCCTCTGGACAAGCTTCCCCCCATTCTCAGGAAAAATCTGGAACAGAACTTATGCACATGCAATGAGGTTCTCAAGATAGATATTATCAACGCTATTCTAGATGGCGCGACGACTGTGGGAGAGGTTAAAAAACAGACCTACGCCACAACAGGAACGGGCTGCTGCACCCAACAGGTAGAACGCCTGATTGAGTGTCTTTGCTCGCCAGAAAAAGAAAAATAGTTTTACTCCTGAACAAACATACCTGGCAAGCAAAAAATCACACGGCTTGCCACCTCATGCACCAGGCATCAAAGCTGAACAAAACCGGCTCTGATAGCAACACCAGAACCAGACCACTTCCAAGCAAATCATTTATTGATCTGGATCAAATAATCAAAAAACCAATCAATATATGGTGCGTACCTTAGTAACAAACCCAACATGTAGTGCCTGTTGGGAACGCAGGGGAATCCGGTGAAAATCCGGAGCTGTCGCGCAACGGTCACAGAGCCAGGCTAGCAATAGATCGCTCTTGAAGCCCGAATACCTGCCTGCAAATGCTTCGGCGTTTGTTTTTTTCCTATGGTCTCGCGTAAAGTCCCGGAAAGGTCGATGATAAAAATTTCAGCTGCCTGCCCGCCTGCGCGTCTCCTGTCATTATAAAAATCATAAAGGGGAAGCAAAATGTCTTTAGACACCGATGTCAGTGAAAAACTGGCAAACATCATCAATGATCAACACGCGCTGGCATACCGGCTGCCACGCCGTATTCGCAAACGTGATGGCCGCGAACAGGCCTTCGACAGCGCACGCATCGAGCAGGCCATTTTAAAAGCCGCGCAATCAACCGGCGAGTTTTCTCAGACCGAGGCGCAGTTAATCTGCACCCACGTACTCAAGGTGCTGGCACACCTCAACGATGACACACCCGGCATCGAGCGTATTCAGGATACCGTGGAGCAGGTGCTGATCAGCGCCAACTATCTGAAAACCGCTCGCGCCTATATTGTTTATCGCGAACAGCACCAACGCCTGCGCGAAGACAAGAAAACTCTGGTCGATGTCTCACACGCGGTGAATGAATACCTTGATCGTGCCGACTGGCGGGTATCAGCAAACGCCAACCAGGGTTATTCGCTGGGCGGCCTGATTCTCAACAGCGCGGGAAAGATCATCGCCAACTACTGGCTCAGCCACGTTTACCCACCCGCCATCGGCGAGGCCCACCGCACCGGTGACATTCATATCCACGACCTGGACATGCTCAGCGGCTATTGCGCCGGCTGGTCGTTGCGCACCCTGCTCAACGAAGGCCTGAACGGGGTACCGGGACAGGTCGAGTCTGCACCACCAAAACACATGTCCAGCGCCATCGGCCAGATCGTGAATTTTCTCGGCACATTGCAAAACGAATGGGCCGGCGCACAGGCTTTCAGTTCCTTCGATACTTACATGGCTGCCTTTGTGCGCAAGGACAAGCTGAATTATTCACAGGTGCGGCAATACATGCAGGAGCTGATCTACAACCTCAACGTGCCTTCACGCTGGGGCACGCAAACCCCGTTCACCAACCTGACCTTCGACTGGGTTTGCCCGGAAGACCTGCGTGAACAGATTCCACTGATCGGCGGTGAAGAAATGCCGTTCAGTTACGGCGACCTACAGGAAGAAATGGACCTGATCAACCGCGCGTATATCGAAGTGATGAGTGAAGGCGATGCCAAAGGCCGGGTTTTCACTTTCCCGATTCCAACCTACAACATCACTCCCGATTTTCCCTGGCACAGTGAAAACGCCGACCGCCTGTTCGAGATGACCGCCAAATACGGCCTGCCCTATTTCCAGAATTTCCTTAACTCATCACTGAAACCGAACATGGTGCGCTCCATGTGCTGCCGCCTGCAACTCGACCTGCGCGAGCTGCTAAAACGCGGCAACGGCCTGTTCGGCTCGGCCGAGCAAACCGGCTCACTGGGCGTGGTCACCATCAACTGCGCACGACTGGGTTACCTGCACAAGGGCGACAAAGCCGGTCTGCTGAAAGCACTGGATCATCTGCTGGAGCTGGGCCGCGACAGCCTGGAAATCAAACGCAAGGTTATTCAACGCCACATGGATGCCGGCCTGTTCCCCTACACCAAACGCTATCTGGGCACACTGCGAAATCATTTTTCGACGCTGGGAGTCAACGGCATCAACGAAATGATCCGCAACTTCAGCGATGATAAGGACGACATCACCACAGAATACGGCCACACCTTCGCGCTGGATCTGCTCGACCACATCCGCGCCCGCATGACCGAGTTTCAGGAAAGCACCGGCCACATGTACAACCTGGAAGCCACCCCTGCCGAAGGCACCACTTACCGTTTCGCCAAGGAAGACCGCAAGCGTTACGCCGATATTCTGCAGGCCGGCAGCGAGGAAAAACCCTACTACACCAACTCGTCACAGTTGCCAGTGGGGTTCACCGACGATGCTTTCGAGGCACTGGAGCGGCAACAGACGCTACAATCCAAATACACCGGCGGCACCGTGTTGCACCTTTATATGAGCGAACGCCTTTCCAGCGGCGAAGCCTGCCGCCGCCTGGTAAAACGTTCACTGAGCAATTTCCGCCTGCCCTACATAACCATCACACCGACATTTTCCATTTGTCCCAGCCACGGTTATCTTAGCGGCGAACATGAATTCTGCCCGAAATGCGATCAGGAAATCATTCACAAAAAACAACAAGAAATCAATAACAACAACGATGAGGAGTTACGCCATGCAAACACAAACTGAGATCAAACTGAAAGACGAAGAACGCACACGCTGCGAAGTATGGACACGGGTCATGGGTTACCATCGCCCGGTCGCCGCCTGGAACCCCGGTAAACAGTCAGAACACCAGGAGCGGGATTTCTTCAAGGAGACGAAAACATCGTGAGTAGCCCGGTTGAATTCGAGCCGGTGTCATTTCGTGTGGGCGGCTTCGTGCCGCTCACCACGGTGGATTATCCCGGCGAACTGTCGGCGGTGATCTTCGCCCAGGGATGCCCCTGGCGCTGCCGCTATTGCCACAACCCGGATCTGCTACCGGCACGCAGTGACAAGTCGCTGCCATGGTCGGACATTATGCAAACCCTGGAGCGCCGACGCGGACTGCTCGACGCGGTGGTTTTTTCCGGCGGCGAACCGGTGATGCAGGCCAGCATACGCGATGCCATTCATCAGGTAAAAGCACTGGGTTTCAAGGTCGGCCTGCACAGCGCCGGTATTTACCCGAAACGCCTGGCCAAACTATTGCCGCTGATCGACTGGATTGGTCTGGACGTAAAGGCGCTGCCGGCAAATTATCCCGGCATCACCACGGTGCATGCCAGTGGTCGGGCGGCGTGGGCAAGTGTGGCACAGGTGCTGGCCAGCAAGGTAGCACACCAGTTTCGCATCACCGTGCATCCCGCACTGACATCGAACGAACAGGCCGATGAAATCGAGCAGCGACTGCTGGCACTGGGCGCACAGGACGTGGTGAAACAGCCGGTTCGCACCGAACACTGCTTTGATCCCTCACTGCAGGGTTACCCGGAAACAGCGGTTAAAGCGCCGGTTAAAACACCGAAGCCGGCCGATACCTCAATAGAGGTTCTGGCCTAGAAAAGCTCTGATTCCGGACAATAAAAAAGCCGGGCTGACGATGTCAGCCCGGCTTTTTTGCATTCATAAAAACGTAAAACTTACGCCATGTTACGAATGTTGTTGTTCATACGACTCTTGGTGCGCGCCGCTTTGTTGGCGTGAATCAGGCCTTTACCGGCAACACGGTCGATGACGGGTGTTGCTTCTTTGTACGCAGCTTCGGCAGCGGCTTTATCACCGGCTTCAATTGCGTAATAAACTTTCTTAATATATGTGCGCATCATAGAGCGTACGCCAACGTTACGTGCACGATGGATGTCTGCCTGTCTAGCGCGTTTCTTTGATGATGCTGAATTTGCCACTGTATTAACCGTTCTTGAAAAAAAGAGGGCGTAGGATGCCTGTTTTATCGCCATTTGTCAACCAAATTCCGCACGGCCGACAGAAATCATCACGCCGGATAGCCAGACAAAATAACCAGACAAACCGTGGTCTGGAATAGTGGTTTAGAATTGGGCAAACAGCAGGTACAATCTCGCCATCAATCAACAAGGAGAACATCCTGAGCACTAAACTACTGCGTTCCACTTTTACCGTGGGCGGAATGACGCTTTTATCCAGGGTTTTCGGGCTGTTACGTGACATCACGATTGCCACATTTTTTGGTGCCAGTGGCGGCACCGATGCTTTTCTGGTGGCCTTCAAAATCCCCAATTTCATGCGCCGCCTGTTTGGCGAAGGCGCCTTCTCGCTGGCGTTTGTACCGGTGTTTTCCGAATACAAGGAGACCCGCGACCGTGCGGCACTGAAAGACCTGGTCAACCACGTTGCCGGCACGCTGGGCGGTTTTCTGCTGGTGCTGTCAACTCTGGGCATGATCTTTTCACCCGCGCTGGTTTACCTGTTCGCGCCGGGCTTCACCAGCGATGCCGCACAGTTTCAACTCACCGCCGACTTGCTGCGCATCACTTTTCCCTACATCTTTTTTATCGCGCTGGTAGCTTTTTCCGGCGGCATCTTAAACAGCTTTCACCAGTTTTCGATTCCCGCATTCACCCCGGTGCTGCTCAATATCAGCCTGATCGGCTCGGTATATTTTCTCGCACCGTATTTTGACGAGCCACTGATGGCGCTGGCCTGGGGTGTGGCGATTGCCGGCGTGGTGCAGCTGCTGCTGCAGTTCCCGTCGCTGATCAAGCTGGGGCTGATGCCGATTCCAAAAATAAAACGCGGCCATGAAGGCGTTAAAAGAATTCTCAAACTGATGATTCCGGCGATTTTTGGCTCTTCTGTGGCGCAGATCAATTTATTGCTGGACACCGTCATCGCCTCGTTTTTGATTACCGGCAGCGTCACCTGGCTGTATTATTCCGACCGCCTGCTGGAGTTTCCGCTGGGTGTGCTGGGCATCGCCATCGCCACCGTGATCCTGCCCACGCTGTCGCAGCAACACGCGCGGCAGTCAGGCGAGCAATTCAACCAGACGCTGAACTGGGCGCTGCGGCTGGTGACGCTGATCACCATTCCGGCCTGTGTCGGTCTGTTCATTCTCGCCGGGCCGATCCTCGCCTCGCTGTTTGAATACGGCAAATTTACCGCCAGCGATACCTATCTTTCCAGCCTGAGCCTGATGGCCTACATGCTGGGACTGCCGGCGCTGATCGTAATCAAGATTCTCGCACCCGGTTATTACGCACGGCAGGACACAAAAACCCCGGTGAAAATCGGCATCATCGCCATGGTATGCAACATGGTGATGAACATCGCGTTTGTGGTGCCGCTGGTGTACTCAGGCTACGAAGCGCCGCACGTCGGGCTGGCGCTGGCGACCAGCATGTCGGCCTACATCAACGCCATGCTGCTGTATAACGGCCTGCGCAATATCGACGTGTTTACGCCGCAGGCCGGCTGGCTGGCGTGGCTGTTCCGCATCGTGATCGCCAGCACCGCACTGGCCGCCGTGGTCATCTGGCTGAATCCCGGTGCAGCAACGTGGAGCCAGTGGCAGCTGGGCGAGCGCCTGCTGAACCTCGCCATGATTATTTTTGCCGGTCTGTTTACCTATCTTGCCCTGCTCTGGTTGCAGGGTTTGCGGCCGTCACAGCTTAAAAAATCTACCTAAGGTAGTGCACTTACCATGACGGCGTGCAGTGCCCGCCCTGCATATCACTGCCCGCCCTACAGGCTAATCACCCGCTGACAACACCCCTCCAGTGAATCTCAAATCAAAATAAAGCGACATATCTGCTAGAATACCGCGCTTTAATGCTTTGCCAGTAATCGTATAAACCATGCAAGTTATCCGCGGTCTACACAACTGCCGACCCGAACATCAAAACGGCGTGCTCACTATCGGCAACTTCGATGGTCTGCACCTTGGCCACCAGAAAATTCTGCAACAGCTGCGCAGCGAAGCCGAGCGGCTGAACACCCACGGCTGCCTGATGACATTCGAACCGCTACCCAGAGAATATTTCGCCAAAAACAGCGCCACGCCACGGCTGATGAACCGCAGCGAAAAAATACGCATACTGAAAAACTTCGACCCGGCAATTCGACCCGACTACCTGTTATTTTTGAATTTCAACGAAGCTCTGGCCAGCATGCGCGCCACCGAGTTCATCGAAAAAATCCTGATCGACAAGCTTCAGGTAAAAGCCGTTATCGTCGGCGATGATTTTCGTTTTGGCTGCGACCGTCAGGGCGACTTCGCCATGCTGCAATCCTATGGTAAGTCGCACGGCCTGTCGGTAATCAGCATCGAGTCACACCTGGTCGAACAGCAACGCGTCAGCAGCACCCTGATCCGTCAGGCACTGATCGACGATCAACTGGCCAGCGCTGATAAAATGCTGGGCCGGCCATACACCATCTGCGGCCACGTCAGCCACGGCGAAAAACGCGGCCGCACCATCGGTTTTCCGACCGCAAATATTCATCTGCACCGCTCAGAAACGCCACTTCGCGGCGTATATTCTGTTACCATGCACAGTCCGAAACACGGTGATATCGCGGGCATCGCCAATATTGGCTTCCGGCCAACGGTCGATGGCAAACACGTGCAACTGGAAGTCCACCTGTTCGACTTTAACGAGTCGATTTATGGCGAAGCGATATGCGTTTCCTTCCAGCATAAAATCCGCGATGAGAAAAAATTTGACTCTTTTGAAGAGTTAAAAAAGCAGATTCAAATCGACTGCGATCAAGCCAGAAAACGGCTTGAAATGAAAAATGAATAACGAACAATGAAAAATAAAAAGCAACAGCCAGAACAGCCTTGCCGATACAAATCTGTTCCTGTTCATTTACAACTTATAACTTACAACTTTTGACCATTCACTGATTCCATGGATTACAAAGCAACCCTGAACCTCCCCGCCACCGATTTTCCCATGCGCGGCAATCTTGCCAACCGCGAACCGGAAATGCTCAAGCAGTGGCAGGCATCCGGCCTCTATCAAAAAATTCGTGAAGCCTGTGACGGTCGCCCGACGTTTGTGCTGCACGACGGCCCGCCGTATGCCAACGGTGACATCCATATCGGTCACGCGGTCAATAAAATCCTGAAAGACATCATCGTTAAAAGTCACACCATCGACGGCTTTAATGCGCGTTATGTGCCGGGCTGGGATTGCCACGGTCTGCCCATCGAATTGATGGTCGAGAAAAAAGTCGGCAAGGCCGGCAACAAGGTCGATGCCAGAACCTTCCGCGAAAAGTGTCGCGAGTACGCCGCGAAACAGGTCGATGGCCAGCGCAAGGATTTCATCCGCCTCGGCGTGCTGGGTGACTGGGACAAACCCTACC
>WFOC01000071.1 GCA_015488295.1 Gammaproteobacteria bacterium
ATCGATTCCACAGTAATATGGATGTGTTTTGGTGTAGAATTGCATTTGACCTTCTCCTTCGTTGGTTCTTTGAAACCGTAAGCTTAATGCTTTTGGATAGTGGGAAACCACTAAGCCCGATGACTGAGGAGAAGGTCATAAACAAGTATCAGGTGCATAAAGCTGACGGCAAAAAACGCCGCAGCTTAAAAAGGTGCCGGAGGAATTATTTTTTGACCAATATCTTCTTTTTGAAGTAGACTCAAATAGTTGTAGCCCAGATTATAATCACATGACAAAAAAGTGCTGTGGGTTAGTGGTTAAAAAAACAACCCCTCCGGCACCTTTTCGAAATCTGGTCGTTAAACGAAAAATAAAAATTAAAAACCAACAAACGGCCAAATGAAAAGACATATAAAAACAGCATTCACAGCTCTTATACTATCCAGTTCATCATACAGTTTAGCGAAAGATAACGAGCATCTTCATAATCACACAGAACATGCCTATGCCCCGGTTGGTGTAATGGGAGAGCATCCTCACAGCAAAGGTGACTGGATGTTTACTTATTCTTACAACACCATGGAAATGAAAAACAACCTGCTCGGCACAAGTGAAGTCAGTACGTCACAGGTACTCGCTGATTTCATGGTGTCGCCGACAAGCATGACTATGCAGATGCATATGTTTGGCCTGATGTACGGTGTCAGTGAAAAATTTATGCTCATGGGAATGATGCCATATAGTTTAATTTCAATGGATCATATAAATCGAACAGGAACAGACTTTACTACCAGGTCTGAAGGGATAGGTGATTTCAGGTTATCGGGAACTTATACTTTTTATGAGCATGGCTCTCAAAGGGTTTTATTAAATTTCGGTATTAACCTTCCTACTGGCTCGATTGACGAACGGGATGATACGCCTGCAGGAGCAGATCAAAAGTTACCTTACCCCATGCAATTAGGTTCGGGCACATATGATTTTCCCGCCGGCTTTACCTATACGAATCAAAAAGGCCCCTGGTCATGGGGCGGCCAGGCAAAAGCAACAATACGCACCGGGGAAAATAATAATAGCTATCGGCTGGGCAATGAATACGGCTTCACTGCATGGGGTGTTCGTAAGCTAAACAGCTACATCAATGGTTCACTACGAGTCGATGGCAAATCATGGGGGAATATTAAAGGCAGTGACCCGGAACTAAATCCAGCGATGGTTCCTACCAGCCGCACAGATTTGCGCGGTGGAAAAAGAATTGATCTGTTGATAGGCATTGATTTTATTTCTTCAAAAGGCGCATTAAATGGAAACAGGCTGGGCATTGAAGCCGGCGTTCCTGTTTATCAAAATCTTAATGGCCCGCAGCTTGCGGTAGATTATCGTTTGTCTGTTGCCTGGCAGTCAGTGTTCTAGGCATAAAAATTTATACGCCACTTTAAGCATCTCTTTATAAGTGGCAGAACACCAACCACATTAAAACCTCAACCGTCACCATCACTTCATTAGTGTAATATAGCTTCGTTCGAATCGCACCGCCCCTATCGATTCAACAACCACGGCATAACCACTTTAAAAACTACAGGAATCACCCTCGTGTCTACCAGCACAGAAAACACCTCCGAACGGCCGAAGCCAGTCCCCTTTATTGAAGCTTTGATCTACTGGCTGAAACTTGGCTTTATCAGTTTTGGCGGCCCTGCCGGTCAGATCGGCATGATGCATCAGGAGCTGGTGGAAAAGCGGCGATGGATTTCTGAACACCGTTTTTTACACGCACTGAATTACACCATGGTGTTGCCGGGGCCGGAAGCACAGCAGCTGGCGACCTACATCGGCTGGTTGATGCACGGTGTCTGGGGAGGCATCGCCGCTGGCGTTCTGTTTGTGCTGCCTTCACTATTTATTCTTATCAGCCTTACCTGGGTGTATCTGGTTTATGGTGACGTGCCCGCGATTGAAGGCATTTTATACGGCATCAAACCGGCGGTAACCGCCATCGTGGTTTTTGCTGCTTACCGCATCGGTTCACGTGCGCTGAAAAACAATGTGTTGCGCACCATGGCGGTACTGGCCTTCATCGCGATCTTTGCTCTTGATGTGCCGTTCCCGTACATCGTGCTGATGGCGGGCACGATTGGTTATATCGGCTCGCGCTTTGCACCGGAAAAATTCAAGGCCGGCGGCCACCACGGCAGCAGCAAAGATTCTTACGGCCCGGCGCTGATCGACGATGACACACCAACACCCGAGCACACGCACTTTAAATGGAGCCGCTTCATTGTCTATCTGCTGGTCGGGCTTCTCATCGGCGGTGGCGTAATGGCGATGCTGGCTTCGACTTATGGCTGGCAACACACGCTGACCCAGATGGGCTGGTTTTTTACCAAGGCAGCGCTGGTCACCTTCGGCGGTGCTTATGCAGTTTTACCTTACGTCTACCAGGGCGGTGTTGAACACTACCAGTGGCTGACTGGCACACAGATGATCGACGGCCTGGCACTGGGCGAAACCACACCCGGCCCGCTGATCATGGTGGTGGCTTTTGTCGGTTTTGTTGGTGGCTGGAGCAAGGAAATCTTTGGCCCGGATGCGCTGCTGCTTTCCGGCGCAGCAGCGGCAAGTATCGCCACCCTGTTCACTTTTTTACCGTCGTTTCTTTTTATCCTGCTCGGCGGGCCAGCGGTTGAAGCAACACGTGGTGATGTAAAATTTACCGCACCGCTAACCGGCATCACCGCCGCCGTAGTCGGTGTGATTTTAAACCTCGCCGTATTTTTTTCCTATCACGTATTGTGGCCGGAAGGTTTTGATGCAAGGTTTGAATGGTTTTCTGCATTGATCGGCGCGGCCGCGTTCATTGCCCTGTTCCGTTTTAAAGTCGGCATCGTTACCGTGATCGGTGCCTGCGCCGCTATCGGGCTGGTTTACTCACTGGTTTTATAAAACACCGGTAACATTGCTAAATCACTTCCAGTGCGCAATAGAATTTGCATAGTAACTGATGATATCTATCTCGGATGCTTTCATGCGATACAGGTTATCTTTTTCTTCGACCAGGCCACGACCAACCAGCGCGTCCAGCGCAGAACCCAGAACATTTTCCAGCGCGCTGTGCGAAATATCAATCGGTGCACCGGCACGTTCCAGCTGACCAATGCGCTGCGAACAAAGCGATTTCAGCTCAAGCTCACTCTTCCACTCTACAGCATTATCCTTTAACACTTCACTCATCAGCGCCACCGGCACCACCGGCACTACCTGCGAAATATTTTTCATAATGGATTTCGCCAGCACTTCGACCTGCACAAAACGGTCATCAGTTTGCAGCGCACTGAAGTCCACATGATTGGTTTCGCAATACTGTTTTGCTGAAACCGGTTCGCCAAAATTGACACTGGCATAACCAAAACGCCGCCAGCGATTTTTTCTGGACAACAGGGCATTTTTAAAAATAAAGGAAACGCTGGTTTTCAATACAAACCAGAGCGAACGCTTCTCCGCTGATTTATCCAGCCGCCGGAGAAGACTGCGATCTTCGATGACACGGTCGTAATTGATGCCGACCGGAATAAACACAATATCCTTATCGCTGTGCGGATGATAATCACGCAGCATATAATCCAGAAAACCTAAACGTGGTTCACGCAGCGAACCATCTTTGGTCAGCCCGCCTTCGAGAAAAACTGCCTGGCAAACACCGGCACGCGTTGAAAGATTGATGTACCGTTCCAGCACTTTTCGATAAAGCGCATTGCCCGAATTGCGGCGTACAAAAAATGCCCCCATGGCTTTGATCAACATCTGCAACGGCCAGATTCGCGCCCACTCACCAACCGCATAAGACAACGTGGTTTTTTCTGCCACCAGAAATGAGACCAGCACATAATCCATGTTGCTGCGATGATTCATCACAAAAACCACGCTGGAGTTTGAATCAATCTTGCGAATTTTATCGTTGTCAAAAAAATCCACGCGCACACGATAGATCAGCCGTGCCAGTTTTTTCGCCAGCCAGTAGCCGAGACGAAAATAAATATAAGCATTGAATGCCGGCACGATCTCGGCGGCATATTTTCGCGCCTTTGCCTGCGCCACAGCATGCGGCATTTTGTGTTCTTCGGCATACAGCTTGATGGCATCGATGACTTTTTCATCAAACACCAGCTGGTCAATCAACGCCTGACGGCGGGTAAACTGAATGGGACGAATCTCGATATCAAGCCGGGTATTGATCTCTTCAATAACACGGTTAACCCGGCGCTTTAAATACCAGCGCATACCGGGCAGCAAAATTCGATCCAGCACCATAACAGCAGCGAACACCAACAGGACGATAAAAATCCAGTATGGCAGGGTAATTGTTTCCATGATTCTCACATTTTATCGTGACACATATATCTTACACAATCGACCAAAAGAATTGCTAAGATTCACCCACTTTAAAAAACATAGGTGTATCAATGAGCAAGTATGATGTTTACGGCCTGGGCAACGCGCTGGTCGATATGGAGTTTGAAATCAGTGATCAGTTTTTACAGGATAACAGTATCGACAAAGGTGTGATGACGCTGGTAGATGAAAACCAGCAACACGAACTGATTGAGCAACTTGATGTTTTCGAAGGCAACAAGGCCAGTGGCGGTTCCGCTGCCAACACGCTGATCGCGGTCAGCTCCATGGGCGGTTCATCCTACTATTCCTGCAAGGTGGCCGACGATGAGCTCGGACATTTTTATCTCAACGACCTGAAAGCTGCCAGCGTTGACTGCAACATGGATGGCAAACACAAAGGCGGCATCACCGGCAAATGCCTGGTCATGGTCACACCCGATGCCGAGCGCACCATGCACACGTTTCTTGGCATTTCATCAGAGCTGTCACCTTACGATGTCAACGACGAAGCCATCAAAAACGCCAGCTACTGTTACCTGGAAGGGTATCTCACCACCTCGGAAACCGGCAAGGCAGCCAACATCGCCGCCCGTGAAGTTGCCGAGCAAAACAATGTGAAAACCGCACTGACTTTTTCCGACCCGTTTGTGGTTGAGTATTTTCGTGATGGTTTTACCGAGACCATCGGTGACGGCATCGATCTGCTATTTTGCAACGAAGTTGAAGCACTCAGCTACACCCAGAAAGGCAGCGTCGACGAAGCGGTAGAAGTAATGAAAACCTTTGCCAAAACCTTTGCCATTACATTGGGCGCAGAAGGCGCAGTGGTGTATGACGGCTCTGAGCTGATCAAGATTGCTGCCAACCCGGTAACCGCTGTCGACAGCAACGGTGCAGGCGACCTGTTCGCCGGCGCGTTCATGTATGGTCTGACCCACGGCAAAACCTTTGAAGAAGCCGGCATTCTTGCCAGCAAAGCGTCATCGATTATTGTCAGCCAGTTTGGCCCGCGCTTAAGACAGGAGCAGTACCAGTCTCTGGTATAAAAAAGAACGATCATGCCACGCACAAGTTTGTGCGTGGCATCAATCTAATTGCAGTTTCACACTCTCAAAAACATGGTTGGCAAAACCTGAGCCAGCCTCGGCATAAACATTAAACACCGAATCCACACCCGCCTTCTTTAATGGCTCGATGTATTCATTGTGTTTTACAGCAACCGCTATCAATCCCTGATAACCGGTCTTCTTGATCATCTTTATTGCTGCCAGCAGTTCTTTAAGGTTGGGCATGTCCAGCATAATCAGTTTCACCGAACCCGGCTGCAGGCGCTCCCAGAAATCATAGTCGGTGGCATCACCAAGAATCACGTTTCGCCCTTCTGCAATATTTTTATTGACAGCATTCAGGTCAGAATCGATACCTAATAAATTATCACCATATTTTTCCAGCAGCGTGTCGTACACACCAGCACCGACCCGGCCCATACCAAACACCAGCACCTGTGCATCACCGACCTCAATCGGCATATCATCCGGCAAACGCTGTTTGCGCTCAAACTTGCACAGCATATTTTCAAAGCTGGCATACAGCACGTGGGCGCGGGTATTGGCCAGCGAGGAGAACACAAAAGTAATCGACAGTGCGATGGCGATGATCACCAGCCATTCAGCTTTCATCCAGCCGCTGGAGACACCAATAGCGCCAACAATGAGGCCGAACTCGCTATAGTTCGACAACGCCAGACTGGCCAGAAAGCCGGTACGCGCACGCAGCTTGAACGCGGTCAGCAGGCGGAAGAACAATAATGATTTTGCCAGCATCATCACCGCCAGCACCACAGCGATCATAAAGGCGGCCAATGTTGGTGCGCCGTTGAAACCGATGCTGAGGAAAAAGGCCACCAGAAATATTTCCTTGAATGCCAGCAGCGACCGCGATAGCTGCCCCGATTTTTCATTGCCCGACAGCAACACACCCAGCAGCAGCGCACCCAGATCGGCCTTCACCCCGACCGCTTCGAACAACGCAGCGCCACCGAAAGCCAGCAACATACCGCACAGAATCAGCAACTCGCCACGGCCGGCTTTCACAATCAATTGCAGCAACAGCGGGCGCAGCGGGATAAGTAAAAACAATAATAACGCGCCATAGGTTGGCACTTTGCCAGAAGCCACCGTGAGAAAAATCACCGCGAACAAATCCTGCATAATCAGGATGCCGATGGCAATTTTGCCGTGCAGCGAGGACATTTCGGCTTTCTCTTCCAGCACCTTCACCGCAAACACCGTGCTGGAAAAACTCAGGGCAAAAGCGATGATGAGCGAATCAAACATCGACAAGCCGGCAAATTCCTGCAGGCTGGTAAAACTTAGAACAAACAATACGCTGCTGAACACCACAATGGTAAGCAGCATATGAACCACTGACACCGCCCATATCTCGGCACGAAACAGGTCTTTAATGTTCAGCTTCAGGCCGATGCTGAACAGCAGGATGGTGATGCCCATATCGGCGACGGCGTTTAAGGTGGCATCACTCTGCACCCCCATGGCACTCAGAACAAAGCCAGCAATGAGGTAGCCGATCATCGGAGGCAACGACAGGAAAGTTACTGCCAGGCCAAAAACCAGCGCCATTAATATCCAGGTAATGTCAGAAAAATGAATCGCGATTAAATTTAAATCCATAATTATAATTGTTATTATTTGCCAAAATGCGTTTCTTATACAGGTATTGCTATAATCAAACCATGTTTTATTACGGTCACTTTTTTAATATACCTGTTTTTAACAGACAGGGCACGACAATAATACGGCTGGTTTTTATCTCTTTATTTTTTTGCGCAATCACACCTTTGCATGCCGGGCAGACAAAGTCGAAACGTATCGAAGTTTACGCCTTAAGCCAGAGCTACTGGGATGTGCAATACGGCGATACCCTGAGCAGCATCACCCACCACCTGCTACCGAACAACCCGTCAAAACGCGAAGCGCTGCAACAGGATATTTTACAGCTGAACCCTGATGCGTTCATCGCAGGCCAGCCGGAAAAGTTACTGGCCGGCAAACGCCTGTGGCTGCCGGGTTATATGAAGCGAGCCGATTCGAAAGTTGACCCGGCAACAACAACGCTTGAAGTTTATTCCTGGGGGAATATCAAGCGGCACAGAGAGTAATACAGGAGGAACCCCGGCTCTCCGTCACAACAAACCACGCTCAGCAAACGACACGATCTCATCACCGATTACAAAATGATCCAGCACCCGGATATCCACCAGCGCCAGCGCCTCTTTTAAACGCCGGGTAATCTGCTCATCGGCGTGGCTGGGTTCGGCAACGCCAGAGGGGTGATTATGCGCAAAAATAATCGCTGCGGCATTTTTCTTCAGCGCCAGCGACACCACTTCCCGCGGATAAACACTGGCACCATCGATGGTGCCGTAGAACATTTTTTCGAAAGCGATAACGCGGTTGCGGTTATCCAGAAACAGACAGGCGAATACCTCGTGCGGATAACTCGCCAGCTGCGCGGTTAAGAACTGCCGGGTCTGCACCGGACTGCACAACGCATCACCACGTGACAGCTGCTCGAACAGATGCCGTTTGGCCATTTCCAGCACCGCCTGCAGCTGCGCAAACTTGGCATCACCCAGACCTTTATTGCTGCAAAAATCACTCTGCGTCGCCTGCAACAACGGCTTCAAACCGCCGAAGTTATCCAGCAGCTGCCGTGCCAGATCAACCGCGGTTAAGCCCTTGCAACCGGTGCGCAAAAATATTGCCAGCAATTCAGCATCGGAAAGCGCTTCTGCGCCTTTATCGAGTAATTTCTCGCGCGGCCTTTCGGCCAGTGGCCATTGTGTTATCGCCATGATTCTTCCCTGTTTTTGTTGATAGTGCACACAAATCCGTTTGTCACAAAATAATAACCATATCCCGCCACCAGGGCAAATATATCAATAATCTATTCTGCTAAACTAAGCCCATGAATAAAGGCAAGGGTGACATGCTGCCAGCTGGGCAGACATTGAACCGCAAACACATCCTCATCGGCATCACCGGCGGTATCGCTGCATATAAAAGTGCTGATCTCACACGTCGTCTGATCGAAGCCGGCGCGGATGTGCGCATTATGATGACACAGGCTGCCACCGAATTTGTTACCCCGCTGACATTTCAGGCGCTATCCGGGCAGCCGGTATTTTTCGACAACAGCGACGACAGCAGCGGCATGAAACACATCGAACTGGCGCGCTGGGCCGATGCCATCATCATCGCGCCAGCCAGCGCCAACACCCTTGCCAAACTGGCGCAGGGGCGCGCCGATAATCTGCTGACCACCACCTGTCTCGCCTCCGAAGCCAGCAAATATTTTGCCCCGGCGATGAACCGGGTGATGTGGCACGATCTGAGCACGCAGTCCAACTGTAAAACTCTTCGCGACAAAAACTGGGCACAACTCGGCCCCGCCAGCGGTTTACAGGCCTGCGGCGAAACCGGCGAAGGCCGCATGCTTGAAGTCAGTGATATTCTGACCGCAGTGGCGCAGGGTTTTAAATCCGGCGCACTGCAGGGACTGAACCTTACCGTCACCGCCGGGCCGACTTTTGAAGCCATCGACCCGGTGCGCTTCATCGGCAATCGCAGCTCCGGACGCATGGGTTATGCCATCGCCAGTGCTGCCCACGAAGCCGGTGCCAATGTGACACTAATCAGCGGCCCCAGCCACCTGACACCACCGGACGTGACCAGCTTTATCGCGGTCGAATCTGCAGCCGAGATGCAACACGCCGTATTTTCAGTGATAGACAATTGCCATATTTATATTTCCACAGCAGCGGTATCGGACTATCGCGTTAAAAACATCGCAACGCAAAAAATCAAGAAGACACAGGACACGCTGACCCTGGAACTTACCAGAAACGATGACATACTCAGTGCCGTGGCAAACCACAAAAACCGGCCTTATGTTGTCGGCTTTGCCGCAGAAACAGAAAACATCATCGACAACGCCAGACAGAAACTGGTACAGAAAAACCTGGATATGATCATCGCCAACGATGTCAGCACAAACACCGACGAACAGACAGACATCGGCTTCAACAGTGAATACAATGCACTCCATGTATTCTGGACCGATGGGGAACAAGGCGAAGCCGAACAACACTTCGACATTGCCCGCAAATCACAGCTGGCAACCCGGCTCATCACATTAATTGCCAGACAATATAAAACCCGTAAAAATCAGCATGCAAAAAATACAGCTTAAAATACTCGACCCGCGCATCGGCAAGGATATCGACCTGCCTGAATACGCCACCGATGGTTCCGCCGGCATGGATCTGCGCGCCGCGCTCGAACAAAGCACCGAGATAAAACCCGGTGAAACATTATTGATTCCAACCGGTTTATCAATCTATGTCGAAGACCCAAACATGGCAGCAATAATTTTACCGCGCTCCGGCCTCGGCCATAAACACGGCATCGTGCTCGGTAACCTGGTCGGCCTGATCGACTCGGATTATCAGGGACAGTTGTTCGTTTCCTGCTGGAACCGTGGTGACAGGCCATTCACCATCGAAGTCGGCGACCGCATTGCGCAACTGGTTCTTGTACCGGTGATTCAGGCCGAGTTTGAAGTGGTCGATGAATTTGAAAAAACCCATCGCGGTGCCGGTGGTTTTGGTCACTCTGGCCAGAATTAAAACAAGAATAAAAAACAAACTACCCCATTCACAATAAAACGTAAAAACATTATGGAAATAACTGAAGATATTTTTCGCGCCTACGACATCCGTGGCGTGGTTGAAAATGCATTAACCCCGGACGCAGTACAGCAGATCGGCCAGGCATTCGCCACCGAAGCTTTATCACAGGGGCAGAAAACCGTGGTCATCGGCCGAGACGGTCGTCTTTCCAGCCCGGAACTGGCACAGCGTTTAAGCGCAGGTCTGCGCGCCGGCGGCTGCGATGTTGTTGATGTTGGCATGGTGCCAACACCGGTACTTTATTACGCCACCCATAAATTAAAAACCGGCACCGGCATCATGGTTACCGGCAGCCACAACCCGCCACAGTATAACGGCCTGAAAATGCTGATCGCCGGCAACACCTTATACGGCGATGGCATCAAGGCGCTGTACCATATGATCGTCGATGACAAACTGAACAAGGGCGAAGGCACGCATACCGAGCAAAACGTGGTGCCTGAATATCTCGACACCATCGTTAATGACATCAAACTCGACAAACCATTGAACATTGCTGTGGATTGCGGCAACGGTGTTGCCGGCGTGCTTGCCACCGAGCTGTTCACCCGCCTGGGCTGCAAGGTCACCGAACTGTTCTGCGATGTCGACGGCACCTTCCCCAACCATCACCCCGACCCGTCGAAACCGGAAAACCTGATCGACATGCAAAACGCGATGAAAGAAAATGCGCTGGACATCGGTCTGGCATTTGATGGCGACGGCGACCGCGTTGGTATTTTAGATGACCAGCAAAACATCCTGTGGGCAGATCGCCAGATGATGCTGTACGCCGAAGATGTATTAAAACGCAAACCCGGCGCATTGATTATTTTCGACATTAAATCCACCACCAACCTGGCAACCGTTATCAAAAAATTTGGTGGCGAGCCACTGATGTGGAAAACCGGCCACTCATTCATCAAGGCCAAGATGAAAGAAAGCGGCGCAGAACTTGCCGGCGAAATGAGCGGACACATTTTCTTCAAAGAACGCTGGTTCGGTTTTGATGACGGCCTGTACAGCGCCGCACGCATGCTGGAAATCGTCAGCCAGCGCGAGCAAAGCACCTCGGAAATTTTCAACGCCCTGCCAGACAGCATCAACACACCCGAGCTACAGATTGATTTTAAGGAAGGTGAGCATTACAAATTCATGCAGAAATTCATTGCTGAAGCAAATTTTGAAAACGCCGACATCGTCACCATCGATGGCATCCGCGTCAACTATGCCGATGGCTGGGGCTTGATTCGCCCGTCCAATACCACACCATGCCTGGTACTGCGTTTTGAAGCCAACGACGAAGCGACCCTGAAAAAAATCCAGCAAACATTCCGCGAACAGTTACTGGCCGTCGACAGCACATTGAAGTTGCCTTTCCAGGCCTGAAGCAGGCACAATGACAACAAATAACATCAAGAATTTTTGAGGAACACACGTGGACAAAATCTCCGCTACCAACATCGCTAATGTTTTATCCGAGGCACTGCCTTATCTGCAACGGCTGAACAATAAAACCATCGTCATTAAATTTGGTGGCAATGCGATGGTTGATGAGAAATTAAAAAACAGCTTCGCCCGCGACATTGTTTTATTAAAACAGGTCGGCGTTAACCCGGTTGTGGTTCACGGCGGCGGCCCGCAAATCGGAAGCCTGCTGGAGAAAATAGGCAAAGAATCAACGTTTATCGATGGCATGCGAGTCACCGACAGCGAGACCATGGATGTTGTCGAAATGGTTCTGGGAGGACTGGTCAATAAAAGCATCGTCAACCTGATCAACCATAATGGTGGCCAGGCGGTCGGCCTCACCGGCAAAGACGGTTCCATGATTCGCGCAAGAAAAATGGAGATCAGCCACGAATCGCCCGAGACACAGACCACAGAAATAATCGACCTTGGTCACGTCGGTGAAGTAACAACCATCAACCCCGCCATTGTTAAAGCGCTGGACGAAGGCGATTTCATTCCTGTGATTGCACCCATCGGTGTCGGTGACGATGCAGCATCCTACAATATCAACGCTGATCTGGTTGCCGGTAAAATGGCAAGCGTACTGGGCGCAGAAAAATTATTGCTGCTGACCAACACCGCCGGCATTCTGGATAAGCAGGAAAACATCCTGACCGGACTGAACGCAAAAAAAGTGAAAGAGCTGATCGACGACGGCACCATCGCAGGCGGCATGCTGCCCAAAGTAAGCTGCGCGCTGGACGCGGTTCACTCCGGCGTAAAAACCTCGCACATCATCGATGGCCGGGTGGAACATGCGGTGCTGCTGGAGTTATTAACCGACGAGGGTGTCGGCACCTTAATCAAATCTTAAAAAAGTTGGCAGTTGGCAGTTGGCAGTTGGCAGTTGGCAGTTGGCAGTTGGCAGTTGGCAGAAATTTTAAAAAAGCGCGCCCGCTTTTAAAATAGTTTTTAACAGAAAACTGATAACTGCCAACTTGCTTTATTAATAACCACGCTCTCTGGCAATTCGTTCACGCTTTGCTTTCTGCTCGGCCTTTAAGACTTTAAAGCGCTCAATGTAATCATTGAACTGCCTTGAAATGCTGTCGCGACGTTTTTTGTGCTGCGCCATCACCTTACTCTGCACAACCACCTGTTTTTTCTCAATCTCAAGACGGTCATACAAATCCGGTGGCACCTGACGGTTCGATGCCTGAATTTGCCCAATCTGCTTATCCATCGCTTCAATCTTTTTATTTGAGTCAGAGATAATCGTTTCTGCCAGATGAATCTGGGAATCAACCGCATCCAGTCGTGAATCACGCGCCACAATCAGATCACGCTCGGTGGTGTAGGTATCCAGCAATACCCGGTCACGCTGTTTTTTCTTTTTTTCTATCAGTGCGGCTTTCTTTTGTTCATATTTGAGACGACGTTCTTCCGCTTTTTCTTCTGCTGTTTTTGCCGCCGCCCGGTGTTTGATTTTCACACCATGCTCGTTTAACTCATCGTGCTCTTTCACCTGATATTCTGGCGGAATTTTATCACCAAAATGCATCTGGCCATTTTCGTCCACCCATTTATACATCTTTGCCTGCGCTGAAAATACGCTGCCTGCTAAAATTATTGCCAAAGCTAAAAAGGGAAAACGCATAGTACGCGGCCTCAAAAATTGATAACTGATAAAATGTAAGTATAGGTAAAAATTTACAGGAATCGAGTATATCCCGCCGTGGCCGAGCAACTCCTCATTTTCATCATCTCGCTGATCGCTAACCTGTTCTCCGCACTCTCCGGCGGCGGCGCGGGACTCATCCAGCTGCCCGCCCTGATATTTTTGGGCCTGCCATTCAGCCTTGCCCTGGCTACCCATAAAGTCGCCACCATTGCCCTTGGCATCGGTGCCACCGCAAGACACCTCAAAGAAAACCGCATAGAACGTGACTTCGCGCTGGTGATGCTGATCTCGGGCGTGCCTGGCGTTATCCTCGGTGCCAGCTTTATCCTGCAGGTACCGGACCGATTAGCCGAAGTCGCTCTCGGCCTGTTGACCATGGGGCTGGGCATCTACTCTTTTTTCTCGCCGAATCTTGGCCAAACCTATCAACTGAAAAACCGCCATCACAAAGGTTATTTCATCGGCGGCCTAGTGTTGTTTGTTATCGGCATACTCAATGGCTCACTGACCTCCGGCACCGGGCTGTTCGCCACCCTCTGGCTGATTCGCTGGTTTGGATTTGATTACAAGCTGGCTGTCGCCTACACACTGATTTTTGTCGGTTTATTCTGGAACGCATCAGGCGCTGTAACACTGGGTATGCTCGGAGATATTCACTGGTTATGGATTCCGGCCTTACTGCTGGGGTCCTTTATTGGCGGCTATCTTGGAGCCCATCTGTCAATTGTTAAGGGTAACAAGGTGATCAAACGAAGTTTTGAGATAGTGACATTTTTGATTGGATTAAAACTGATTTCAGGATGAGGGGCTTTTAGCCGGTACAGCCGTGTTTCAACACAGTTGCTTTACACAAAAGTCCGAGTATAATCAGGCCTTTAAAGCGGTAGCCAAGGCTACCGCTTTTGCTTTTTATACAATAAATAAGCCTCTGGGGTCGGGGTCAGTTTTACAGACAATGGCGCTTACAGGGTACACCGCCAGCGAAATTGACTTCGGCTCCAGACAACTGCCAGACAACGGCCAAACAACTGATTGTTAAGATAAAGATATGACAACTAACCAACACCTGATGAAAACCTACGCCCCGCTCGACGTTACATTTGAACACGGCGAAGGAGCCTACCTGTGGGACAGCAAGCAGCAGAAATACCTCGACGCACTGTGCGGCATTGCCGTTTGCGGCCTGGGCCACGCCCACCCGGCTATTACTCGCACTATTACCGAGCAGGCAGGCAAGTTACTGCATACCTCCAATCTCTACCAGATCGACAAGCAGCAGCACCTGGCCAGTCAGCTGTGTGAAATTTCCGGCATGAGCCGTGTGTTTTTCTCGAATTCCGGTGCCGAGGCCAATGAAGCAGCGATTAAAATTGCGCGCCTGTTCGGCCACAACAACAATATCGAAAATCCCGCCATCATCGTCATGGAAAACAGCTTTCATGGCCGCACCATGGCCACCCTCAGTGCCACCGGCAACCGCAAGGTGCAGGCCGGTTTCGAGCCGCTGGTGCAGGGTTTTATCCGCGCACCGTTTAACAATGTCGACGCAATCAAAAATATTGCCGAAAACAATAATAATGTGGTGGCGATTCTGGTCGAACCGGTGCAGGGCGAAGGCGGCATCAATATTCCGGATGCCGATTACCTCAACCAGCTGCGCGAGATTTGCGACCAGCAGAACTGGCTGTTGATGCTGGATGAAATTCAGACCGGCATGGCACGCAGCGGTCAATGGTTTGCTTTTCAGCACAACAACATTCAGCCAGATGTGATGACCCTGGCCAAGGCACTGGGCAACGGCGTGCCTATCGGTGCCTGCCTGGCCAATGAAAAAGCCGGAGAGGTTTTTCAGCCGGGTAATCACGGTTCGACTTTTGGCGGCAATCCGCTGATGTGCGCCACGGCTTCCACCGTGATCGACACCATCAAATCAGAAAACCTGCTGAGCAACGTCAACAAGATGAGCCGCTACCTGCTTGACGCATTCAACGACAAACTCGGCCAGCTTGACGGCGTACGCGAGATTCGCGGCCTGGGTCTGATGATCGGCATCGAGCTGGACAGCGAACAGGTCGCACACGAATGCAGCGAGTTTGTAAAACTGGCGCTGCAAAAAAACCTGCTGATCAACGTCACCGCCGGCAGCGTTATCCGTCTGCTGCCACCGTTGATTCTCGACCAGCAACAGGCCGACAGTATTGTCAGCACGGTTAGCGAGCTGGTTATCGATTCACTACAAAACAAAGTTGCCGCATGAAAACTTCAAACAAAACCGTTCGACACTTTTTAACGCTCACCGACCTGAGTTCAACCGAGTTCAGAGACATCATCGAACGCGCCAGCGAATTAAAAGCCATGCAACACCGTGGCGAAATTTTTGAGCCGCTGAAAAACAAGGTACTGGCGATGATTTTTGAAAAGTCATCCACCCGCACCCGGGTCTCTTTCGAAACCGGCATGGCACAGTTTGGCGGCCACGCCATTTTTCTCTCACCTCGCGACACCCAGCTGGGACGCGGCGAACCGGTGGAAGACAGTGCGCGCGTTTTATCCAGCATGGCCGACTGCCTGATGGTACGCACCTTCGAGCACGAAAAAGCCGAACTACTGGCGGAATACTCCTCGGTGCCGGTGATCAACGGCCTGACCGACGATGTTCACCCCTGCCAGCTACTGGCCGACATGCAGGCCTATTTCGAACACCGTGGCGACATCAGGGGCAAAACTGTGACCTGGGTCGGTGACGGCAACAACATGTGTCACTCTTATATGCACGCGGCAAAAATGCTGGAATTCAAGCTGAACATCGCCTGCCCGAAAGGTTTTGAGCCGCAACAGGCTTTCATCGATGAGACTCACGACTTTATCGAAATCACCCAGGACGTTGCTGCCGCCTGTACCGGTAGCGACCTCATCGTCACCGATGTCTGGGCCAGCATGGGCCAGGAAGAAGAACAGAAAATTCGCGAACAGGCGTTTGCTGATTTTCAGGTGAACAGTGAGTTGATGGCACGAGCCAATGATGATGCCCTGTTCATGCATTGCCTGCCGGCACACCGTGGCGAAGAAGTCAGCGCCGATGTTATCGATGGCACACAAAGCGTGGTCTGGGACGAAGCGGAAAATCGCCTGCACGCACAAAAAGCCCTGCTCGAATTTTTACTGGTAAACTAACGCGCAAAACAACGGCGCAAAAAGATTGTTATTAACCACTTCGACGAGAACGTTTTTTAACATCATGTGTGGAAAAAATTCACGCTGCACCGGCGTGTTGTTTTTTATTCTGCTCTCACCCGTTATTTCTGCGGACACAAGCACCCGGCAAACAGCCGCAGACAAAACAAGGCTCTGCTCGACACAGAGCAGCGCCACTGCAAAACACGTAAAACCCCGCGCCTTCGATGCTGATAGCATTGGCAACACTGAAATCAGCGCCGACTTCACCCAGTCCAGTAAAGATGGATCAACCACGCTGGATGGCAACGTCATCATCGAAAAGCATTTAATCCGCGTTACCGCCGACCACGCCAGATACGACAAACAACAGGACACCATCAATTTTTCCGGCAATGTGCACATCGACACCGTCAATTTATCACTGGATGCCGACAGCGGCACCGTCAATATAAATCAGTCCGGCGCAGGTGCAAGCACGCAGGGAAAATTCAACAATATCAAATTTTTTATGCCGGGCAGCAACATGAAAGGTCAGGCGGAAACCATCCTTGCCCGTGAAAAAGATGTGAACAGCGGCAGCCCCAACACCTCGATTTTGAACAATGCCAGCATCACCAGCTGCGACCTGTCTGCACCCGACTGGCTGATCAGCGCCGATGAGATCGAACTGGATCACGACGACGAGTACGGCAGCGCCGAAGACGTGGTCATCCGTTTCAAAAATGTGCCGTTTATGTATGTGCCTTATATGGAATTCCCCACCAGCGATAAGCGCCGCAGCGGTCTGCTGTTTCCGGAGATCGGCACCTCCTCATCACGCGGTCTGGAACTTTCCACCCCCTGGTACTGGAACATTGCACCCAATCAGGATGCCGTGCTGACACCTCGCTATATGGAAAACCGCGGCCTGGAACTCGGTGGCAACTACCGTTTTCTCACACAATCAAGCACCGGAAAATTTAAAGGCGCTTATTTACCCAGCGATAAAACCACCAAGCAGGAACGCTATCAGTACCGCTACCAGCAAACATCCCGCATCATGTCCAACCTGATATTCAGCGCTGATATACAGGACATATCTGACGCAGATTATTTCAACGATTTTTCCAACAGCCTGGGCAGCACCAGCCGCACACATCTGTACCGCAATGTGGCATTAAACTATGACCTGAATAACTGGCACATGAAGGCTCAGCTACAGGACATAAAAACCATCGACGAAACAACCGCTATTGCCCGTCGCCCCTACGAACGTCTGCCACAATTAACTTTTTTCGGTGATACCGCAATCGCTGACAGCCCGGTACTTTTTACCTTTGATTCAGAGTACGTCGATTTCACCCACGAAGACGGTACAAAAACCACCGGCAGTCGACTGAATGTTGTTCCCGGTTTGCTTCTGCCGCTGAATGGCACGGCCTGGTTCCTGAAACCGGCAATCAAATTCAACCACATACAATATGATATTGGCACCGATGGCGATGCCACAACCCCGGGCACAACACTGGAAGTTGAAGACCGCAACCTGCCGATGAGCAGCATCGATGCCGGGCTGTTTTTCGAGCGCCCGCTCGGTAGCGGTTTTCAGCAAACGCTGGAGCCACGTTTATATTATCTCAACGTTCCATATAAAGATCAGAGCAAGCTGCCACTGTTCGACACCAGCATCCCCAACTTCACCGTTGCACAGTTATTTCGCGATAACCGCTTTGTTGGTCGCGACCGCATTGGCGATGCCAACCAGCTCACCGTTGCAGTGACCAGCCGTATTTTGAATCCGGGCAGCGGCCTGGAACTGATTCGTGCCAGCATCGGCCAGATCTATTATTTTGCCGACCGCAAGGTCTCACTTAATGGCGACATAGACACCGCTAAACAGTCTGACATCATCGCTGATCTTGATGCCAACTGGGGCAACTGGAAAGGCAGCATCGATCTGCAATGGGATACCACCAACAGCCGCTTATCGCAGGATAACTACGTGCTGCACTATAAGTCAGATGCCCGCCACCTGTTCAACATCGGCTATCGCAAACGCCTGAAAAAGAACAGTGATGCCATTGATATTGAACAGACCGACACTTCCTTTGTCTATGCTCTTAGCCGTAATTACAGCGGCATTGCACGCTGGAACTATTCGCTGAAAAACGCCAGGTCTATCGACAGTATTCTCGGCCTGGCCTACGACAGCTGTTGCTGGTCGATACAACTGCTGGCACAGCGCCGGTTGCAAAATTCAACCTCGGTTAATAATGCTTATGACAACTCAATACTGGTACAATTCGTCTTTAAAGGTCTGGGCAGCCTGTCCGGCAGCAAAGCCAGATCAACCCTGACACAATCTATTTATGGTTACAGCGACCCTTTCCAGTAAGCCACCGATACACCCAATTATGAAGATGAACCGTTTCTCAAAAATTTTATTAATACTGGCCTTTTTTGTTTTACCCGGACTGTCACAGGCAGAACCAAAACTACTGGATAAAATCGTGGTGGTGGTCAATGAAGATGTCATCACACAGATCATGCTGGACAATCGCGTTAATGATTTTCGCAAACAACTGGAACTCAGCCAGCTTTCACGCATTGATCCGAAGACACTGAGAAAGCAGGTGCTGGAAAGGATGATCCGCGACACCATCCAGATACAGAAAGCCAAACAGTTCGGCATCACTGTCGACGACCTGATGCTCAACCGCATGCTGGAACGGCTGGCAAAAAGCAACAACCTGACGCTGGACCAATTCCGCGATGCCATTGAGGCGCAGGGCATCAGCTATACACGTTTTCGTGAGCAGACCCGCAACGAACTTATCATCAATCAGCTTCAGCAACGTGTAGTCGCCAGCAAGATCAACGTTTCTGATCAGGAAGTAAAACAGTATATTGAACAGAACGAAAACAGTGGTTCATCCAATGCGATGTATCACCTGCGCCATATTCTGATCGCGACACCGGAAACAGCCTCCCCCGAAGATCTTGATGCCGCAAAAAAGAAAGCCGAGTCTGTCTATAAAAAAATCACACAGGGCTCATCAAAGTTTGAAGACATGGCCATCAAGTTTTCCAGCGGCCGTAACGCACTCAAGGGCGGCGACCTTGGCAAGCGTAAAGCCAACGAGTTACCACAGCTTTTTGTCGAAGCCGTGAAAGATTTGCAACCGGGCGAAACCTCCAGGCCCGTGAAAAGCGCCAGTGGCTTTCACCTGTTACAGCTGATCAGCAGTTCTAACGACCAGATTCTGGTGCAACAAACCAACGCCCGGCACATTTTAATTCGTACCAGCGCTGAAATGAGCGATGATCAGGCACGCAAGAAATTACTGGAGATCAAGCAAAAAATCGAAAACGGTAAAAGCTTTGCTGAGCTCGCCAGTAAATTTTCCGAAGACCCCACCACCAAAATAAAAGGTGGCGACCTGGGCTGGTACAACCCCGGAGAATTTGTCCCCGCATTTGAAAATGTCGCCAACAGTCTGGAGATCGGTCAACTTTCCGAACCCTTCAAAACAAATTTTGGCTGGCACATCCTCGAAGTACTAGAGCGCCGCCAGCACGATCAGGGAAAAACCAACAAAGAAAACCAGGCACGTAACGCCATCAAAAAACGCAAGATCGACGAAGAGCTTCGTCTCTGGTTACGCCGCACCCGCGATGAAGCTTATGTCGAATTTGTCGACGATGAAGATAGCTAGCCCAGCCACCTGATCAAACTGCAAGCAATGGCAAACTCAGAAAGCAATACTACGATCAAACTCATCATCACCAGCGGTGAACCGGCAGGTATCGGCCCGGACATCTGCCTGCGACTCGCAGATGCTTCACCAGAAGTGTTTGATCATGCCGAGCTATACATTCTTGCCGACCCCGATCTTCTGGTGCAACGCGCAGCCCAGCTGAAGCTGGCACCGTCTTTATACATACATCACAATATCGAACATTTCGACAAGTATTATCAGCCGGGGAAACTCAATGTTATTCCACTGGCATTAGGCAGTGCCTGTCAGACCGGAAAACTCAATCCGGACAACAGCGCTTATGTTTTGAAGATGCTCGATCTGGCACACGACTTATGTCTACAGAAAAAAATGCATGGCATGGTCACCGGCCCGGTACAGAAGAGCATCATCAATCAGGCAGGCTTTGCCTTCACCGGCCATACGGAATACCTGGCAGATAAAACCGGTGCGAAGCCAGTGATGATGCTGGCGACAAAAACATTACGCGTGGCACTGGCCACCACACACCTGCCGTTAAAAGATGTCAGCAACGCGATCACAAAAGAATCTCTCGAAGAAGTCCTGCTTATTCTTGATGCCTTTTTAAAACAACAGGCCGGCATAAAAAACCCGAAGATACTTGTCTGCGGCCTGAACCCGCACGCAGGCGAAGATGGCAACCTCGGTGATGAAGAGATAAACACCATCACACCGGTCATCGAAAAATTAAAAACACAGAACATGCGTCTGCTCGGCCCGTTGCCGGCAGATACGCTGTTTACAGAAAAATATTTAAAACATGGCGATGCTGTACTCGCCATGTACCATGATCAGGGCCTGCCGGTTTTAAAATACAGCGGCTTCGGCAAAGCGGTTAATATCACACTCGGCCTGCCGTTTGTCCGCACCTCAGTCGACCATGGGACTGCGTTGGATCTTGCCGGCACAGGGGAAGCGAGTATTAGCAGCCTGGTTGAAGCGATTAAAATGGCGATACAATACAGCAGCCCAAATGAAAAATGAAAAATTTTAAAACTACCTGCAAATATAATACAATCGTGCTTAAGCTTTTATGGCTTTTTATTTTTCATTTTTCATTTTTCACTTTTCACTGCATCTAAGATGCCTCACTTCGCCAAAAAACGCTTCGGACAAAACTTTCTGGTCGACACATCGGTCATCAATCTTATCGTCGACAGTATTCAGCCACAGCCCGGTGACCTGATGGTCGAGATCGGCCCGGGACTGGGCGCGATGACCAAACCATTGCTGTCACGTCTGGATTTTCTTAACGTCATCGAGCTTGATCGCGACATCATTCCCAGACTGATCAACAATTGTGTTTTTTCTGACATCACCAACAAAAGCAAATTGATCGTTAATGAAAAAGATGTTCTGAAATTTGATTTCGCTGAATTTCACGCCGCGCAGAATACAGACAAAAAGCTTCGCATCGTCGGCAACCTGCCTTACAACATTTCGACACCGGTGCTTTTTCACCTGCTCAATCAGCGTGAGCTGATTCAGGACATGCACTTCATGCTGCAAAAAGAAGTGGTCGACCGTATTGTCGCCACTCCCGGCATCAAAAATTACGGCCGGCTCAGCGTCATGTTACAAACCTTCTGTGAAACACAGGCGCTGTTCGAAGTGCCGCCTTATGCTTTTCAGCCAGCACCGAAAGTGAACTCCGCCATCTTGCGTCTGCTGCCAAAAACCCGGTTTGAGGACAGGATTACAGATTTCTCACTATATGAAAAACTGGTTCGGCAGGCATTTTCCCAGCGACGAAAAACCCTGAAAAACACGCTCAAGGATCTGTGCTCTACCCGGCAAATTGAGCAGGCAGGCCTGCAGCCAGGGCAACGCGCTGAAGAATTATCTATCGAAGATTTCGTTAATCTTTACCAAACCCTGAGCTAACCCCCTCAACGCCACACAGATAAGCCTCTGAATTAAAAGGCAATATCCTTTCATCATTTATGTTAATGAATGCATCTGACAGTGGTACAATGAGTTATCACCCTGATTTTAAGATACTTGTTTTCAATTTAAAACGGATACCGCTATGAATAAAATTGACGTGCAGGTTCAACCCGCTTATATCGCTGAGCAATCAGACCCGGACAACAACCATTATGTATTTTCCTACACGGTCACCATCCGTAATAACGGCTCGATGCCGGCCAAGCTGCTCGCACGCCACTGGGTAATCACTGACGGCGATGGCATGGTTCAGGAAGTAAAAGGTGATGGTGTGATTGGCGAACAACCGCGTTTGCAACCCGGTGAAGGCTTTCAATATACTTCCGGCACATTCATGAATACACCATTTGGCACTATGCACGGCAGTTACCAGATGCTGACTGACAACGGTGAAAAATTTGATGCTGATATTCCACCGTTTCAATTAAGCGTGCCGAACACGCTGCATTAAGCCGCATTATTTCTAAAAAAGCCGATGGCGTTAAAGCACAGCTACACATTACTGGCACCGGTTTATGATGCAATGGTCTCCGGGCCACTCGATTTTTATCGTGAAAAAAGTCTGGCGCGCTTAACGGACACAGCGAACAAAAATATTCTGATTAATGGCATCGGCAGTGGCCTCGATATTCCACACCTTCCTGTTGATGCGCATTATGTCGGCACGGATATTACTCCCGCCATGTTACAACGCGCAGAAAAGCGCGCTGAAAAATACATCGCAGGTTCGGCTCTCGACATCAGCTTTCAAATCGCTGACAGCCAGGCATTGCCTTTTGAAAATGAAAGTTTTGATGTCATTGTTATGCACCTGATTCTTGCCGTGGTACCAAAACCTGAGCTGGCCCTGCAGGAGGCCTGTCGTGTATTAAAACCGGGCGGCACCATTTATCTGTTCGATAAATTCATCAAGCCGGGACAGATAGCACTCGTGCGTCGAATGTTAAGTTTTTTTATCCGCCACATCGCAACACGCACCGATGTAGTCTTTGAACATGTTTTACAAAGCTGTCCGCAACTGGAAGTTATAAGTGATGAACCGGCACTTGCTAAAGGCTGGTTCAGACTGATAGAGTTACAGAAAAAAATATAAGTTATATGTAATTAGTTGTATGTTTTATACTGGTAAAAACAAGCGCTTTTAACTTACGACATATAACTTAAAACTTTTTCGGAGAAAGAACAAATCGCTACTTATGCCATCGGTGACGTACAGGGATGCTTCGATGAGTTAAAAGCACTTTTAACTCAGATAAATTTTAACAGCGACCATGACCAACTCTGGTTTTGTGGCGACCTGGTCAACCGCGGGCCAAAGTCTCTGGAAACATTGCGCTTTATTCGATCACTCGAAGACAACGCTCTCACCGTGCTGGGTAATCATGACCTGCATTTACTGGCCACAGCCTATGATCACCAGCAACCCGGAAAAAAAGACACCCTTGATAATCTTTTAAAGGCCGACGATGCCGATGAACTGTTCGACTGGTTACGCCACCGGCCATTACTTCATCATGATGCAAAAAATAATATAACCCTGCTTCACGCCGGGATTCACCCGCACTGGAGCATAAACAAGGCCCGCCAGTTAGCCAGTGAAGTGGAGCATATTTTACAGAGCGATAATCACATAAACTTCTATAAACACATGTACGGCGATAAGCCTTTTATGTGGGATGATGCTTTATCAGGCTGGCCACGCTATCGCTTTATCACCAACATCCTGACCCGTCTGCGTTATTGCGACAAAGAGGGAAAACCAGCATTGGGTGCAAAAGGGGAACCCGGCAGCCAGGCCGGGCATTTAATGCCCTGGTATGAAGTGCCGGGCCGAAAATCCCGGGATGACATTATTGTTTTCGGCCACTGGTCGACCCTGCCACACGCTGGTTTTTCCTGCATTAATAATACCTATGCTATCGACTCCGGCTGTTTATGGGGCGGCTCCTTAACCGCGATGCGAATCGATGTACGACCTTTTGAGTATTTTCGGCTGCCTTGTCCGGGCGCACAAAAGCCACCTGAAAAATATTTAAAAAAATTAAAGCAGCGGAACGAAAGAAAAAGTTAGGCAAAAAAAAGAGCACCGGCAAGGGCGCTCTTCAGGAGTCTACAAATCAATTGTCTCAATCTATTGCATATACTACGACTGACCTTTACTGTCGAAGTTCAATCCTGCTTTATTTTTTCCAGAGTAACAAAACGGCAATCATAAGTATTTTTCTCATCCGCCGGACACGTCCTGCTCTCAGTTTCCTGCCACTGGCTTTTCTCAAATTCTGGAAACCAGGCATCACCTTCAAACTCAGCTTCAACGTAAGTCAGATATAAACGATCCGCCTGCGGCAATAACATTTCATAGATTGTACTGCCACCAATGATCATTATTTCCTGCGCGTCAGGAACAGCTGCCAGTGCATCGTCAAAATGGCTGACGCAGACCACGCCTTCAAACTGCGTCTCGGGATTTCGGCTTAAAACAATATTTACCCGACCAGGCAATGGCTTGCCAATAGACTCATAGGTTTTTCGCCCCATGACAATGGGCTTGCCCATGGTGGTCGATTTGAAGTGTGCAAAATCTGCCGGCAGATGCCAGGGCAACTGGTTTTTATTGCCGATCAGGTGGTTGCGATCCATGGCTGCGATCATCGAGATAATCACTATTGAACAACCTCACGATTAAACCGGTTAAAACAAGCAAGGTTTTTACCCACTGATGAACACGAGTAAACACGGATAAGTGCTTCCGCCATTTTAAAACATCTGTGTTTATCTGCGTTCATCTGTGGACCAGTTTTTTTAAACCGCAACAGTGGCTTTGATGTGCGGGTGCGCTTCGTAACCGACCAGCTCAAAATCTTCAAACTTGAAATCAAAAATCGATTTTACATCCGGATTTATTTTCATCTGCGGCAACGGGAAGGGTTTGCGACTTAGTTGCTCATCGACCTGTTCCAGATGGTTGGAATAAAGGTGCGCATCACCCAGAGTATGAACAAAATCACCCAGTGCCAGATCACAGACCTGCGCCACCATCATGGTAAGCAGTGCATATGAGGCAATGTTGAACGGCACGCCCAAAAATATATCGGCGCTGCGCTGGTACAACTGGCAGGAAAGCTTGCCATCAGCAACGTAGAACTGAAACATCATGTGACACGGCGGCAACGCCATGTTTTCGATCTCTCCGACATTCCAGGCGCTAACAATAATGCGCCGCGAATCGGGATTATTTTTTATCTGGTCGATGACCTGCGCAATCTGATCGATGTGTTCCCCGTTAGCTGCCGGCCAGTTGCGCCACTGATAACCATACACCGGGCCGAGATTGCCATCTTCATCTGCCCATTCATTCCAGATACGAACGCCATTTTCCTGCAGGTATTTTATATTGGTATCGCCGCTTAAAAACCAGAGCAGCTCATGAATGATGGATTTGAGGTGGCATTTTTTGGTGGTTACCATGGGAAAACCTTCGCTCAGGTCAAACCGCATCTGGTGACCAAACACAGACACTGTACCAGTGCCGGTACGGTCTTCTTTTTTGGTTCCGTTGTCACGCACATGGCGCATCAGATCAAGATATTGTTTCATGAACGACTCTGACTTTGTTGACGTTTAATAGAAATATAATACAACCCCATGCCAAACAGAATCATCGGCAATGACAGAAGCTGGCCCATGGTCAGCCAGTCGAATGCAATGAAACCTAAATGCGCATCAGGAATTCTGAAAAACTCTGTGAAAAAGCGGAAGCAACCATAGCAGAACATAAACACGGCAGATATTGCCATGTAAGGTCGTGGTTTCGATGAATACCACCACAGAATCAGGAACAGTAACAGACCTTCGGTTAACGCCTGGTATAAAGATGATGGGTGGCGCGCAATGTGATCGCCATAATCCATGGCCCATGGCATAACATGTTCCATTTGCCGCCCCCATAATTCCTGGTTGATGAAGTTACCGATACGACCAGCACCCAGGCCAATAGGCACCCAGGGTGCGATAAAGTCAGAGACCTGGAAAAAACTCATGCCGTTTTTACGAGCGAATAAATACAGGCCGGCAAACACACCCAGCATGCCACCATGAAACGACATGCCGCCCTGCCAGATATAAAAAAGTGAGATGGGGTTATCAATGAACGATGAAAAGTTATAAAACAGGGTGTACCCGATGCGACCACCAAGGATCACGCCCATAGCACCGTAAAAAATAACATCTTCTACCTGCTTGCGCGTCCAGTTGATATCTTCACGTTTGGTACGCTGTACACCGTAAAACCAGGCACCGACAAAACCAATCAGGTACATCAGGCCGTACCAGTGTATTTTTATGTCGCCTAATGAAAGAGCGACCGGGTCGATATCCGGGTATGCAATCATAACCGGAATTTTAACAGAAACACTGACCGGGGTCAGAGACAAGCTTGTCCCTGAGCTCTTGTTTCAGCAAGAATCGCAGGCAAAAAAAAACCTGTTCATTGCTGAACAGGTTTTTTAGATTTAAAGCCTGGCGGTGTCCTACTCTCACATGGGGAGGCCCCACACTACCATCGGCGCTGAGTAGTTTCACTTCTGAGTTCGAGATGGATTCAGGTGGTTCCTACTTGCTATTGCCGCCAGACAAACTGGTCGGATATAGAGTTTTCAAAAATGAAAACTGTATTTCCTAAACTGGAAAGCCAAATATTAGTATATATTCTAGTGTTACACACATATAAGCCGCTTTTGTGTTCGCTTTCAATCAGCTAAAACACTTGGGGTTATATGGTCAAGCCTTACGGTCAATTAGTACAGGTTAGCTTCACACATTACTGCGCTTCAACACCCTGCCTATCAACGTCGTAGTCTTCGACGGACCTACAAGGAACTTAAAGTTCCAGTGAGAACTCATCTTTGGGCCCGCTTCCCGCTTAGATGCTTTCAGCGGTTATCGGTTCCGTACGTAGCTACCCGGCAATGCCACTGGCGTGACAACCGGAACACCAGGGGTACGTCCACTCCGGTCCTCTCGTACTAGGAGCAGCTCCCATCAATTCTCAAACGCCCACGGCAGATAGGGACCGAACTGTCTCACGACGTTCTAAACCCAGCTCGCGTACCACTTTAAATGGCGAACAGCCATACCCTTGGGACCTGCTTCAGCCCCAGGATGTGATGAGCCGACAT
>WFOC01000072.1 GCA_015488295.1 Gammaproteobacteria bacterium
TTGATTATGTGATACAGCAGTACTTCCCTCACCTGGCAGGCCGTGAAAACCCCTGCCAGGCATTTCTTGATGAGGTGGTCGCCAGCACCGCAAAGCTGATCGCAAAATGGCAGGCCGTGGGTTTTGCCCATGGCGTGATGAACACCGACAACATGTCAATTCACGGCATTACGCTGGATTACGGCCCGTTTGGTTTTCTTGAGTCATTCGATCCGCATTATATCTGTAACCACTCCGACCATCAGGGACGATACGCATTTAACAGGCAACCGGAAATCGGCCTGTTTAATCTGAGCTGTCTGGCGCAGGCATTGTTGCCGCTGCTACATGAAAATACGGATGAGGCGGTGACGCTGGCAAAACAGTCGCTGGATAAATATCAGCCTGAATTTGTACGCTATTACGCCGAGCTGATGCGGCAGAAACTTGGTTTCACGCAAGCAGATAACAACGATCAGAAAATTGTCAGCCAGCTGCTGGCACTGCTGGAAAAAGATCATGTTGACTACACGCTGTTTTTTCGGAATCTCAGTAATCAGCAAACGGCAAATGATGTTAATCTTTGCCGTGACCTGTTTCTCGACCGCGCAGCATTTGATGACTGGTTCAGCCGTTATCAGGCACGTTTAAAGCAGGAAAATATAGCGCAGGAAACACGTTGCCAGCAGATGAAAAATATCAACCCCAAATACATTCTGCGTAACTACATGGCCGAAATTGCGATTCGTAAAGCACAGGACGAGCACGACTACAGCGAAATTGAACAGCTGATGAACATCCTGCAAAAGCCGTTTGATGAACACCCGGATTTCGAACATTATGCCGGTCACCCACCGGAATGGGCGCAGCAGATTGAAGTCAGCTGCTCTTCTTAAATTTCATAGTTAACAATGCATGCAGCAACCTTATATTACGTACATGACCCCATGTGCAGCTGGTGCTGGGGCTTTCGCCCGGTCTGGCAGCAGGTACAGTCCGCGCTGTCTGGCAAGGTGGAAATCCGCTATTTACTGGGTGGTCTGGCAGCAGATAACGAACAGCCGATGCCCGCCGAGATGCAGGCCAATATCAGGGATACCTGGGCGTATATTCAGCAGCAGATTCCGGGCACAACATTTAACTTTGATTTCTGGACGCAGAATCAGCCGCGCCGCTCAAGCTATCTTTCCTGTCGTGCGGTGATCGCCGCCGGTTTACAGGGACAGGCATCTGCCAGTGAAAACATGCTGCTTGCTATTCAGCAGGCGTATTATCTGCAGGCAAAAAATCCGTCCGACAGTGATGTTCTTATTCAGCTGGCAGCCGATTGCAAACTGGACAGTAAACGTTTTGAAGCTGACCTTTTTTCAGCGCAGTGCGAGCAGTTACTGCAACAGGATCTGCATAGCGCCATGCAGCTGGGGGTGCACAGTTTCCCGAGCTTAGTGCTTTGTTATAATGATTCCAATAGCTTGATTCCTGTAGACTATAATCGCAGCGAAAATATTGTTTCTCGTATCCTGGCAGAACTGTCGGTAAAACAGCCGGACAAATGAGCGAAACAATACCTCAGGAATAATAATTCAAAAGCTATCACTATGAACAAGCATCCAGGATTACGCAGCTTTAAAGCCCTCCTTCGTCAATCCAGAAGGTGAATTTAAAGTCGGTAATATGTGGGTAATCCATCAATGGAAATAAAGTTTCGGACAAGACTCAATTAAACTTTCCCTGCCTGTAATCCTGTAAATGCCAGACGAAAAAAAAACGCGGAGACTGCAGGCAGTCCCCACGTAACTGGCAACTATTTAAGCGGCAAGTGCATTCATTACCTGGCCCAATGCGTGGTTGAAGGTTGAGTGGTCAGCCAGTACACGAGAACGGCCTTCTTCAAGTTCTTTGGCAAAAACTTCCGCATCTTTTTCGATAACCTTAACGCCTTTTCGATCAACAAAAATCAGCTGTGCAGCATCGGTTAAAATCACGGACAGTTTCAGACGACGTATAGGTTTGCCTTCACCGTTGTACAGTTCATACCAGACACCGGGTTTGGTCGAGCTCTGTAACTGTGCAATTTTGTTTTTGGCAATGTCGGTTACTTTCTGAATCTTCTGTAATTCTTCTTCGGTGTTTTCTGCTGATTCTTCCAGTATTTCTTCTTCAGTGACCGCATTGTCATTTCCATCAACAATGGTCAGGTCGTATTCTTTCACCAGTTCAGCAAAGTGTGCTTTCAGTTCAGCGATCTGGGATTTTATGTCATCCTTGTTCTGCCTGGTTTCAAACAGCTCATCGTTAACAGCCTGTAGCAATGCGTCACGATTATCTTTCACCAGTTGCAGTTGTGAGCGGTACTTGATCGGCTGAATACACTTTAATAACAGCTTTAAAAGCAGCACGGACTGCACCCACTGTGCACTGCTACGACCATGGCGGATGTAACGGTTCAGCATTAATGTCGACCAGTGTTTTAAAATTAATGGCCGTACATTATTCGGGATTTTCTTGTCACACGAAACCATCTTCAACTGGGTAATAACGATATTACGCGCATGCTCCTGCAAGATTTTTCGCTGCTCCTGTCTTTCCATTTCGTTAGTCAGCTGCTCTTCTTTTAAAATAATTTCTTCAAGTTCAGCGACAGCGTTTTCAAATATTTTTATGTCGATGTCGAATTCATCAAGGATGTCATCAACAATTTTTTCCAGTTCATCATACAAATGATCATCTTTCTGGTTAATGCCCTTGCCTGCAGTGGTCAGCAGATCAACGGTTTCTCTTGCCGGATGATTTTCCTTGTCGAACAAAGAGTGGTCAGACATAGCTACTTTCATCACCGGGATTTGTAACTGATAAATCATGTTGGTCATTAACTCGGAGACAGTCTCATCATCAGAAATTGCTCCAAACATCATGCCGACAAAATCAATGCTTCTTTCATCAAGCAGGTTGACACGTTTATCGATGATACCGCCGTTCTGTTTACTGATGTCAGCAACCAGTTCCTGCTTGATCTGTTCGGTAGACAGACACTCCGTATGGCCAGGCAATGAAGTCAGCTTACGTTGCAGTTTGGAAAGTGCTTTTAAGACTTCCTTTCTCTCGTAACAGTTTTTTCCTTCCAGATCCTGTTGCGTCGGCACCTGTAAAAAGGATTTAGGCAGCTCGATTTCGTTTTCAGTGACGGTCATTTCGCCACTCATGAATTCGTTGACGATGTGGCTAACTTCCTTGCCTGAGCGTGGAATAAAATCCGTTGCTACTTTTTCTTCAGGATTGTAGTAACTTGCAACACGCGATGAAACTTCATCTTCGATGCGTTCCTGCTCAACATCTTCTGCCTTGGTGGTTTTCATGATGATTTCAGACATGATGTCATTATCGATCAGAATCTTGTTGATCGCCTTGTACATCACGCCGAGTTTTGAGCAGACTTCCTGGTCGAATAATTTATAAAAAACCAGTTTTACTTCGATATCCAGTTCGATGTTCTCAATGGTTTTCTGGAACACTTCACAGATATGTTTTGGATCCAGCGCCTCTTTATCAAACATGTTGTCACAGTTTATTTCAAGGTATTCCAGGCGTGTTTCAAGGTCGGTAACTTCCTCACCATAAAGATTCATGGCTTTGGAGTGCATGGTGGTAATCGCCACCATCTCTTCCATTTCATCCTGGCCGACCAGGCTAAGCTCCATATCACCTGCGTCTGCGTCGGATGAATAACGGGCAGATAATGAGTTGTTCAGGTTGATAAAGAAATGACCGCTGATGTCATTTCTTTCTGTACGAAAGATCCGGGTACAGTCCATGTATTTCATCTGCTCTTCATCGCTGCTGGCCTGTTCAGCCAGGTCGAACAGCTTGTGATCCGCAGTATTCAGCATCTGCGTGATCAATATCATAAGATGTTCGTTAGTACAGGTGAAGACCTTTTCAATGATCTTTGAATACTTGTCAGATTTGTTATCGAATTTAGCCGCAGCCTGTCGATTTGCATTCATCATGAAGATCCAAATAAAATAATAAGTGGTTATAAAAGCATCATTTTTAAGTGCTATATAAAAAGCACAAAAACTTGAGTTTTAACTATTTGATTTAGATTCATTTGCCGCCACAGACGTATTTCTGTTGTCTGCAACGCAGCTTAAAGCCGGTGTTTATGATTTGCGGAATTTGTAACTATTTGAAATTAGCTGGATATTTAATACTTCGCTTGCAAAGCACTAAATACTGCAAACAACTATAGTCAAGCTTGACATTATTTCAACACCTTTTGTCAAAAAGTGACAAAGTGCTGCCTGTTTTCTGACAGACGGTATAATAATACAGGAATAAGCCAAATAAGTGTCGGAATTTTAAACAAATCGCTGGAACAGTTAAAGCGCTATGATTTAGCCTAGTTTGCCTGAAAAAGATAATCATGTACCCGCTGTAGCTGGCCATCATCAACAATAAGAAAATGCGGCGTGCCTTGTAGCTGCTGATTGTCCGCACGCATCCAGTGATATATCGCTACACCATCACCATCAAAATAATCGAACAGCAGATGGTAGGTTTCAATAAAAAGTTTCGCCTGTTGCCAGGCTTCAGAATCACGTTTGATACAGGACTGACCGGCACTTAACTGACCGATGTCTCTGCATTGCTGACCAAGAATACGTGCCAGCTCGGCGTGGTACATGCCCAGCAATTCAATCACCTGGATCACCGATTGCGACAGCCTGCGCTCGCTTTCAAAAGGCCTGTCGATTCTGAACACCACAATAAAACGCTAAGCCTCAAATGTAGACTGGCACTGCGCCTTCTTTCCACAGAGCGTGTTTCTGAAAAACCTGCTGAAACAGCTCGCTATCGATCAAAGCCTGCAGCCAGCGCTGCACTGCAGGATATGGCGATTGATCAAACCATTCTTTATCAACCAGCGAAAACTGGCGCACAAAAGGAAATACACCGACATCGGCCAGCGTCATCCTGTTCGCGAGCAGGTATTTATTTCCACTGAGCATGTCCTCCAGCTCTTTGATAAATTCTTCACAGGCCGTGCGGTAATGTTCTTTGCTATGCTCGGGAAAACGGTCAGCGTATTTATAATGATCGAGGTCTTCCTTGAAAGAAAAGTCGTTGGTTTCGATCAGTATCTCGGCATCCAGTGCGTACTCGTTATTTTCACCCAGCCAGCCATCCGGATCATTTTGTTGCAAGGCCCACTTGACGATATCCCAGCTCTCGTCATTGACTGTGCCATCAGGCAGAACCAGCACCGGCACGGTGGCATTCGGTGAAACAGCCAGCGCCTGTGGCGGCATATTACTGAGCTCGACTTCACGCAGCTCTGCCTTGATGCCGGCATATTTCAACGCCATGTGTGCACGCATGCAATATGGGCAACGGCGAAAACTGTAGAGAACAGGTGCGGGGTTATTTTGTGTCATACATATATTTAAAGATGATAAGCACGATGCTCATCAGGCTGATTAACGACGCACCAACAATCAGCGGAATGTTCTGTGTCATCGATGCGTGCAGCACCCAGAAGGCGTTGCCCGCCACCGAGATCACCAGCATATACATCGATACGTCATCAGTCTGTTTGGTTTTGAAGGCTTTGATGATTTGCGGCACCAGGATCAGCGTACAAAGAAAAGAAGCCATCCAGCCAAATAAAACTTCCAGCGGCATATTAAACTCCATCAACAACACACCATATCTATCCGGTGATTATTCAGTGTTAAGAAATGGCGAGGGGCAGATACGACTATCTGTAGCATAATTTTTCCTGGTCAACGGGCAGCGCCAAAAACACAAAGCACTAAACTAAGCAGCAATTTTACCTGATTTCAGCCGGTATTTAACGCAGCATTTAACGGGAATAAATGTGCTGAAAAAATCCTGTTATAAACTGTTAATATCCTGCACCAGCCGATTCTACAAAAACAATAAAAACTGTGACCGCCCATGCAAGCAATCAATGATCTGATCTCCGCCGTCAACGGCATCGTCTGGGGGCCGTTGATGCTGGTGCTCATTCTAGGCACCGGCGTCTATCTAATGTACGGCCTGGCGTTCATGCCGCTGAAACGCATCGGCTACGGCTTCCGCCTGTTATGGCAAGGCAGAGAAGCAAAAGGTGAAGGCGACATCGCACCGTTCAATGCGCTGATGACCTCGCTCGCCGCCACCATCGGCACCGGCAACATCGCGGGCGTGGCCACTGCTATTTTTCTCGGTGGCCCCGGCGCACTGTTCTGGATGTGGTGTACCGCGCTTGTCGGCATGGCGACCAAATATGCCGAAGCGGTACTGGCGGTGAAATATCGCGAAGTCGACGCTAACGGCATGCACATCGGCGGCCCGATGTTCTACATAAAAAACGGATTGAAATCACACTGGTCATGGCTGGGCACTACCTTTGCCGTGTTCGGTGCGCTGGCCGGTTTTGGCATCGGTAACACCATTCAGGCAAATTCAGTGGCCGATGTTATGCACGATACTTTCACCGTGCCGCATGTACTGACCGGTTTGATCATGGCCGTGCTGGCCGCCATGGTCTTGCTCGGCGGCATCAAACGCATTGCCCAGGTCGCGGGCAAACTGGTACCGTTCATGGCGCTTGCCTATGTTTGCGCTGGTGTTGTTATTCTTATTATTAATTTCGAGCAACTGCCAAACGCTTTCGAACTTATCTTCACTCACGCCTTCACCCCGATTGCTGCCACTGGTGGTTTTGCCGGTGCTGCCATGTGGGCAGCAATTCGTTTCGGTGTGGCGCGCGGTATTTTTTCCAACGAAGCCGGTCTCGGCAGCGCTCCCATCGCACACGCTGCTGCCAGCACCAACAGCCCGGTGCAACAGGGCAGCATTGCCATGCTCGGCACTTTCATCGACACCATCATCATCTGTTCCATCACCGGCCTGGTCATCATCACCAGCGGTGTCTGGACGCAAGGTGAAAACGGTGCTGCACTGTCTGCCGCTGCTTTCGAATCCGCCCTGCCCGGCATCGGTAGTTATATCGTCACACTGGGTCTGAGCATCTTTGCTTTCACCACCATTTTAGGCTGGAGTTTTTACAGCGAAAAATGTGTCGAATATCTACTGGGTGAACGTGCCATTACACCGTTTCGCTGGTTGTGGATTATTGCCGTGCCGATTGGCGCGGTGGCAAATCTGAATTTCATGTGGCTGGTCGCCGACACGTTAAATGCACTGATGGCGATTCCAAATCTGATCGCCCTGATATTACTCAGTCCGGTGGTTTTCAAACTGACCAAAGAACATTTCAATAAAGAAGTCTGACCTAATATTTTTATTTTATGTTCCCGGACTTCTCTACATTAGAAATCGCCCTCACCGCCCTGCTGTTCATGTGGGCAGGTTTTGTACGCAGCGGCCTGGGCTTTGGTGGTGCCGCCCTCGGCCTGCCCTTCATGTTGCTGATCTATAACCAGCCAGTTTACTGGCTGCCCATCATCGGTCTTCATCTGTTATTTTTTTCAGCACTGACATTACGTACCCGTTTAAACAATGTGAACTGGGATTACCTGAAATCATCACTGTATTACATCCTGCCACCGGCACTTATCGGCGTATTCGGTTTGCTCAACCTGCCGAATTTATGGGTGGTTACTTTTATCTACGGTATCACCCTGTTATACGCCGTCATGTGGCTGCTGGATAAAAGCTTTCACAGTGACAATGTCTGGGCCGACCGGTTACTACTGATCTTCGGTGGTTACGTGGCGGGCACATCATTGACCGGCGCACCATTAATGGTGGCGGTATACGTGCGCAATGTGGTCAAGTCACAACTGCGCAACACACTTTTTGTGCTGTGGTTTATCCTGGTCACCATCAAGATGACAACCTTTGCAGCGCTGGGTGTTGATCTTAATGTGTTGACTTCAATTGCGTTGATACCGGTGGCGGCAGTCGGGCATTTTATTGGCCTGAAAACACATGATGTTATTTTACGGAATGATATTTTGTTCAAACGGGTTATCGGCGGGATGCTGGTAGTTGTTAGCGGATTAGCTCTGTGGAATTTATATTGATTCGTAGGGTGGGCACGTTTTTGTGCCCACGCGGTGGTACCACTTTGTGAATTTCGCTGTTTAGTATTCCAGGGTAGTCGCATGTTTTGGTTCCTAAAGTATTGGCGACTTTTGTTACTGAGGCATTGCAGTTCTCGCACCGCGGGCGAGGCACTTTTTTGCTACAGCCTAAAAGAGTCCACAGACTAATTTTGCCGGGAGCAAAATTGAACAGCTGCTTTATAGCTGACCTGAAAGGCAAAACACACGACGTGTTTTGTAAAAGCCGCCACACCAGCTGCGCCCCTGTAAAAAACACAGGGGTTCCCATTTATCCAGTGCCGTTATCATGCTGCGCCAGAACTCGCACAAGACGCTCAGACATGCTGGCGCAAAAAGCCCATGATAACGGCGCTGGATAAATGGCTTGCTGAAGTGGGGTTAAAGTCAAAAACGGTGGACTAACAAATGGTGGAGCGTTTTTATAGTGGATCTGGTGACAGAGTTTAAGCCAAGCCATCATTACATGGGCCTTGATACTCCAGCCAATGTAGCGTATTTCCTATAAGAACAATACTGCCAGAGATAACGAACGAGCTTACTGGAAGGATAACGCCATAAACCATTAAACAGGCCTCGGCACTGTCCTCAGAATTACATAAATTCCCTTTAATTTCCTGCGCAGACAAAGTTAACTGTTTTGTATACATATGACAGTTATCTGCGTATTTTTGTTTTTTAGATTCTTCAGGAACAAAAACGCAAGATGATAAAAAGCTTATGGTCAGGATAGATATTACAAACCTCAATGGATGCATTTTATATTCCTTTAAATTTAACGCCAGCATAAGCGGCGTGTTTTTTACGTCCGACTTAATGCACTTGTTGTGTGTTGATTACAAATGATACTGTAAAGAAACTCGATTGTACTAAACAGAGGTTTATTAGAATTTATGGCCTTGAAAATAGCTTTTTATATCATTCTCAGACACTGAATAAGTATATGGCCGTATGCCATATTCTATAGTCTTTAATATTAGTGGTAGTTTTTCTTGTATATAATTATGCTGAATCGCATATTCATCTAAATACGACAAGAATTCCCTCCATTTTTCGTGCCCTTCATCAGGTATGCATTGAAATTTTTCTAATATCTCACAATACAATGCCAAACTTGTAAATGAACATATGTTAGTGTTATCAACCTCAATATCGGTTGTTGCATCTGCAACGAGGAATACCGTTCCGCAATCTTCACATTTTGCCAAAACGTCAGACCATTCCTCAAACTCTGCTTGCTCATCTAAGTTTGTGTCTTCATCAACAACAGAGTAACTCATTAATTCATGTTTCATGTATAAACATGAACAAATCGGGCACTTAAATACAATGTCGCAGTAAGTGGTCATAAACTATATATTTCATAAGTGCGATAATTCGGTTTGTAGTTATTATGTAACTGCAATTATTAAATACCTGAGATTAAGTTTTCAGCTTCTGCAACAATCTTCTCACCTCTTTCTGTTAGTGTGTCTATGGTTATGTAACGTATATTATTTGCTGTTTTGTTCAAAAATTAAAAAGCTGTACATTTTCCTATTACTACATTTGGAGCGGGTAAATCCTTGGAGTCAACCGGTGCAATTTTGCTCCCCACGAAATGATAAAAGCCGTGACCTATAGTGCTAAAACGACCGTTTTTCTTATTAAAAACAAATTTGGGCAAACCATCACAATTAATTATACCTAATTCATCAAAATCTCCACAGTATGATAATGGCCGGTCGAAACCAGATACTCTTAGTTCATACTTACCTGAACTATTAGACAATGTGAACTTATCATCTGCTTTAAAAATGGACGGTATCCAAGCTCCCTGGGTTTCAGAATATCTGAATCCAGTAGATTGTTCTTCAATGCAGAGATATTGCTCTGCAAATGTATTTGTAGCGAAAAGTAATAACACCTGAAATATTATATAACGCATGCCTTCCTCTGTATTCACAAAAATGTATAGTTACTAATGCCTTGAATCATTAACTGTATATTGCTTTATACACACAACAGTGTGATAGCTGAAAACCAGCTATTTCTGTAATAGGCGGGATTCCATCTATTACAAATATGCGATCCTGCAAAATTATTACCTGATGTTTTACAGTGAAATATCCATTATTGCAACGAACTCGCTTTTATTGTTTTTGACTTTCCCCCACTTCAGCAAGCCATTTAGCCAGTGCCGTTATCATGGGCTTTCTGCGCCAGCATGTCTGAGCGTACGTGTTTTTCAACGTGGGCAAGTTCTGGCGCAGCATGATAATGGTGCTGGCTAAATGGGAACCCCTGTGCTTTTTACGGGGCGTAGCTGGTGTGGCGGCCTTTTTTTGGCTGTAGAAAAAAAGTGCCTCGCCCGCGGTGCGAGAACCGCAATGCCTAACAGAAGCACTATCCTGGAATACTAAACAACGACACTAACAAAGTGGCTCCACCGCGTGGGCATAAAAACCATGCACACCCTACAACTGGAATACTAAACAACGACTCTCACAAAGTAGCAAAACTGCGTGGGCACAAAAACGTGCCCACCCTACGTAAATACAGTATCGTCCGCCCGCCATACCCCATAAAAACTATACGCACAAAACCTTTTCTGCCGTAAAATAATGCCGTGATAAAAAACGAGAAAAATCATGGCTGACTTTATTCCCGGTCAACGCTGCATTAGCGATGCCGAACTGCAGATGGGCCTCGGCACCATCCTCGCCGTTGAAGCCCGCACGCTAACCGTCCTATTCCTCGCCACCGGCGAAACCCGTACCTACGCAAAACTCACTGCGCCACTGACGCGCGTGATATTTTCTGTCGGCGATTCGGTGACCAGCCATGACCAGGTCAAAATCACGGTGAAAGAAGTGGTCGAAAACCACGGTCTGCTGACTTACATCGGCATCGATGCTGACGGCAACAGCCATACCATCGAAGAAGCGGAGCTGGATAACTTCATTCAACTTAACCGCCCTTCCGAACGCCTGTTTAATGGCCAGATCGATAAAGACAACTGGTTCGAGCTGCGCTACCAGACACTGTTTCACAAAAACCGGCTGGCGAAGTCTGATCTGTACGGCCTGACCGGCAGCCGCACCAGCCTGATTCCGCACCAGTTGTATATCGCGCACGAAGTGGCTAACCGTTATGCACCTCGGGTATTGCTGGCCGATGAAGTTGGCCTGGGTAAAACCATCGAAGCCGGTCTGATTTTGCATCACCAGATTCTGACGGAGCGTGCCAAACGCGTGCTGATCGTGGTGCCGGAAACGCTGATGCACCAGTGGCTGGTGGAGATGCTGCGCCGCTTCAATCTGCATTTCAAAATCTTTGACCAGAACCGCTGTGACGATTTGCTGGAAGCCAACGAGTTTGAAAATATTTTTCATTCTGAACAACTGGTACTGTGCAGCATCGATTTTCTGGTAAGCAACGCCACTGCGTTCGAGCAATGTGTTTTTGGTGACTGGGATTTGATGGTGGTCGATGAGGCGCATCATCTGCAATGGTCGGCCGACGAACCCAGCATCGAGTACATGGTGATCGATCAGCTGAGCCAGCAGACCAAGGGTGTATTGCTGCTGACCGCCACGCCGGAACAACTCGGCAAGGAAAGCCACTTTGCCCGCCTGCGCCTGCTCGACCCGGATCGTTTCCCCAGCTTTCGGCAGTTCGTTGAGGAAGAGGAAAATTATGAGCCTTATGCACAGGTAATCGAAGATCTGCTGAACGACAAGGTGCTGACTGGCGAGGATATTGCACTGATCAAAAGCACCATTGAAGAAGGCGACAATTTATCGTTGCTTGATCTGGTCAGTGAAAACAGCAGTGCCGATGAAGAGGCCATTCGCCAGGCGCGTTTCGAACTGGTCGAACACCTGCTCGACCGCCACGGCACCGGTCGCGTACTGTTTCGAAATACACGCGCAGCGGTGAAAGGTTTTCCCGAGCGCCAGCTCAGTGCCTATCCGCTGGATCTGCCGCAACAATACCAGCAGCTTGCCTGCGAAAATCCGGCCGAGCTGTTGTCGCCCGAACTTTTATACCAGCAGACTTCACCGGCAGCACACTGGACACAGATTGATCCGCGCATCGGCTGGCTGACTGCAAAATGCGCCGAGCTGTTACCACAGAAAATTCTGGTGATTACCGCCAGTGCCGACTCTGCGCTGGACATCACACAATATATTAAAACCCAGACCGGCCTGCACGCCACTGCTTTTCACGAAGGTTTGAGCATTGTCGAGCGTGACCGTGCTGCGGCTTTTTTTGCCGATTTTGAAACTGGCAGCCAGATTCTGGTTTGCTCCGAGATCGGCAGCGAAGGCCGGAATTTTCAGTTTGCGCACCATCTGGTGCTGTTTGATCTGCCGGTCAATCCCGACCTGCTGGAGCAACGCATCGGCCGCCTTGACCGCATCGGCCAGACCGAGACCATCAATATTCATGTGCCTTATTTTAAAAACTCAGCACAGGCGGTTTGCTTTCGCTGGTATGACGAAGCCTTGCAGGCATTTGCCAAAACCTGCCCGGCCGGGCACTCGGTATTCAAACGGGTGCAACACGAGCTGTATGAAACCCTGGAAGCCATCAATGGTGTTACCAGCATCAACAGCCGCAGCGCTGAAGCCATCGATGCACTACTGAAAAAATCCCTGAAATATTATCTGGAACTCAGCCAGTCGCTGCAGCGCGGTCGTGATCGTTTACTGGAATATAATTCCTGCCGACCAGCCATTGCCCAGGACATCAAGCAGCGCGCCGACGCTGAAGATCGCTCCTCTCAGCTGGCAGAATATATGGACAGCGTGTACGACTGTTTCGGTATCGATAATGAGCTGCACAGCGAAGGCTGTTTTATCATCACGCCAACCGAGCATATGATCAGCCACTTTCCCGGCCTCGCTGAAGACGGCATGACCATCACCTACCAGCGCAACATCGCACTGACTTTTGAAGACGCACACTACATCAGCTGGGAGCACCCGCTGACCAATACCGCCATCGATATGGTGTTGAGCAACGAGATGGGCAACACCTCGGTCACCGCGATGGAATACAGCGGCGTGACAGCTGGCAGCGTGTTACTGGAATGTTTGTTTTCGCTGGAAAGCGCACCGATTGAAGAGCTGCAGAGCAACCGCTATTTGCCGCCAACCATGATCCGCGTGGTCTGCGACGAACGCGGCGCGGACCACAACCTGAAGCTGCCACATATAAAGGTGAATGCACTGCGCCAGTTTGTTGATACCGGTGTCGGCAACAAGATTGTTCGAGCCAAGAAAAAGATTTTGAAAGCCATGCTGCAACGCAGTGAAAAATATGCCGAGCTGAAATCAGTGAAGTTGCTGGAACAGGCGCATCAGCACGCAACGGAAACCTTGTCAAAAGAAATCAATAGGTTAAAGGCTTTATCTAAAGTTAATCCTAGTATACGGGCAGAAGAAATCGCCTTTTTCGAAAAGCAATTATCGATGCTGACCGAGGTAATTGATGGTGCAAATATCCGGCTGGATGCGGTACGGGTGATTGTTGCAACATAAATTATAAAGCCGCTCGGCCTTGCCAGGCTGTTGCTCTTGCAGAGCTGTTGAGGCGTTATTATTTTCCCCGGGGCCTGGTGGCCCTGCACCCCCGGGGAAATGTTTTGACAGATCGCCGGCTACAGGCTGATGTAGCTAAACCCCTGCTCCTGCAATAACATAATTCCTTCAACCCCGATTTTTATGATGTCCGCTTCATCAATAATGTCGTCTTCAGTCCAGTTCAAGCTTTTCATGGTGTTGCCGCAAGCCTGCAATTCAACGCCATATTCCGCCAGTGATTTGACCCGCTGCCGGTGTATCGATGAAATCGGGCGATTGGGCTGTTTGGCGAGCAGGTTCAAACCGGGGCCGAAGGCGGCGATGACCAGGTGAATATCATCACCATATTTGCGCAGCATCTCGCCGCATGAAAACAGCACACTCTCCAGGTAATCGGTATCCGCTTTATTGCATTGATAGACCAGCTTGTGTTTTGTTGTATCTTCAAAATGTGTCTCGGTGTGGTGCGCCTGTGCCTGCTTTAAAGTGAGCCCTGCACTACCCAGACCTATGCCCAGCAGTGATAAAAACTGGCGTCGCTTTGTCATCTTCATTGTTGTCTCCCGGTACGGACAATACTATATAATTACGGGTTATTTCTTTATAACTTTATCACAGGTATTAAATTGTTTTCTTCACTATTGCTTGACGAACCTTTACTGGATGCCATCGAACAACTTGGATTCAAAGAGATGACCGAAGTTCAGACGGCGGCCATTCCACAGGCGCTGGAAGGCAAAGACCTGATCGTCAACGCCCGCACCGGCAGCGGCAAAACCCTGGCTTATGTGCTGCCCATGTTGCAGCAGATTCTGGATAATCCGCAGACACTGCCGCAGGCCATCATCCTGGCTCCAACACGTGACCTGTGCCGCCAGATCAACAAGCAATGCATGCTACTGGCGCAATTTACCGATATAAAAACCGCAGTCATTATCGGTGGCGAAGACCCGAAACACCAGATAAAAGCACTGGAAAAATACCCGGAAATCATCATCGCCACCCCCGGTCGCCTGCTGGAACACGTGAAGCGCGACATGATCGTGCTCGATGCCATCAACATTCTGGTGCTGGATGAAGCCGACCGCATGCTGGCGATGGGCTTCAGCGACGATGTCATCAGCATTGCCAGCCAGTGTAACGAAGAAGCACAGACTGTTTTGTATTCAGCCAGCTTCAACCAGAGCAAATTCGAAGCGCTGATCGAAAGTATTTTACTCGAGCCGGAAGTGATTCTGGTCGATAGCGCACGCGAGAATAATGAGAACATCGCCCAGCTGAAAGTGCTGGCCGATGACACACCGCATAAAATCAAACTGTGCCAGCACCTGCTGAAAAATGACAGCTACAGCAAGGCCATTGTTTTCGCCAACAAAAAAGAAACCGTCAACCAGATAAGCGCGGCGCTGCAATCCGGCGACATCAAAAACGCTTTTATTCACGGCGATATCGAGCAGGACATCCGCAACAAAATTTTACGCAATTTCAGAAAAGACGAGCTTAAAGTGCTGGTTGCCACCGATGTGGCTTCACGTGGCCTTGATATTCCTGATCTTGACCTGATAATCAATTTTGACGTACCACGCAACGGCGAAGATTATATGCACCGCATCGGTCGCACCGGGCGCATGTTCGAAGCCGGTCAGTCAATTACGCTGGTCAACGCCAATGAGTGGAACAAGATGATCAGCATTGAACATTTTCTGGGCATCGAGTGTCTCATACGCAAGGTACCGGAAGTGCCAACAAAATTTACCGGACCGGAGAACCAAAAGTCTTCCGGCAAGTCTTATGGCACGAAACGCAATAAAACGAAAAAACCAAAAACAAAGTCAAAAACAAAAGTGAAAAATCGTCTGCGTGATAGAAAAAATATCGGTAAACGCCGCAAGCCATCGGAGAAAAAAACCGATCCGGCATCCTGATATAAAATCATCACATAAAACCTGTTATGCAAAAAAGTAGTCTGCTTATATCACTTGGTTTTTTATTGACGGGATTTATTTCTGCCTATTTTGTTTTTGGCGACAACAAAGAAAACCTTGCGGAGATAAACAAAAATCCTGCAGCAGTGAGTAACAACCCTGCTTTGGCAAACCCGTTTGCAGTAAAAGAAAGCTCAATTGATGCAGATCGTTTAAATTATCTCGAAAGCGAGCTTGCTCTGGTAAAGCAGCAGTTGCACGAAGTAAATCAAACGCTGCAGCAGCTGGCGGCATCATCTGAGACAGAGGCAAACACCAGCCGGCATGAGCAGAGCAACTCAGGCTATCGAAACCGCTATGCATCTGTCCTGAGACAGCGTCTGTACAATCTGGATAACCTGATCCGGGGCGGCATTGACCCCGCATTGGCAGAAGATATTGTGCGACGAAAAAACAGCATCGAACTGCAAAGGCTTGCACTACAGGATCGTGCGACCAGAGACGGCTACCTGAACACGCCACGTTATTATGATGAGCTGGCTAAAATAAACAAACAGGATGTTTCACTGCGTGAAGAACTTGGTGATGATCGTTATGATGAGTACCTGTACAACAGCAAACAGAACAATCGCATCCGGATTTCATCGGTGATGCTTGGCTCGGCCGCTGAACAGGCCGGCATTGAGAAAGGTGACATTGTTTTGAGTTATGACAATCAACGCATGTTCAGCTGGCAGGAACTCAAAGACGCTACCTCGGAAGGTGAGCTGGGCGAATATGTCGCCATCAATATCTACCGCCAGGGCGAGATCTACAGCTTTTCTGTGCCGCGCGGCCCGCTGGGTATTCAGCTGGGCGCAACCCGGTTAGCACCATAACTATTATAAACAGGATGACATTATGATTACTTATTTATACTGGATAGCCATACTCGCCATTGCTTTTGGCCTGCTGTACTTTATCGGTTATAAAATCGAGCAATGGAAGATTGCGGTTATCGCCTGCTTCAGCGTTTTGCTTATCGGCTTTATTGCTTACCACTTTCATTTTCAACAGGTGTTCGTCAAACGCTATGGCGGTGTCATGACTATAAAAGTACCTGAAGGTGAAGTTCATCTGGCCGCCACCTGGAAAGACGATAATTTATGGATCGAAAATTATGATCCGAAAACGAATACTTGCCATTTTCGCGAATATTCACGCGGCAATTTATTACAGGGCCAGGTGAGCATTAAAAACTGCAACCCGTTATTGCGCCAGACCACGACATCTATCGCAATACAACCCTGAAAAAATAACATATAACAATGAAACATCCGGATACTGCTTTTTCCAGAGCACTTGTGACCTGCCTGTTACTATCGTGCCTGATTTTTAACAGTGCTACTGCCTGGGCAAAAAAACAGCATTTCACATCACAGGATTTTTCCCGTTGGTTAAACGTCGCCCATATCGCAGATGCAATCTATAAGAGCAAGGCGGATATTGAAAAAGCTCTGGCAGCCAAAGGTTATACCTTAAAACAATACAGACAACTTGATGGCTACTCGGTCGCTTATGCTTTCGCCACCAATGACCAGACACAACAGCACATAATTGCTGTGCGTGGCACCTCCAATGCAGAGAATGCGATTGTCGACGCGGCTTTTGTTCTGGTCACCGATCCGCTCACCGGTATTGATATTCACCAGGGTTTTCTGCTTGCTGCCAGAGACATCTACCAACAGGTTCAACCTGAAATAAAACCGGGTTATCGCATAAACAGTGTGGGACACAGTCTGGGTGGTGCAGTGGCATTAATTCTGGCGATGATGTTCGATGCGCAGGATTATTCTACAGGCGAAGTCATCACCTTCGGCCAGCCCAAGGTGACCAACATCAGTGGCAGCCGAAAATTCAAACACCTGAATGTGGTAAGACTGGTTACCCCGAAAGATGTTGTACCATTGATGCCACCCCTTGATCCGATAGACTTAATGAACCTGAGCATTTTCTGGCATCAGGGCACCGAGGTTGTGCTATTTAAAAACAGGCAATATGCCGTATTAACGGGAACCGACAGCATGTTACGGGCAAGTGATTTTTTAAACGATATTCCCAGTGAGCAGCACCTGAATAATCACTTCATGACAACATATATCAAGCATCTCAAAAACAAGCTGCATTCACCGGAAGAAGTTGCCTTCAAAAGTGATTTTAAGTTTTCTGACTGGTTCGGCTCATCACCAGAATCAGGCAGGTAATGCCGCCGGACAGTAATAAAAAACATGCCAAAGAGACGCAAACTATTGCTGGTACTTCAAGTGAGACGGAGCTATTATAATGAGTCTGTTACATTGGTTGATAAATCTATTTACCAACAAAACCAAAAAAATCTTATCTGGGGTACAAAAAAGAATGAGTCTTAAACAACTATCAACAACTGTCGTTGCCATCACCTTTGGTGCTTGCACATTTGCAGCACAGGCAAACGATCAGGCCAGCCACAACTGGATGCCAAAACAACCCACTAACCATTATTGGCAGGCACCAAACTGGTCTTTTAATACACCACCACCTCAGAATACAGCACCGCCAGCACCTGTCTATAACAATAATGCCCAGCGTCAACGCCCTGTTGCACTACCGCCACAGGCCTATCAACGACCACCGGCTTATTACCCGCAAAACAGAAATCGCTACGCCCCGCCGCCACCGCCGGCCGGCCCCTATAATGGTGTACCCATGCCACAGCCAAATCCATACAGAGGTGCGCCACCACCGTACAACCCAGGTTACAACGGCCCCTCCGCATTCTACACACCGGGCTACAACCCTTATCGCCGCAACAGCAATGGCTGGAACAACAACCGATTCTGGGGAAGAAGCGGCCCAAGCACCTGGATGAACCCAAGCAAGCGTAACTGGGAAAACAGCTGGGACGACATGATTAACGCACCAAGCCGCATGGGTGAAATGCCTGGAGGCTGGACCGCACCCGAAATAACCATGCCAAACCCAATTGATATGGGTGACCAGTTTCAGGACAACCTGAAAGACCTACCGGAGCAAATGCGTGATATGAATGTTGGCAATGATGTAAGAGATTAAATAAAAACTTTCTGCAACCGATATAAACCCTGCAATGCGGGGTTTTTTTGCTATTGGTTAGTTTTCATCATTAACTAAACACATAGCCTGTAACACAATGTTATTGCATATGTTTCTTTTTGGTATTAGTCATAAAACTTTACGACAACGCATGAAGTCAGTAGATGACTGCTTTAAACAAATTTAATTATATTCAACGTGTTATTGATAAATTTAAAGATACCGTACAACAGAAAAAGGATGAGATTTACCTATAATCAATCGAACAATTAATAAATATTAGTCTATCCTTATTTATCTAAAAGCACGATTTTCAGAGCGCTATGCACTCTAAATTAAAATAAGTATTCGTGCGGCACGAAAGTTTAAGAAAAATAAAGTTGATTTTCGTTAAATTTAAAAAATTATTTGCATTTTTATGAATGAACACACATTAACAAATAATGCTTTATTGAAAAAACAGGTTGATCCTCTTTTTAAAGCCACCTTGTCGGGTGGCTTGGGCAACATCTTCTCAGCAATCCTAATTCTCATTTTCCACAACAACACTTTTCAGGAAAATCACGCTATTTTCCTCAGCACCATTATTATCTCCTGCTCTGTAATACGAATATATGTTTCAAAACATTATCTAAATAACGGTAAGAAAAAACTGCGAGAACACCTGATCCTGCACGTAACCCTGACATTTCTTGTGGGTCTTGCCTGGGGTGGGTATGCCTACATTCAACTCGAGGTCGAAGATGATTCATTAAGAAACCTTGTCTTTCTTATCAATTTTGGCCTCATAGCTGCCAGTATCGCGACATTATCAACTTATATAATTGCATATATGGTATATGTAATTCCGCAATCATTAACTATCCTCTACGTCTTCTTAAGCCTTAATAC
>WFOC01000073.1 GCA_015488295.1 Gammaproteobacteria bacterium
CCCTACGACTATTCAGGGCTTGCTGTCTGACTTTCTTCCACAGGTAAACCGGCTATTTTCCATTCCGGATAACCGTCTTCCAACCGCCGCGCTTTCATGCCTTTTTCGCGCAAACGCGCCACCGCATCAAATGCCAGCACACAATGCGGGCCACGGCAATAAGCAACAACTTCCTGCTCTTTGCCAAGTTCACCCAGCCGCTGCTCCAGTTCCTGTAGCGGAATATTAACCGCACCGGGTACGTGACCGGCGGCATATTCTTCCGGCGGGCGCACGTCCAGCACGGTAACCAGGCCATCACGCGCACGCTCAAGTAATTCGCTGCGCGGAATCGGTTCAAGATCGTCTTTTACCGTGAGGAAGGTATTGACCAGGTGCTGCACATCGCTGACATGGCGCTCGGCCACCGCACGCAGAGCATCCAGCAGGTGAATAACATCGTCACCGCTGATACTGTAATAAACCTTCAGTCCCTCTTTGCGACAGCTGACCATGCCCGCATGACGCAGCTGTTGCAGGTGCTGCGAAGTATTGGCCACAGTCAGACCCGCAACCTTGCTCAACTGCTCTACGCTGCGTTCGCCCTGCGCCAGAAATTCGAGTAATTCCAGTCGGTTACCGTTACTCAGTGCTTTTCCTACGCGGGCAAACTGGGAGAACAGTTCTTGTTTAAAACTCATGATTCATACCTTCTTTGAGCCTTAAGGCTTGACATTATTTATAATTCCATTATTCTAGTAATCAACTAATCACTTGAATACTATATTAGTAAATTTAAGTATAGCACAACCTGCCCCCGCCACAACGCGGGCGGACAACAACACCAGACACTGAGAAACTATGAATGACATTAACCAGTTTATTATGAACAACGAGGTCGTCATCCGGCTGAGTTTTTTCCTTGGCATTTTTGCCGTAATGGCGATATGGGAAGTCATCGCGCCACGTCGTGCGCTCACTGTTTCCAAAATCGTGCGCTGGACTAACAACCTGGGCCTGGTTTTTCTCAACAGCTTTATCCTGCGTTTTCTGTTTCCGGCAGCGGCTGTCGGTGTTGCTGCATTTGCCAGTGAACAGGGCTGGGGCTTGCTGAACTATTATGATGTCTCACCCATGATCGCAGTGATTGTTGCCGTGGTGGTGATGGACTTTGTCATTTATGTGCAGCATGTCATGGTGCATGCTATTCCTGTGCTGTGGCGTTTGCATCGCGTACATCATGCCGACCTGGATTATGATGTCACCACTGGCGCACGTTTTCACCCCATCGAAATCATTCTTTCCATGCTGATCAAGTTTGCCACCATTGTCCTGCTCGGCCCGCCGATTGTCGCCGTGGTCATCTTCGAAGTGATGTTAAACGCCACTGCCATGTTCAATCACAGCAATGTGCGCCTGAATCTCAGTCTCGATAAATGGCTGCGCCTGATTCTGGTAACCCCGGACATGCACCGTGTGCATCACTCGGTAGAAGACGATGAAACCAACAGCAATTTTGGTTTCAGCCTGCCGTGGTGGGATCGCCTGTGCGGCACCTACCGCGATCAGCCACGCGGCGGTCACGAAAACATGACTATCGGCATTCGCACTTTTCGTGAACCCAAAATGGCATCATGGATCAGTGGCATGCTGGTAATGCCTTTCATTGGCAAGATGACCGGTTATGCGATTAACCGCAGACAGTGGCAGCAGGATGAGGATGAAAAGCACACTGCGACTGTTCCCGACGATTCCAGCCACGCCAGTCATGGAGTTAAAAAATGAAAAACAGTTTATGGAAAATTTTACTGCTGACCATTCTTGTCGCCGGCATCGCACTGGTAATCAATTATCGTGAACAGCTTGATGCCACCGTCATTCAAAACTGGATCGAAGAAGCCGGCAACGCCGCCCCGCTGTTATTCATGGCAGTGTACATCGTCGGCACCGTTTTCTTTTTTCCGGGGGCTATTCTCACCCTGCTCGGCGGTGCATTATTTGGTCCGGTATCAGGCACACTCTATAACCTGACCGCTGCCACCATCGGTGCCATGCTGTCTTTTCTGGTCGCCCGTTATCTTGCCTCTGACTGGGTAGAGAAAAAAACCGGCGGCCGGTTAAAACAGTTGATGAATGGTGTCGAAAACGAAGGCTGGCGTTTTGTCGCCTTCACCCGACTGGTGCCACTGTTTCCATTTAACCTGCTGAACTACGGCCTGGGGCTGACCAAAATAAAATTCAGTCACTACAGCCTGGCGACCTACATCTTCATGCTGCCCGGCGCAATGGCTTATACCTACCTGGGTTACATCGGCAAGGAAGCGGCCACCGGTGGTGACGGCCTGATTCAAAAAGCCATGCTGGCACTGGCACTGCTTGGCCTGGTGGCTTTTCTGCCGCGCATCATCGGCAGCATACGCCGTGGTGATATGTTGAACGTCACCAATCTAAAAAAACGTCTGGATAACGGCGACGATATTTTAATACTGGATGTGCGCACCCCCGAAGATTATCACGGTGAGCAGGGCCACATTGCCGGCTCGACCCTGTTACCACTGGAGCAGCTGGAACAACGCATTGATGAGATAGATGACTACTACGAAAAAACCGTGGTCTGCATCTGCCGCACTGACCGTAAATCAGCCAAAGCCGCGCAAATACTGGCAGAAAAAGGTTTCGCTGATGTGCATGTAGCAAAAATGGGCATGACCGACTGGAACAAAAATGCATACCCCGTTGAATAATTTTTAGAGGAAAGCAGAATGTCTATTTCCATTATTTTTGCAGGCCTGGCGACAGGAATTTTACTGGGCATATTTGGCAGCGGTGGCTCGATTATCACCACGCCAGCATTGCTTTATCTGCTAAACGTCGATGCCAAATCTGCCATCGCCATGAGCCTGGGCATTGTCGCAATGACAGCAACAATCACCGCACTACAGCACTGGCGCAAGGGCAATGTGAATCTCAAAATCACTGCTGTCTTCGGCCTGTTTGGCATTATCGGTACTTTTGCAGGTGCAAAACTCGGCATCATTACACCGGTTGTTATTCAGCTTGGTGTGTTTGCACTGGTTATGTATGCCGCCGCCTGGAAAATGCTCAAACCGGCACCGCAACATAAATCCGTGGGCGCGGCCTGCACTGAGTGCATCGACGGCTACTGCGATGACCTGGACTATCGGGAAATTGCTGTTCATGGCATTGCCGTGGGCATTCTGACCGGCGTGGTCGGTGTTGGTGGTGGCTTTCTGATTGTGCCTGCGCTGGTGCTGCTTTCCGGCCTGCCCATGAAGCAGGCGGTGGGCACGTCATTAAGTATTGTCGCCCTCAAATCCTTTGCCGGCTTCGCCGGCTACGCTGGCGCTGTCGCCATTGATTATTCCCTGATGGCCATATTTACCGGCATTGCTATTACCGGCAGTATCGCCGGCAGCATGCTGGCGGAGCATCTGCCCGCAGATTTGCTCAAGCGCGGCTTTGGTAGCTTTCTGGTGCTGGTAGCCAGTTATATTCTGATTAAACAGTTTGCCTGAAAGAGAAAAAGTCATGTTTACAGTCACCGTTATTATTCAAAATACCGTTTCTCAGCAACATTTCGCTGACACTGCACCGGCAACAAACATAGCCGCTGAAAAAAACCAGCAACAATGTGATGGCGTTTTAAGCGTTTAAAGATGGCAAAAATAATTTCATATATCAGGTCCATAACATGATAAACACCAAAACAGCTGAACGAGTGTTTTACCATAGCACAAGAGATAGCAGCAGCGCGCAGCAGGATCTGATGCCGGCGCGTTACAGTCTGTGGGTACAGGTGTTAAGCATGGCCGCGTTCACCCTGGCTTTCGTCGGCTGGTTAAACGAAACCTGGCTGTTCTGGTTCGACAACCCGATCTGGCTGAATCGTTATACCGAGTACGGCATCATCCTGGGCTTTGGTATCTGGCGCATTGCCGCTGAAAAAAATGCTTACACACGAAAACGTCTGATCATTCTGGTCGCCATGGTCACCGTGTTCTGGTGGCTGGTTCCCTGGTTATACCCGGTGTACGAACCTTATGTCGGCTTCCTCTGGTCACAGCCGGTTTTTCCTTCGCTGCATGTGCCGGGCACCATCACTTTCTTTTTGATACTGGCCGCTGTTTTTCTTTTTGGCCGACGTATCATCTGTGGTTTTAACTGCCCCTGTGTCGGCATCCGCGAGACGGTCGGTTTTCCTTTTCGTGATCGCACCCTGCGTTCTGACTGGACATGGAAACTGCGCCACAGCAAATGGTTTTTCTTCAGTTATTATGTCGGCATCATGGTGGTCACCCAGTTTCCACCAAATTCCTGGACGGTCAGTTTTGTCGGCGGTTTTTACCTGATTGTCGCGGTCACTTATTTCGGCAGTTTTTTTATCGCACCCATCGTCGGCAACCGTTTTTATTGCCGTTACCTGTGCCCCTACGGCGCAACCTTCGGCCTGCTCAATCACGCCGGTTTTTACGGCATCAACATGGACACCGACAAGTGCATTGATTGCCAGCGTTGCGAACAGGTCTGTGACATGGGTATTCCGGTGTGGACACAGGGCAAGGAAAGCGGCCGTGTCACCGCGCTGGAAGATTGCATGGGTTGTGCACGCTGCGTGGTTTCCTGCCCCACCGATGCGCTGGAAATTCGCGACGTGCGCAACGTCTTCAAAAAATCACTGGTACAAAATGCCAGCCATTTATTAAAACAGAAACCGCCGTTAAAAGTCGCCCGTCAGGAAAATGAAAAACGTGCCGAGACAGAGCGCAAACAGGACTGGCAGGAAATACACAAAACAGCTGAACTGGCGCAGATAAAACAACAGGCTTCACGCTGCCTGGACTGCGGCTACCCCGGTTGCATCAACGCCTGCCCGCTGCAAAACCGTATTCCGGAGTGGCTGGAACAGGTTGCCGCCGGCAACTTCGACAAAGCCAGCGAACTGGCACACAGCACCAGCAACCTGCCCGAAATATGCGGCACGCTGTGTCCGCAACACCGTTTATGTGAAGGTGCCTGCACCAGGGCAAAAGAAGAAGAAGGCGCGGTCACCATCGGCATCATCGAACGTTATCTGGTCGAACATGCATCGCAGAAAAAAGCTGCGCCGGAAAAAATTGCCGCATCAATGTCGCACAGTAAAAACAGAAATAAAAAAGTCGCCATCATCGGCGCTGGCCCGGCGGGCATCGCCTGCGCTGATGAGTTAAACAAAAAAGGTTTTTCAGTCACCGTGTACGACCGCAACAAAAAAATCGGCGGCCTGCTGGAAACCGGCGTACCACCTTTCAAGCTGGATAAAAAGCTGCTTCATGATCGCCAGCTTTTGCTCGAAGCACAGGGCATCAAGTTTCAACTGAACACCAACGTCGATCAGGTTTTGCTAAAAAATATTGCTGATGAATCTGATGCCATTTTCCTCGGCCTGGGCGCACAGACTTCACGCGATATAAAACTGCCCGGGCAACAGTTAAAAAATGTCAGCGATGCCCTGAGCTATCTGGCCGATGTCAATGCACATCATGAAAACACACGATTACACATAACAGGAAAAGGCGTTCTTGTGCTTGGTGGCGGTGATAGCGCAATGGACTGCGCTCGTTCCGCAATTCGTCAGGGCGCGAAAAAAGTCACGGTGGCGTATCGTCGCGGTGAAGAATTCATGCGTGCCTCTGCCAAAGAAAAACAGGCGGCTGCTGAAGAAGGCGTTGAGTTTTTATTCAATTATGTAGCAACCGATATTACCGGTGAAACCTGTGTCGACGGCGTGCTTTTTGATAACAACAATATCAGACAGTTTATAAAATGCGACGTGGTCATTATGGCACTTGGCCAGGTCAACAAAACCGAAAGCTGGATGACGCAGTTTGGTATTCAGAGCGATGACCGGGGCATTATCATCGTGGATGAAAACGGCAGAACCTCCAGCGAAACATTTTATGCCGGTGGTGACAATACCAACGGGCCAGACCTGGTGGTCACCGCCATCAAAGCGGGGCGCACAGCCGCTGCCGGTATCGAAAAAAATCTTGGCGCTGGTTTTATCTCCAGACGCTTTCATAAAACACTATCAATGCAACGACCTGAAAAATCATCTCTGTCCGCCGTTGCCCGGAGCCAGCCATGAAAAAAATACTTTTTATTCTGTTGCTAATAAGCCAGCCTGCCATCGCGCACCACACCAAAGAACACACCATGCTGACGCAGGACACAGAGCAGGTTATTGCTGAAACAAAACAGGGCGCGGAAAATTCCGGCTCGACTTTCCTCTGGCTGGGGATCGCAGCTGTTTTGGGTCTCGGCATGATCAAGCTATTCAGAAAAAAATGAAGCGAAGGTTCCCACTTTATCTTCTGGTGCCGCTGCTGATCGCACTGATCTCGGTGCCCACCGGTTTTTTTTATGTCGACTGGAACAAGAGCGGCGAAGGTGCCGGCCTGTATTCACGCGACTGGAAACCCGAAGCCATTTTCGCCTACTGGAACCCGAAAGATTTTTACCAGTCTGTTGATACCGTGGTCGGCGTATTTGATGGCGAACAATGTGTGCAATGCCATCAGGGTGTGACCCCGGGTATCGTTAATGACTGGCGTAAAAGCCGGCACGCTAAACCTTCAGGACAACAGGCAACCGTTTACTGTTCTGACTGCCACGGCAACAATCATGAAGACCTGCATTTGCCAACACCCGATGTTTGCGGCAGTTGCCACGATAAGCAACACGGCGAGTTCATCGATGAAAAACGTTATGGTTTTCCCAGCCACTCACTGGCGATGGAACGCGCACTGGATGCCAAACACTTTGCCGACAAACCCAAAGCCGAAGTCACCGCCTGCCTGCAATGCCACTCGGTGGCCAGCAAGTGTGATTCCTGCCACACCCGGCACCTTTTCAGTGCCGCCGAAGCGCGCCGGCCGGAAGCCTGCATCACCTGTCACAGCGGCCCACCGCATCCGGATGACGAAACCTATTTTCATTCAAAACACGGTCAGCTTTATCTTGCTGAAGGCGAGAACTGGGACTGGTCAAAACCGTTAAGCAAAGGCAACTACCCGGCACCCACCTGCGCTTATTGCCACATGGATGCCGGCAAACACCAGGTGGCAGACAAATCAATCTGGCAGTTCGGTATCAAACAGGTCAATCCGCTAACAGCCGGTAATATCGTAAAACGTAAACAGTGGATAGATTTATGCAGCGACTGCCACGAAAAAGACTGGTCAGCAGATCGCCTGAAAGAAATGGACGCCGAAAGAAAACGCGCCTGGAAAAAACTGTATAAAGCAGAAAGCATCTTGAAATCACTGCGCTCTGACAAGCTGCTTTTCCCATCGGCAAAACAGCGTCCGTTTTACCCGATGAATTCAGAAAGTGATTTACTGCATTATGAACGCATCGGATTTTTTGAAGGCCAGGCCTCAGCGTTTTACAATGTTTCTGCCCTTGAACGCGATTATTTTGAGATGTGGTATTTCGAAAACCTGACAGCCTACAAAGGCGCTGCTCATGGCGATGCTTCTTTTATCAAGAAAGGCCATGAGGCAATGGATAAAAGTTTGAAACTGATACAGGATAAAGCTGATCGTTTACGTTTTATCGGCGAGCTGGAAAACAACATCAAAAACGATCAGCAGAAATACGCCCCCGAAAAACTCTGGAAAAACGGTGAGTACACTTTGTACAACCGGGACAACAACTGATGGCCAAAATTTTCCTCACAGCTTTTCTTTCACCAGCACTCAGCATTTTTTTGCTCACCGTCATGGCGACCGATGTTTTTGCCACACAGGCTGTACCGAAAAAAAACATCACTCTGAAAAACACTTCCTGCATACAGTGCCATGAAGCACAAAACCGTTCACTGATAAAAGACTGGCAGAACAGCGCACATGCAACAGCCGAACCTGTGGTCGACTGCGTCAGCTGTCACGGCAGCTTACACAGCAACATGGCCAGCACTGCACGGCACGATGATTCCTGCACCGGCTGTCACGGCGGTGAAAAAGCACCCGTTGCGCACAGCTACGCAAGTTCAAAACACGGCAGCCTGATGCGCATCGAAAAAAATACTTATGACTGGAACCAGCCGTTTATTTTGGCAAACTACCGCACACCCGGCTGTGGTTACTGCCACATGTACCAGAGCAACCATAATGTCAGCAGCACCGTCAGGCATGAGCTGATGAATGGCAAAACCGATAATTCAGAAATAGAAAAAGTACAGGATAAAATGCGGCAAGCTTGCCAGACGTGCCATGCACCGCGTTACATAAGCCTGCTATTTAGTAACGGCGAAGCCATGCTGGAAATTGCCCGCAAAAAAGTACGCGAAGCAAAAGCGGTTATAGATCAGGCGGAAAATCACTTTAATGAAAACCAGCTGGCACCGGCGAAACAACAGTTCAAGAAAATGCAGCAGCACCTGAGAAATGTTCACCTCGGCATTGGCCACCAGTCACCGGACTATCAGTGGTGGCACGGCCAGCCAGCACTGGACGGTGACCTGCTGCGCATCAAGGACAGCATCGGCGAGTTGCAGCGTTTGAAAGCTATCAATGAATCCCGTTCCGATGCTGTCAGCGATTAATTATTTTTCAGATAATTTTTCGCTTCAACATGCGCCGGCAGTCTGACTAAAACTTTCCGGTATGCAGCTTTCGCCGCAGAAACATCACCCTGCCACGCTCTGGCACGCGCCAGATAAACCAGCACGGTGCCGTCCGTTGGATAAGCTTTTGCCACCTGCGCAGCATGTTCAGCAAGCGCATCCCACTTTCGCAGACCTTCTTCCGCCACCATCAGGCGAACGTGTGCCGTGTAATTCCAGCGTGACAAACGCAGCACCTGTAGCGAATATGACTTAACCTGTCGCCAGCGTTTTTGCGCGATCAACGGCAGGGTAATACCCAGTTTTGCATCGATTGAATCAGGATTTTTTTCGATGGCCTTTCTGTAGTAACTGATCGAATCACCATTCTCGCCCATGAGATACATCAGGTAAGCATAACGCAACAAGGCATATTCATTGCCGGAATCGGCGACAGGTTCAATAACCTCTGCGGCCTGTTCATATTTTCCAGCCGCTGCCAGCTGGTAGGATTGTTCCCACACCGAGCTACCGGCATGACTTGCCGTGGCAACAAAAAGCAAAATTAAAACAAGAATATTTTTCTTATTAAACATCATTATTGGTCTCAAGATTTTCTCCCGCTTTCTAATTAGTGGCTACCAGCTTTTGGTCAGGCTGACATAAAGATACTGCTGGTTATAAACATTACCGATCAATTTGTTTTCGTAGTTTTCAACACCGGCAATAGCGGTGATGTCGACACTCTCGCCAGGTTTCCAGCCCAGTCCCAGAAGCACCGATCCCTGTTGCACATCAGCCAGGTTATAAACAGTGAAAGCATCATTATCCACGGCAAAGATTCGCTTGCCTGCCAGCACATCAATAAAGAAACTGTCCAGCCCCAGTGTTGCACCGGGTGCAAGCCAGTGTGTCCATTTTATATCAACCGAATTTAACGACTCTTCCCCCTGAGAGAGGTTTTTATCGCTGGAGGTAATCAGATAGGCTTTTATACGCAGCCAGTCTGCATTCTGGTTAAAACCAAAACCAATGGACGGCGTAATTTGCGTCATGGTCAGATCACCATTGTTGGGGTAATACGATTCGGTGTATTCAACATCAAGATACAGATCCTGATCATAATTTATATAGGCCAGCTTCGGCGCGATCACAGTCACCTCATCCGTCAGACCAGTGGGATCATCATTGGAAATGATATGGCCGACCACCTGCGCGGTTACCTTGCCGCCAAGCATGTCCGTAAAAAAGTGGTATTGCAGACGACCGGCAAAAGCGTCCTGGGCAATCTCGAATGTGCCTGCACCCGTATCCTTGAAAGCGATTGCTGTATTGTTGTAAGCCATGGCAAAACTGAAGCTGTCCAGATAATCCGCGTTCAGTATCAAGCTGCCTGAAAACAGACTGTCCCGCTCCACCGAACCGGTATACATACCCGGCATAGCACTGAGTGTTGTCGATACATACCAGTCTTCACCAGCATTTACATTAGTTGCCATCACGCTGGACAGTGCCAGCGCCGGCAATAGACTTCTCTTAAAATTTTTCATATAACCTCTGAAGATTAAACCTGTTACTTATATTTTTATTTTCATTTTTTGTCACTGCATTATTTGCAGCTAATAAGTTACCCAGAACGCCTCTTCCTCAAAGCTGGCAAATGATTTATAACGTCGCACGCCAAACGGCCAGCGAAACTCGGTGGCCTTCAATGTCGGATTATAAATTGCGGTATAAATCGTGCCAAAACCCTGCTCATAATTATCAGCAAACAATGGCGCGTATTCAAAACTGTCGATAAAACTTTCGATATTGATCATGGGATCATAAAGTTTGTCGATCAGAAATTTTTTGCGCTCATATGATCTGGAAAAAATAGCATAATCAGTCAGCTCATATTCACCCTGATGATTCACAGCCAGCGGGATATGAGAAACCTGCGGCAAATTATTCGGGTGCAGTTCGATAGTATTGACGATGTAGTTTGCATCCAGCACGGTCACGTTATACGCCATATGTGTTGGTATGCGCTGCAGCACTTCGATGGCCTGCTCGGTGGTTTTGCAAAACTCAAGAATGTAACGAAGGATAATGGGAATGCCAAATCCTTCACCACGGTCACGTGTACCACCAAAAGACAGGGAAACGGCAAGGCCGTGTTCATTCATGCCATCAAGCACGCCCCATAAACAGTCCGTCGAAGCGATAACTTCTGTTTCGAACCAGCGGCTTTTGAGAATACGCATTTCAGCCAGCGCCAGATCATAATCATAATTGCGCACCAGTATCGGGTTGTACTTTGTCCACACCGCCTGCGAGCAACCGCTGGCATAAGGTGCCGGGCAATAAAAACTTAACAGCCGCGCATCCAGGTCATCGGCATCTGTCAGTTCGATCAAAGACAGCCATAAAGCCTCAAACTCCGGCATATATTGCTTGATCGCATTATGGCAGGCCTGATAATTCGGCCGGGTGAACTCACCTTCCTGCAAAAACCATTTACGGTAACCGTCAATGGCCTGCCGGTAATAAGCCAGCCATTTCTCACCCGGTTCGGCTTCGTTAACAAATTGTACTAGCTTGGTATTTCTCATCAGGCATCAGCAGCAGATTTCAGGCTGGCGTGTTTACCATAACGTTGGGTCAACAGAAATTCTTCTTTACTCAACTCACGATATTCCAGCATGCTATAAACCGTATCAATCAGGGCATCAGCAACATCAGTGAGAACATTATGTCTGTCCTGCAGCTGTTTATTGGCAAAAAGAATCAGGATGTCAGCACCTTTATAGACGTAACCATCAGCCGCCATAATGCGCAGGATAAATATCTCACCATCTGCCAGCTGGCGCGGGTTATCGGCGTAGCGCAAAAAGGTTAACGTTTTGCCATCAAAAGAATACACGCCCGTCTCTGGCACACGGGTAATAATTTTCAGCGTCTGCTCAGTGTATTTAAAAATCAACTGGCCAAACTCGGGGTGTAAAAATTCCTGAACACTGCGATTAAAAGTTTCCGGCGGCAGATCAAATGCGGTATCACTGAATTCCAGTAAGTGAAACAGAAACAGCGGAATATTCTGGTTACAGAAAGCCGACATATTGGTGATGGCGCTGATACCGGTGACACGTGGATTTATTTCGCCAAGGTAAACCTGCACGTCATCGCGATCCGCCACATCGATAAGGTAATCCACTTCAAAATACCCCCGGTAACCTTTTTCATACAAAGCGTGCCCAAGGTTTTCCGTGTAACGATACATGGTTTGCTGTGTTTTTTTATCGAAGACATCAGGGTTAACATCATTACCACACCAGCCGCCTTTATAAGGTGTCAGTTTCGGATGACCGATAATCTCGGTTAATATCGGGCCAACGTATGTTCCCTGCCGTGTTGCACAGGCTTCCATTGCCACCTGCAAACACTGGATGCGCTTCATCACCTTGACCTGCTCTTCCGACTCGATCCTGTCCGCAACTGCTTGGTAGTCCGCTTCATTCGCAATAAAGAACGTTGTCTTACCAGAGTCACCGTAAGCTGTTTGAATAACAACTTCATCACCCAGGTTATTGCTTTCGATAACTTCACGTAACCTGCTATAGCTGGGGATTTTCACCAGGGCATTGGGCACACTCGGCACATCCACGCTGTTACCGATTTCTGTGGTGGTGATTTTATTATCGATATGCCTGACCAGTTTGTTTGGCGGCATGATCAGATCCATATCTAATGAGTCGACAAGCTTTTCCAGCTCGCGATCATAGAACAGAAACATGGCTTTACAGTCATGACCGGCATCCCTGTTGCTTTTAATATGCTCAACTATTTTTTTATTGCCGAGCAGAAACTGATTGATGGCTTCAATATCCTTAAACACAGGCACGTCACTGTAGTCGGGCATGATGAGGCTGCCATTACGACCATCGTAACAATCAATAAAATTCACATTAAACCAGCGATTCACCCAGTCGGCGATGGCCATCAGATTAAAATTTGTTGCACTGATAAAATAAAAGGCACTTTCATTGTTACGGAAGTGCTGTTTAATATCCTGTACGCTGCTTAGTTTATTCTCGCTCATCAACCTTCTCTTGCTAAAAACTCTTTACTGAAAATCTTCAAACCCTGCTCTGCATGGTAACCGTGTACTTCTTTAATCTGAATATTCTGCAAATACAGCAGAATGTCATAGCTAATCAACTGACCGGGTACGACGATAGGAAAGCCCGGTGGGTAGGGTGTAATAAAACCGGCAGAAACCAGCTTGAGATCATTCATCACCTGCTTCATCAACTCAGTGGTCAACGGCATGTATGCGACATTTTCGGACTTCATGCCGGCGTAATAAGCACGCCTGAGATCAACTGCCTGAAAATTATTTTTCTGCTCGGACTGAAAGGCAACAAACTTGCTGTGATAGTTTCTCGTCAATGGCAGGTTGGCAATATATTTTTCATGACTGGTAACCGAAGGTGAGTTATCCAGCTTGTTCGCAATATGATGCAACGCCTCAAGCAAATACTTGATGTTGTTGTCATCAACGCCGATATTAACAATAAACAAAATCGTGTTATGCGAGGTTTTGTTTACCTGTATGTCATATTGCGTCATCAACATCTGACGAAAATTCGGCCCGTCGATACCCGTTGCGCTGATGTCAACAGTGATACGTGTTGGATCAACAGCAAACAGTGTTTCGCGGTAACCACCATACACCGCCGGATAATACATAACAGACTCATCATCCGGTTTCAGCGGGCCGCGATATTCATCAGGAACCAGCTGACTGTCATCAAGCACTTTAAAATAGCGATTAAGGTGTTCAGACTGCTTTATCCTGCGACGCAGTTGCCAGGCCAGCTGCAGGGATTTTCGCACCATGGCATAACCTTCCAGACTCATCTGCCTGCGAGCAAAATCCAGTGAAGCGATAATCTGATAGTTCGGCGAGGTTGAAGTATGAGTGCGATAGGCTTCGTAAAAGTCATCCACTGAAAAATCAACATCAAAAATATGCAGCATCGATGCCTGACGAAACGCTGTCAGGGTTTTGTGAATCGATTGTGTTGCATAAACCCTGACCTTGAACTGATCGGGGTCGGGATACAGCGCATTGTTCAAAATGTATTCATCATCCAGCTCAACACCATCACGCCACCTGTTATACAGTTCGCGATACTGATCATCAGTTTTCATCAACAGCAGGGCATTAGCCGAACTCATCGCGGTCTTACCCTGGTATAGCGGGTTGAAATAACCAAACGAAAACCACGCCTCATCCCAGTGAAAAATAATATCCGGCTTGATCGCCAGTATATCCATCATGTAACGTTTGACATCGTAAATAACGCCATCAAAAGTCGAGTTGGTCAGAGTAATCTGTTTTACCCGGTGCAACTGCCCCTGGTTTTTAAGATCAAGCAGCACCTGTTTGATTCGCTTCAGCGTTACGCAGCCATAAAGGTCATATTGATTCAAAGGGTAGGTTTCAAGAAAAACCGGTGTCGCACCAGACAACAGTACAGAATATGGAATCGATTTATGACAGTCCGACGACACCAGCACAATATCATCCGGATGCAGGTTTGCCTGCATTACTATCTTGTTGGCCGTGGTTGTACCATTGGTAATGAAATAGGTTTTTTTTGATTGAAACAGCTGTGACGCTTTATTCTGTGCCTGCGAAATCGAACCGCGTGGATCCATGATCGAATCCATGCCGCCCAACGTTGATGATGTCTCCGCAGAAAAAATACCTTCGCCATAAAAATCAGCAACATCACGAATCCAGCAGGATGAGTGTATCGATTGCCCCTGCGATATAGGCAGCGCATGAAACGATCCCTTGGGGCGTTTCGCATAAGAACGCAGCGCATCAAAAAACGGCGTTGAATATCGCTGCTCGATGCCACTTAAAATCAGCGCATGCATGTCCGCAAACAAATTGGCACTCTGTGCATAAATAATTCGGTCAAACAGCTCCTGATGCAACTCCGAAGCAAAACCTTCGCTCATGTAATAATGATCAATCTCCGGACGCAAATGCGTGAGATGTTTTTTAAGATCGATTGTCAGATTGTCACTGCGCTCACTCACCCCCTGAAAAAACGGCGAAAAAAGTGATTCGAAATCAAAAGGAAGCTGCTTGCTAATACCAAACATATCCAGATAAATACAGGCCTGTATATCAGCATTGGAAAGGATGGCAATAATCGCATCGTGATAATTATCAACAAACAGAATATCAAACAGAAAATCATCATGTGATGTTTTGAAGTTTGCCAGCGAGTTGCGATACAGCAATTCATATTCAGCAGGATCGGGATGAATAATCAAAACCTCGAAATACGGCTTGAGGGTTTTTCTTTTTTCGTGAGACGTGTAATGCGAAGCCAGCAGATTACTGCGCGGCCTGTCGAGATTATTCAGATTGGTATAAAACGGTATAAACTCCTGGGTGCGGTATGTTTTATGTTGCAGCGATTCATAAATATTTTCAGCCAGAAGCCGGAAAGACTCAACATTGGCTGCATCAAAATATTTCTTTAGCTGAAAGAGTGTCTCACGACCAGGATAGGCCCAGTAACTTTCCAGCTGAAAAACCCTGTCAAAAATTTCACCAGCAGCAGCCAGCCCGTCTGTATCTATCGAATCACAGATGCACCGCCATAATTCAAGGCGCTGGCTTTCAAGATCAAATGACTGTTTCTCCGGTTGCATCGCTATTATTTTTCCAGCGCCTGAAGCACTGAACGTGCATCAACATTTTCCGGATCAAGAATCAGCACGTCCTGCATAACTGCCGCTGCCCGCACATAATCCTGCTGTTTGTATTTCAGCAGACCAAACTCACCGAGGAACAATACATCACTGGGGTAACGCACCAGCATTTTGATAAGAACTTTTTCTGCCAGCTCAAGCTGGTCAGTCTGGCGCAACACATAGGCCAGTCGCAGATTACCGTAATAATTATAATAATCAACACTCAGAACCTGATAACCAATCTTGCTGGCATCATCGTATTTTCCGGCCTGAAGGTAAACATACATCAAGCCCAGCTTCGGAGTCAGCGCATCGGGCAAAGCAGCAGAAGCCTGCTTGTAATGTGTTTCTGCATTTTTAAACTGTGCATTCAAACGGTAAAGATAACCCAGACGATTATTCACCCCATAAGTCTTGCTGTATTCCTTATACACCAGTTGCAGGGCTTTTATCGCATCTTCATAATTCCCGGACTTTTCATAATTATAGGATTTGTAATAAGCCTGGGAGATCTGCTCACCGGTTAATTCTTTAGCAGACAATGCTCCGGCATTAAAAACCAGTGCCAGAAAAAATAATATGTTGTAGTACTTGTTCAATGTAAAAACCAGCCTTAATGTTTTGTTTGTACCAGACGATAATCGTCGACCACAATCTCTTTAAAACGAGCGACAGGATCAAGCTGGATACGAGTTTCGATGTCAATTCCGAAGAACTGATTATTAATTTTTCCTTTTACGGTTGTTTCATCCAGATAGTGATAAACAGCCTGCGTACTAACCCAGTCGGTATGAAAGGAATTCAACAGGCTGGACGTGTTTGCCTGCCAGTTTTTCATTACCAGCAAATTGTTTATATTATCCCGCCATGTCAATTGCGGCACGTAAGACAGAGGCAACATCGAAAGTGCAAGAAACATTTTTTTCAGATAAGGGTCATTACCCTCGCAACTATAGAAATAAAAATTTCCGTACTGCTTGCCAAAGTACAACTTTCCTTTGTCACTTTCGAAGTAATAACAAGACAGGTCTGACATTCTCACAGTCAATGCCAGCGTATCTATCTTGTTCTCTTTGAGGTACACATCAAATAAAAGTTCTTCATCAAGAACAAAATTTGTCACCTGGTCATAATACAGATCAAACTGACAGTGTGTCACATCACTGTGCACCTTCGGCAGACCTGACACATGCAACTGCCTGTCCTGTTCATAATTTACAAAAACGAAAGGCAGCGTTGCCGCCGACGGTGAGTAATCAACCTGCATTTGTATGTGGATATGCGGCTGTGGCGAGTTGCCGGAATTACCGCATAAACCCAGCACTGCACCAACATCAACCCACTGTCCTTCAACAACATAAATAGAGTGACTGGCAAAGTGCGCCAGCTTTACAATGTAGCCGCGTGAATCTTCGATAACAACTTCATTACCCCAGTTATTAACGATATCTACCGAACCTACGGGATTATCGGCCAGGTAGTGAATTACTTTAACCACACGACCACGCACCGGCGACAACACTTCTTCACCAAAACAATAATAATCACTCAGCTGTGTGCCTTTATTCAAATACGTTTTGTTATCAGAATCACAGATAACAAAATCATAAGCATATTTATAAAGGCCTTTATGTGTCCAATTGCCATCAAAACCCTGCCAGCTATACCAGCGTCCTTTAAAAGGCAATGACAATGCCGCCGGTTCTTTTACAAAACGGTCTCTTGTCGACAGGTAATGTTCCAGGTTCTGCTCCGGCGTACCTTTATACACCTGTGTCCGCAACGGATAATTAAGCAGGTTAAGAGCATAGATAAAACTCAGAGTAACAATAGTGAACGGCAGTGTGAAAATCGGCAGGCCGTACTGCGACCAGAAAACATGTCCGGCGCTGGCAATAAGTGTGGCAAATGACACACCCAGAAAGGCTAGGGCATAACTTCGTAAGGAAGGGATATTAAAAATACCACCGATAGCCATGGCAATAAGAATGTAGTTGAAACCACTAACATCCAGCGCTGCCGTTTCTATAGAACCGGTAAACAGACCATACAACGAAATACCCAGAAGATAACCACTTAATGACAGCACAAAAAGAATACGCGAACTGAGCAGCAATAACAGTGAAATCAACAGACCGGTAATCTCGTTAGGCATAAAAATAATTGCCCCCAGTGACTGCAGATAGCCACTGAACCAGAAGGGAAAAATATCAAGATTCAAAGCAAAGGACTGCGAGTACAGCCCGGCCACATAAAGATTGGTAAAACTCGCAGACGACAGATACACCAGAATACTAACGATAATGAACGGCACACTAAGAATCTGCAAACCAAACAATTGATAAAAAACCTGCGCGGTAACAATGGTAATGATCATGGTCAGGCTACCGGCGATGATAATCATCAACACACTCAACACCGAAATTTCAAACATATAACCAATCGCCAGCCCGACCAGCAAAGCGTTATAGGTAAAATACCCGGTGCTTAGAAATGTTGTCTGATAACCCAGCAGCCGCGCCACAGAATAAGCGGCGATAATAGAAAGAATACCCGACACACCCGCGTTGTAGTTGATCAGGGTAATAACAAGAATAATTAAACCGGAGACAATACCTTTAATAAAAAAGATGTCTGAATAACTGTTAAACAGAGAGTGGAAAAGATTTTTTACATCTTCATGGTATGACATTTAAAAATCCGGAAGCACTGCTGCTTGAATATTTTATGGCGGAGAAAAAAGGTTAGTAATATATAATCTCACATAAACTGGCAAAATAAACTATCGCAAAAGCTATAATCACCAAATGCAGATAAATAAAACAACCGGGCTGTTAGACAAGTGTAAACAATGCCTGTCACCGAATCATGATTCTCGTCCGGAAAATACCACCATCGATCTGATCGTCGTGCATTCTATCAGCCTGCCACCCGGGGAATACGGTAGCGAAGCCATCGAACATTTTTTTCAGAACAAACTGGATAAAAATGCCCACCCCTATTTTTCAGAGATTCACCAGATGCAGGTTTCTTCACACGTGCTGATAAAACGCTCGGGAGAGATCGTACAGTTTGTCCCCTTTCATCAACGCGCCTGGCACGCCGGTCAGTCAAATTACCAGGGTCGCGAACGCTGCAATGATTTTTCCATTGGCATCGAACTGGAAGGCACTGACGTGGACAGCTTTGAAGACATCCAGTATCAACAGCTGGCACGACTGATCAACAGCTTGCGCAGCACCTACCCAGCCATCGCAGAAAACATTGCTGGACACAGCGATATTTCACCGGGACGAAAAAAAGACCCGGGCACCGGCTTCGACTGGCACAAACTAAAAAGCAATCTCGACACTTTATGAATATGCATTTTTATTAAGAACAGGCTATAGTTACTTTATAATAATAACAACCACTTAAGCTTGCACTTATAACCTTTTACGCATGGCACTAATTTCTATCATCCTGGGTTTGTTTCTTGACCGCACGTTTCGTCATTTGCACGATCTGCGTGATATGGCGTGGTTTGAATTTTATAGCCAGGCCATTCTGCGCTTCACCGGCAAACGTGTGCCGCCGTTACAGTTTATTCTCATTCTGGCGTTACCCGTTTTACTGCTGCTCGGCATCCAGATATTGCTGCATGATTTTTTATTCAACCTGCCGGCTTTTATTTTCGGCATCATCGTTTTTATCTACTGTCTGGGGCCGGCCTGTTTAAGCAGCGATATCGAAGCCTATATTCACGCCCGCACTTTAGGCGATGAAGACGAGGCACTGCATTACGCCGGCACCATCACCGACTCGGTAGCCTCCACCTCCCCCGACCAGCAGATCAGTGATGTTACACGGGCCATTTTATATGTCGCCAACGAACGTATTTTTTCCACCATTTTCTGGTTTGTTATCTTCGGCCCTTTTGGTTGCATGCTGTATCGCCTGATTTCGGAACTAAGCAAACAGGTCGAATACAACGACCTGGCAGAATTTTCTGAATTCATCCACGCCATCATGGCCTGGGTGCCGGCACGTATGCTGGCGGCCGGTTACGCCCTCACCGGAAATTTCGACGGTGCTTATCACGCCTATAAAGACCGTGCTTTCAGCGCCGACCTGTCGCAAAGCAACAAGGAAGTGCTGGTATCCACCGGTCTGGGTGCGATGCGAAACCTGGACATGGAAACCGAACTCGCCGGCATCTATGCCGCACAGGCGCTGGTCATGCGCGCAGTAATCGTGTGGATAGGCATGCTCGCGGTGATGACGCTGGGAGGTATATTCAATTGACCACTTATATTGATGTCATCAGACACGGCGAACCGGTCGGTGGCAGACGTTACCGCGGTTATGGTATCGATGACCCGCTCACTGAAAAAGGCTGGTCACAGATGCGCGCAGCGGTGCCAGAAAAACCACCGTGGCAGCACATCGTTTCATCGCCACTAAAGCGCTGCCTCGACTTCAGCCAGGAACTGGCCAACGATCTGCAGATAAGTTACAGCGTAAAAGATAATTTAAAAGAAATCGGCTTTGGTGAATGGGAAGGCAAGACACCCGACGAAATTCTCGCCCAGAACAGCGAAGCTTTAAACCACTTTTATCAGGACCCGGTAAACAACCGACCCAACGGCGCAGAGCCGCTGCACACTTTTTCCGAACGCGTGTGGCAGGCCTATGAAGACATCGTTGAACAGCATCGTGACCAGCACGTGCTGATTGTTGCACACGCCGGTGTTGCCCGCGCCATCACCGCCAATATTTTGCAAATGTCTCTCGATGATGTTTATAGCCGGCTTAGAATTGAATATGGCGCTATCGTCCATAGCTCGGTCGATGAAGGGTCGCCACCAAGATTGCTGATTCAGGGGCCTGAATAACTCAGCTTTTTTTTGACCGGCTGGCCTGCCGCTGCTGCCAGGTTTCAACCATCAAACGCAACCGTTCTTTGGTTTCTTCAGTCGCGCCCGGACCAGGAATCAAGGCCAGATCACGCGCTTTCAGCTCTCGCCCATCCTGCGAAAGCACGCATATATCGGCTATTTCCTTACCCGTATCGCGTTCTACAAAAATTACCGGCGCACCTTCCGATTCATTCAACCAGCGATCACCCCAGTGTGTCAGCACAATCAGAATCGGCAACAGATCGCGCCCCATCGGTGTCAGCCGGTATTCGTGACGACGCGCCCCTTCCTTGACCGGTACCCGCTCAAGAATGCCGCTGTCACACAATTTTTTAAGCCGGGCGGTGAGGATATTTCGAGCAATGCCGAGGTATTGTTGAAACTCTTCAAAACGACGGCTGCCAAAAAAAGCTTCGCGCAATATCAGAATAGTCCACCATTCACCGATCAGGTTAAGCGTATCAGCGATGGAACAATTCAGGGAATCTATATTATTACGAGCCATACCCAGACTATAAATTTAAAAGTTGCTTTTTGCAACTAAATATGATGAACTTGCAGCCTCAAAAGTTTCAATACGAAACTTTTATCAAAGTCAGTAACTAAACACCACGGAGGGGCGGTATAATATGTCAGCTAATAGCTACAAACCTGTCAACGACAATGGAAAGCTGGCTCTTGCGATCAAAACCAGGCAATCGCGCCCAGAAACTATGATATTAAAGCTCTTTCAACTTGCTTTCAGTATCGGCGGCCGCCTGTCACCAAAACTTGCCAGCTACTTCGCTTACCGGCTATGGCGAACCTCGCCCCGTTTCAAAACCCCTGCATCTGAACAAAACGCGCTGAAATCAGCCACCGTAGAATTTCACCAGATCAAAAACCACAAAATCGCAACATATACATGGGGCAGCCCCCTGCAAACGGCAAAACCGGTCGCCAGACCTACGGTGTTACTGGTGCATGGCTGGAGCGGACGCGGCACCCAGCTAGGCGCTGTTGTCGAACCACTGCTCGATGCCGGCTACCGCGTGCTCAGTTTTGACGCTCCCGCACACGGCCAGAGTTCCGGCAAACAAACCACCATTTACGAAATAGCCGATACAATACTCGCCCTGCAGGAAATTTATGGCGAATTCGATTCCGCCATCACGCATTCTTTTGGTGGCCCCTGCACAGCACTGGCGATACGAAACGGGCTGAAAATAAATCGCTTCGTCGCAATATGCCCGCCGGCGACGATTATGGGGCTGGTGACAAAATTTACCAGCACCATGCACCTTACCCCAAAAACCCGCACCCGGCTGATCCGTCTTATCGAAAAAAACTTTGGCAAACACATCTGGCAGGAGCTATCAATGACGACTCTGGTGGAAAATATCGATGTTCCCGGTCTTGTCATCCATGATACAAATGACATCGATGTTCCCTGGGAAGAAGGCCAGATGGTCGCGAATGCATGGCATAACGCCGCATTCAAAAGCACCAACGGTCTGGGGCATCGCAGAATTTTACGCGATGCCGAAGTGATCAGTTCAACGGTAAATTTTATAACCGGTAATAAACCTACAACGTAGCAATTCTTTCCAGCATCGGCAAGGTCAGCTCATTCTGCTTTGCCAGCATCAATGCTCGCTGCAAACGCACTGCCGCGCTGCGGCCCATGCACATGTGTTCGCGATCACCATTAAAAGCATTCACCATGCTGTCGATCAGAGCCTGATGGTCCAGCGTTTTCCCGGTCAAAGCTTCCTGTAAACGGATCACATCGGTGACCACCGCTTCGGCGACAATGCGATGCTCATCCCACAACTGGCCAACGTTGCCACCCACTTCCAGACCCGCAATGTTGGTGGTCAGAATATAGACATTTTTTAATACCAGCTCATGCAATAAGGCCGCTTCATCCGCCAGCACAGTGCTCGTAATATCAATTGATGCCAGCGCATCCGCGACCTGCTGCGCCTGTTTTCCATACACCGGGGATGGAATAATAACTTTTGAATCCTGGCCTTTCTTTTTTTCAAACCAGACCGAGATCACCGTTGGCTCAAGATTATGCCGCTGCCAGTCACGCGGCAACAATTCATTTTGCAACAGCACCAGCCTGTCCTTCCAGGCAGGCGGTATTTTTATCAGCTGCTCATGTAAATCGGCTTCACCAACAGCAATCAACACCAGTTCCGGTTGCGGCACTTCCTCGGCCACCGCCTGCATTTCCACGCCACGGATTACCGGGTGTACGGTATAACCCGTTCGTAAAAAGCCGCGCGCAAAAACGCTACCCATCTCGCCAAGACCAACAACGACAACTGATTTATTCATAGTATTAATTCCACAATACACATAGGTTACAATACGCGCATTATAACAATAACCGATTAGCAATAACTGCGGGAAAACCAAGTGGATCGTCTCACGCAACTCAAACAATGGCTGGAGCAGCTATCAGAAAACACCTACACCAATTTACAGCCCGCCTCGGCCGATGCCAGCTTCAGACAGTATTTTCGCGTCGGCAATAACAAGGACAATAAAACCTACATCGTCATGGACGCACCACCGGAAAAAGAAGACTGCCGGCCTTTTTTGCAGGTAACCGAACTGATCCGGAGCTGCGGGGTGAACGCACCGGCAATTCTCGCCATGGATATGCAGCAGGGATTTTTACTGCTCGATGATCTGGGCAACAAACCGTATCTGGATCAACTCAATGAAAATAATGCCGATGAATTATATATCGATGCCATCGACGCATTAATCAAAATGCAAAGCATTGACGCTATCCTGCCAACTTATGACGAGCAGCGCCTGCAAACCGAAATCGACCTGTTTGAAACCTGGTATCTAAACCGTCACCTCGGCATTCAACTGAGCAGAACACAAAAAGCCTTTCTCGGCAAAGTTTTTAAATCACTAATCCAGAACGCTCTCGAACAACCGCAGGTTTTTGTACACCGCGATTACCACTCACGCAACCTGATGCTGACCGAAAAAAACAATCCCGGCGTTATCGATTACCAGGATGCCGTCATCGGGCCCATCAGCTACGACCTGGTATCACTGTTCAAGGACTGTTACATCGAATGGCCACGCGAGCGGGTCGAACTGTGGCTGGAGCTATATCTGGCACGCATCACCCCGGCACGCCTGATCGACAGGCAAACCCTGGTTCGCTGGTTCGACCTGATGGGCGTGCAACGTCACCTGAAAGTTCTGGGCATTTTTGCACGACTGAATTATCGCGATGGCAAAGCACAATATCTCAACGACCTGCCGCTGACACTTAAATACGTGCTTGATACATGCCAGCATTATAAAGAACTAAAACCGCTGCAACACCTGCTCGAAGAAATCACCGCCAGTACAACCAGCAAGGCAGCTGTATGAAAGCGATGATACTCGCCGCCGGTCGAGGCGAACGCCTGCGCCCACTGACCGACGAGTTACCCAAACCGCTGATCAAGGTCGCTGGAAAACCACTGATCGAATACCACATCGAAAACCTGGCAAAAGCCGGCATCAACAAGATCATTATCAACACCGCCTGGCTGGCAGAAAAAATTCACCAGCAACTCGGTAATGGTTCGAGTTACGGCATCAGCATTATTTATTCAGATGAAGGCAGCGCACTGGAAACCGCCGGCGGCATCATCAACGCCCTGCCGCTGCTGGGCGATGAACCTTTTCTTGTGGTAAACGGTGACATCTGGTGCGACTTTGATTTTTCAACACTGCCAACATTAAACGCAAACACACAGGCACATCTGGTACTGGTAAATAACCCGGCGCATAACCCACAAGGTGATTTTGCACTGCAAAATACGCTGATAAAAAACACCGGCGAAACCATGTACACCTACAGCGGCATCGGTATTTTCAGTACCACGTTTTTTTCAGCACAGAAAAAAGGCATCGCACCACTGGCACCGGTCATTCGGGAAAAGTGTGAACAGAATCTAGTCAGCGGGCAGTATCACTCTGGCCGCTGGACCGATGTTGGCACGCTGGAAAGGCTGCAGCAACTGGAAACAGAGTTAACAAAAAACTCAGATTAAAAAAATACCTTTCAAACCTTTTTTATACAAACGCTGAAAAAACTGGCGACGAATCAGTCGGCCATAAATCAACTCAAACGTAATCGAAACAACTATCAGCAACAGAAACACAGCGATAGCTCGCGCATTGCTTGAATAAGTGTGAAGAATCAAAGTCGCTAATGCTGCACCGCTTGCCAGACAGGCAGAAAAAATTATTAGTCTGTTAGCATTTATTTCCCCGGCCAGTTTGAACGCGCTGACATTTACCAGAAAAAATATCAACAAAAAGCTGGCACTGCCAATGATAGCGATCTCGGTCAGATCAATTGAATTCGCAATAATAAGACTAAGCCCGGCGGTGATAACAACACCCATCTCCGGAATATTACGCCGCTCCTGAACAAGTATGGCCGGAAGCTCTCCCTCTTTTGCAATAATAAAACCCAGGCGTGCATTGCCATAAATGGTGGCATTAATGGCAGAAAAAGTCGCCAGCAATGCCGCCACAGAAACAATGGTAAAACCAAGTTGCCCCAGCGCAGGTTTTGCCGCCAACGCCAGTGCATAATCCTTCGCCATCAACAGCTGGCTTTCCGGCACAGTGCCGACAGTAATCAACGCAATAAGCACATACAGAACGATAACAATCAGCACCGATGCGTAAAAAGCTCTCGGCAAATTTATTTCCGGATTTTTAATATCTTCAGCAGCATTGGCGATTAATTCAAAACCTTCGTAGGCAACAAAAATAATCATGCCGGCAACGATGATAGAAAAAGAACTGCCCCAGTGCGTTGTTGACAGCCGTTCTGTATCCACAAAAAAAGCACCGGAAACAATGATCAGAATCAGCAACGAAACTTTAATCAACACGATAAGCGTTTCAGAACGGCTAACAAAAGAGGCGCTTAGCAGATTTATCAACAAGGGCAGAATAATAGCAACACTGATCAATACATGTTTTAACCAGGGCGCTGTATCACCATGAAAAAACGTTTGCCCATAAGATGCAAAAGCAACTGCATAAAGCGAGATGGTAACCAGATAACTCAACCACAGTATAAAATTAATACTGCCCGACAGCAGGTTATGACCAAAAGCCGTATCAACAAAAACAACCGTGCCGCCACGATTCTGGCACTTTACAGAAAGCTTTGCGTAGGAATACGAAGTTAATATCGCGACCAATCCGGCAAACAGAAAAGCCACCGCGGTGGCACCATGCGCCAGTGATACTGCCTCACCCAGCACCGCGAAAATACCGCCGCCAACCATACCACCGATACCGATTGAAACAGCACCGAACAGACCTATCGTTCTGTTATTTTCACTCATACACACAACATCCGCTTCAACATCTAAGTTTTACTTTCCTCACGACTTTTCAGGAGCATTTTAAAAATATACGCTGACACAAAAAACATATTACCTGGCCAGAAACCGTACACCGTTTTCCGAGAAATTCCGAATAGTTTTATACAGGCTTGCCCGGCCAGCAGCAAGCAGTACCACAGGAAGACTGTTAATATTTTTGTTACATCGAGAAACAATAATGCCGGTCAGTTAAAAAAACCGGCGAATATCAATATCAGGTATGGCGCACTTTACATCTTACCAACAAAGTTCACAAACACACCCTGACTGTTATAACTCAGATTGGTCAGATCATCAGAGAAATCAGTAAAGTTATACCCTATACCAATTTTCAGATTTTCACCGACGTGGCGATACACCCCTAACAGAGTACCGGCTCTCTGATCCTGCGCATCAGGCAAATCAAGCAGTCGACCTTCAATCAAGGCATCCCAGCGGTGAGTAAAATGCCAGTCAGCACGTAATACATAGAGGCTGGCACGGCTATCAAAAAACTCGGGGCTCAACCTGTCCTGTGCCACCTGGCCCAAACGGTAGGCATACTTGCCACCGATGCTCCAACGTTGCGTCAGGTCATAAATAGCATCAAACGACATGATGTGGCTCTTCTGAATAAAGTCAATCGGGCTGCTTGAAGCAACCACCTGCCCGGTGACCGGGTCGGTGGTCAACAGATCACCAAACGGCACGTTATAAAAATAGGTGTATTTCATCAGCGTGTTAAGCCGGTCATTTTTAACGGGTCGATAAGCGTAACCCATCACAATTTCGGTAAAGTTACCACTGAACTGATTACCTAGTGTGCTGGTACTTTCAGAGAAGTTAGCTTTACCCAGGAAGCGCCAGTCTGAATCAACCTGATAGGTCAGGTTGTTTTTCATCAACCAGGTGGTACGTTCCGAAGCGGCGGTACCCGGCCGCTCGGTACCATCAATGCGATATTCCACGGCCGCTGCGTAAACAATGGCACCGAAGTTATAACCGGCATTAAGGCCTATCGCTCTTCTGTCTGTGATAGCGCCCGTGCGCTTATCTTCCAGCTCACCCATCTCGATGTTGCCGCCATAGTTCCAGTATTCGTCCGGCGTATAATCGACACCGAAAGCGTGTGTTAAACCGGTCGGCACATCACCGTGCGTGTAACGCTCTTCAACATAAACACTGGTGGTATCGGTGAAACGTGAACGCATCCCGTTGTTCCAGTTACCGCGGCGCGCACTTACACCGTTATCCGTACGCTCATTCTCAAAGGTGTAGGCGCTATAAACATTGGTGCGATCAGAGACCAGATAATCAACTCCGGCTTTGGCACCGACACCCCGGTTACCGGTCGACAGTTCAGCATTTAAGTTCAAACGGTCTGACGGACGCACGCTGCCGCCAGCACCAATGCGATTGTTTTCCTGTCGGTTGCCGCTTTTCGCTGCCGTGCCCTGCACAAAACCATAAGCCGTCCAGTTTGATTTTGAATCATAAAATGCTTCACCCGCCAGATCCAGACGATCACCTTCTCTTTGTGTGACCGGCACGTTGAGCGAGTTATCAGCACGAGTATCACCACGTGCGCCGCCACTGAAACGCCAGCGCTCGCTTGCCTGATAAGAAGATGACACATCCACTGCCTGGGTTTTTAAACCACGCGCCAGTTCACGCGAATCAATTTTTACATCAAGGTCAATACGCCTGTTTATCGGCGTGGTATAACGGCCACCGAACAATGTCAGGTCACTTGCAGTCAGCTGCCCCGGCGCGGAGAAACCACCTTCGCTCTGCTGCGCATAAAATGTCGCACTGCCCTGGCCACCCGAAATAATGTCCTCAATAATTGCACTACCTTCAATACGGAAGGCACTGCTTGTTGCATCGGGATCATTACCATTATTCTGCGAATCAAAACTAAATCCACCGTCAATCGAACTTAACGAACCCGCACCCTGGCCTTTACTGCTGGCAGCTTCCACACGCAACCACGTGCCGGTACTTTTACGCAAAGTTAAATCAATTCCGTTTAAGCCGCTGGTTTGATCAGCCTGCTGCTGCGAGCTGGCCGTCATACCCAGCTTTACATTATCGTTGAACCAGTAATGCGCACGACCACCTGAAGCCAGCGTATCAATCTGTTCCAGGCCGGGGGAAAATTCATAACGCGATACCAGATAAACCGGGTTGCCGCCGAGCGAGGTATCAGCAACCAGCAAACCATCATCCGCCGTTGATGCCAATGGCTGACTTAATAAAATACGGCCCTGTATATAGTCCAGATCGTAGTCGATCACCGGCACCAGGTTTTTCACACCAATAACATCACCGGAATCCTTGTCGCGCACTTCGATACGCAAACGGTCTGAACCAACAAGGATGTCCTGATTACGCAGGAAGTAAAGCGAACCACCAGTGCCTCTGAATTCATCACGACCGGCAACCGTGCCCGGCTCGGCCGCAAAACCTTCAACCACTAATTTCTGTTCGCCGAACGAAGTGGTCTCTTCACTTTCATAATGACCGGTAACACCGTAAAGACCACGGTCGATCTGCGCCAGCGTGGTGTCGAGATAACCAATAGTAAAGTTACCCAAAATGCCGTAGTTATTATGTTTCTGTAAACGAAGATAAAACTTGCCGGAAGTCGGCGCACGTTCTTCCAGTGTTGAGTCATCACCAAAGGTCGGATAATAAAGATCCGGATCTAAACGCCGCAATAATGCACGCGGATTTTTTTCCAGGAAGTTGCTAAACACTTCGTTGATCGGCCCTTCCTGAGTATCGGCGCTACTGGTCAGCATCCAGTCATCACCAAAGGTGCCTTCGGTGTAATAAGCGAAACGGCCGTAAACATTTATCTCGTTGTTGAACTGGTCTTCATCTTTGGTGACCAGTCGTGCCGGGCCAGTGGTACGATCTTTTGCTACCGTAACGTCACCCAGGGCGACATAGAACCAGTCATTTCTCGCGAACTCCATATCACGCAGGAACAATTCACCGTTGCCTTCATCATCCAGCACCGCAACTTCGATGGTGTGCAAACCACGCGGGAAAAGTTCTTCACTGACAAACTCGCCCTCGTCATTAACCGGCACTTTTTTACCTGCCAGCCAGACACTGTGACCGGGCGGAATATTGTCGCCGTTGATGGTAACCGTGCCGCCCTTGATTTCGATGTTCTGCACGTTAAGATGATTTTCGCCGTAACCACCGAGCAGTTGAATATCTTTTTCACTGTTTTCTTCGACCACCAGCTTGGTGCTGTCTTCGGCATTTTCGTCCAGCTCGTTCACCACCCATAATGGCAGCGCGATGGTTTCATCGTAATCACCTTCTTCATCGTACACCCGCAGGATATAAACCAGTCGTCTGGTCGCCGCCCCGACGTTTTCAAAGTTGGCACGCCAGCTCGCGGTATTATTTTCATCCAGCGGAATGATCGTCAAAGGTTCTGACTGCGGCGACTGTTTTAAATTAAACAAACGCACTTCAGCACGTTTGATAAAGTTACCGTAGTTGCTGTACATTTTAAAATGTACTTTGTTTTCTTCGGCGCTGGTCTCAGGCTTGTCCTGCGAACGAATCGTGTTCGGCCAGGCAGTAATATTCAGCCGTGGTTTTTTCTGTAAATTATTAAAAGTGAACTGCACATCGGCCGCGTCCAGTGCCACATCGGTACAACGCTGGATATCTTCAGAATGTTTGTACGGGTCATACAACGGTTCACCATCGACGGTGATGCGCATCAGGTTCAAGGCATAGGGATTATGTTTCTCTGCGGTGCGCGTGATGCGTTCGATTTCCAGATTGTCCTGCTCATCGAGCAAGGCCAGCTCATCGTATAAAATTTTCACTTCGACCCGTGAACTGTCGAACTGGATAAAACCGGTGCTGGCAACATCTTCCGAATGCACAAAACCGTGGCCTTCGTATTCCACCTGCTTGTCACTCAGCCCCATCTCTTTTTGCACCATCTCCATGGCGCGGCGCGCACGTGAAGTTGACAGGCCGATGTCATCACCATAAACCATGGCGGCGCGCCTATCCATGCGTTCGTTATTGGTGTAACCGATAAAACTCAAACGCGCGTTGGCCCTGTCGGCCACATCGCTGAAAGTGCGCGCCAGACGTTCGCTGAAACCTTCGGGAATAACCGGCTTGCCGTCCTTGAAACGAATCGGCCGAATCGGCCCGCTCGGTGGATCATAAGTGATGGAAACGGTTTCCGAAGCCGAGGCTTCCGGACAGACCTGTGGGTCGGCGCTGTATTGTTCGAACGGATCGTCATACCAGAATTCAACTTCGACGCGACGGTTGAACGAACGGCCTTTTTCTGTGCCGTTGGATGCCACCGGATATTTTTTGCCTTTGCCGCTGCTGCTTACCATTGAGTTTGGCAGGCCCAGCTTGCCCTGCACTTCCAGCATGACGTAACGGGCGCGTGCTTTGGATAAATTAATATGATTGCCGTAGATACGTTTTTCTGCCTCGGCCAGTGGCAGGTCATCGGTGTGGCCGACAAAACGGATAACCACATTTTTCCTGTCACTCAGGTTTTGCAGGGTTTCACGAATCTGGCGGACAAACTCGGTCGGCACACCGGCCTGACCGACTTCAGTGCGCAGCGGTTTCACCAGATGCTGCAAACGCGCACGTCGTGCATTGCCTTCTTTATAACTTAATTTGCAGACGGTTTCCTTGCGACAGACTTTCAGACGATTGAGTTTTTTCGCCGGAATAATAATTTCTTTTTCCACCGCGATCTCGGTGATCTCGTCATACCACACCTGCACTTCGACGCGGCGGTTTTTTGCTTTGCCGGCAGCGGTGTTGTTGCTGGCAATCGGCTGTGAATCGCCAGCGCCGTCAAACGAAACCGCATCCGGTGGCAGGTCTAACTCACGCTGAAAATATTCGGCGGTTTCCTGGGCGCGGTATTTTGACAGGCCAACATTATCTATGTATTTTGCTCGTAGTGCGCCGCTTAGTTTATCCGAGTCACTGTGACCGATAAAATGAATACGCACATTGCTGCGGTTTTTCATGGTGGCCAACACATCGCGTAACTGCTCGACGGCGCTGTCAGGGATACTTACCTTGCCGGATTTAAAACCAATCGCCGGCACCGCGTTTTCCAGTTTGAATGTTTCGGTCTCTTTCTGTAAAACTTTTTTAATTTCAATCCGGTCTTCTTCTTTCGGTTTGAATAACGTTTCATCCTGCGTCCACAGGGTAAATTCCATATTCGGCGGATAAAGTTTTTCAGTGTTTTTGCCCAGAGGGTATTTTTCCAGCTGCATCGGCGGCTGTGTGGTTTTGCCTTTGGGGTCTTCCGCGATACTGTACCACTGTTCGGCATAAACGCCTTTGCCGGCACATAATAAAAACACGAACATCAACGAGCGTGATATTTTTCTGCTGGAAAAATCTTTATTCAGGAAGTTTTTCATTCGAACTCCCTGCCTGCGTTCGGGCCGCCTTTACGCCAGAACACTTCTTTCTCAATCACCAGTTTGTAGCAGCAATCCAGTTCTTCCCAGCGATCACTGACCAGTTCTTCGATGGCATCGAGACGGTCATCGACTTCGTCTTCTGTTTCATTTTCCGCCAGATAAGACAGACGTAGAATCGAACCTTCTTTCTGCAACTCGGTAATCAACAGCTCGATGCGTGACCGCCACTGTGGACGCAACGTGGTTTTGCCTTTTTCGAACACGCCGTCGGCCAGATCAAGTCGCACCACGCGATGAATCGCTGTGCCGAAATTAAACTTCAGCATCTTGCCGCGGGTGGCGCGTTGCACGCGCGGGTTCTCGGTGGTCAGACGATAACCCGATGGCAGCGAACGCTCATCGACTTTCAGAATAAAGTTGGAACCGCGCACTTCGTTGGCAACAACGGCGCAGGTGATGTGGAAGCGACCATGGCTATCCGTGGTCACACGCAGGCCTCTGGCGGTGGCCACCTGCACACCCGGAATGCCGCGTTCGCCTTCGTCCTGATAGCTGTTCAGATTCTTGTCTTCGAACACCTTGCCGATGACATCACTGCAATCGAAGGTCGGGTCGGGAATAACGCGCACGGTAGCGCTGGCCACGCCGGACACATCCTGATTGGTGAAGCTGTCGATGGCGCGTGCGGTGTTGACGTATTCGCCCTCACCGACACCGGAACCGACAATGAGCAATAATTTGATGACGCGGCTTTCATTAACATCGACACGCAGATTCGGCCAGGTTAAATAACGGCCATTGATCTGCGGCTCGATGGCAACGCCATCGACACGCGCCGAGTTGGTGACATATTTGAAACCCGCCGGGAAGTTATCGATGATGCTGACATCGAACAGCGGCACACCCAGCGTGTTGTTGAAGGTGATGGTGTACGGCACCAGATCAGCACGCGTGACATTTAACTTGCCCGCAACTTTCGAAATGGCAACCACCGCATCCAGAATGCCATCGACCGGGATATGGTTGTTAAATATCTGGTTGGTAAACTGCGCACCGTTAAACTGGAATTTCAGATAATAATCGGTGCCCGCCGTGCGCGGTGCGATGCTGGCAGGTGGCGGCTGGAAGCTGTCACTGTTTTCACAATGCAAAGCGGTGGCCGGAATTTTATCTGCCGCCGTACCCGGACAGCTCGGCACATTCTGCGCAACGCCGGTGACCGGCTCGACCGGCGGAATAATCACCGACGTGGTACCGACAAAATCAGCCGACGGTGGCAACAGCTGAATCTCGTATTCATCACCCGGCGCACAACGCGCCGCATCGCTGAAATTCAAATCAAATTTATAATAACCGTTGGCCTGCGTTATCTGGCTGGCCTGAACCGGATCGGTGAAACAACTGCCCGGCACCGGCTGATTACTGCGCGTCTGGTTGATCATGCTCAGGCGAACGCCGGCCACCGGTACCCGCAACACCGAATCATAAACCACGCCGTTAGGCTGTCTTGGCAGATTCAGGTTTTGTACGTTGGTACCCGAGGCAGCAAAAATATCCGTGATGCGCTGCGCGCCGTCGGTGAATGCCGAATTCGTGGTACCCAGTGACGCGGTGGTCGCGGTTGCGCCCGGTGCCAGGAAGCGCAGTTCGTAAGCATCACCGGTCGGCAGATTCGGCGGCAGACCGCTGAAGAAGAACACGCCGTTGCTATCGGTGACCGTGGTCGCCAGCTGGGTGTTGTTGCGATAAAGCTCGACGCGATAATCCGCCAACAAGGTTTCGCCGGTGCCGACATCATTGCTGAAATCAGCATCGTGCCAGACCTGACCATTCAGATTCGCCGAACCCGGGGTACCACCGATGTCGATGGAAGTGGTGGCTGAAATCGTGTTTGGTGGCACATCCCAGGTGACATCCGCGGTATTGCTAATCCTGTCGCCGATATTCAACGAAGCATCCAACGACACCCGGAAACGCAATTCGGTGACGGCGGCTGGTGCCAGGTTGCCCACCGTCGCGGTTAATAATGAACCGGCAAAACTGACCCCGGCTGGCAGACCATCCAACAGACCGCTACCCGCTACATAGGTTTTCTGACCGGCGACCGGCAGCGCCATGTCATCGGTGATGACCACATTGGTCACGGTAATGCCGCCAATATTGGTTACGCGCACCACGTATTCCAGCTGGTTACCCGCTTCTGCCGCACCGCCGCCGATGACAAACACCTGTTTGGTAATCGCCAGTTGCTGCACGTTGCCGACCACGACCACGGTCGGCTGGTTGCCGTTGGCACCGTTGCCGTCAGCATCGGTGGGTTCGGTCGGCAGTTCATTGCTGGCAATGAAACCCTGATTACTGATGATGGTGCCCGGCGCGGTGCCGGCATTGACGATTACATCAAAGG
>WFOC01000074.1 GCA_015488295.1 Gammaproteobacteria bacterium
AGACCTTGAAGAAATCTTGAAAATAAAATTGAAAGAATCTTCATAAAAATAAAAAAGGAAAATTTCAATATTAAAAATCTCAGAGAGATTTACAGAGGTAAACATAATGAAAACAAGTAAACGAAACAAGTTATTAGGCTTGGCACTGACAGGTAGCTTTGGCCTGCTTGGTGCAACTAATGCATTTTCTGCGGCGGGTGTCGCTATCTCCAACACAGCAACCCTGGGTTACGATGTTGGTGGCACAACACAAACGGTGATTGAATCGGCAGCTGGTGCTGGTAACTCAACACCGGGTGCCGGTAATGGTACGGCAACGGTGTTTATCGAAGACCGCGTGATTAACTTTACGGTAACGCGGGAAGCTTTTGCTACACCTGTACCGGGTTCTACTCAGCAGGCAGTACCCTTTCTGGTAGACAATACCGGTAATGGTACGCATGGTTTCCTGTTGGCCGGTATACATAATCTTGGAGCCCTGGATCCGGCTGGTAGTGGTAATTCTGATATTTTTACACCGACGACGATAGAAACTTATGTCGATGCAAATAATAACGGTATCCTCGATCCGGCTGAGATTGTAGCAACCGGTGCTTATATTGAAACTCTGGCACCTGCTGATGCTCCGGTGCGTGTGTTTGTAGTTGCTGATATTCCACTGGACAGCCGTGTACCAAATCCGCTGGTTAATGGTGATGTTGCAGTGGTATCGCTGGTTGCACATCCTGCAGAAACAGTTGTTGGCGGTGGTTCTACAACCGGTATCGCTGCTGATGCAATCGTGATTGATGACAATGGTAACTTCAGCCCGGGTGGTACTTTCACCAATGGTACGGAAGTTGTAGCGGATGCGAGTGCTAGTGCTGTAACGGTTGCCGATGATCCTGCAAGCATGCAAACGGTATTTAACGATACAGCAACCACGGATGCTGTGACGGGTGCAACCATTGATGCTAATGGCGCGGTTGATGTGAATCAAAATGCACAGCAGTCTGCCTATAGCTCATACACTATTGCAACAGCGGCGTTGACGGTATCGAAAGATGTTTCGCCAACAGGCGCGCTTTGGGACCCAATCAACAATGCGGTTAGTCCCAAGTCGATTCCGGGTGCATATGTTACGTATACCGTTGCTATTACCAATACGGGTGCAGCCAATGCTGATCTGACAACGCTGACGGATGCTTTGGCCGCTGCTCTGGATCTTGATCCTGACTTTGTGACAAGTGCCGGCCCGGGTAATCCTACCGGTGTTGCAGGGCAGTCTTTCCGTCTCACTCACAGCAACGGTACGGTTAACTTCTGTACTGGTGATGTAGCTGATGCGGATGCGGATGGATGTTCATACAGTGGTGGTGCAGGTGGTTCGATTTCTGTCGACATCAATGCCGTAATGGCTGGTGCACCAAATGCAACTTTGGCAAATGGTGAGTCACTGACGATTGAATTTAACGTCATCGTTCAGTAATCACGGAAGATTAACAGAACCATGTTGCAAATCCTGTTACATATAGTGTGTATCTGCTCCGGTCTGGTGACCAGAGCAGGTGCGGCTGTGTGTGCAATGTTTGCCATGGTTTCTGCAAAATATGAGATGCACTGTGTGAGCTATCATACAGTCCATCTTCCACAGAATATTCAGCAAGCTAAAAAAATGAATGTTCTGTGGAAGCTGCCTCTAACACTTTTATTTATTGTTTTACTATCTGTTTCATTAAATGCGCAGGCATTAACACCTCCGGGTACGCAGATTGATAACACGGCTACAGCAAGCTTTGATTTTTCTGCGACCGCCAGCACAACCAGCAGTAACACGGTCTCCCTGGTCACCAGCATCATACAGACACCATCATCCATCACCATGTATCAGTATGATGCAACGGGTAGTAGCACGTTTACTTCAACGGTAGTGACACAGAATGCAACCAGTGGATCTCCAGTGAGTGGTTTTGTAGTTTCAACAAACCCCGTCATTCCTGTTGTCGGTGGTGGTTTAAACGTATTGGCACCAACTGATCCACAGCCTCTGAAAGTTGCCAGCCTGTATGCCACCGGTGAGCCCGTGTTTATTCAGGTTGATGATAAAGACCAGAATCTGGATCCGTCAGCTCTGGAAACAGTGCGTGTCACTGTAACCAGTTCGACAGGTGATGAAGAAGTATTGATACTGCAGGAGACCGGTGTTGATAGCGGTATGTTTGTCGGTTATGTACAGTCAGGTTCAAATGCTGTGGCACAATATGACGGTATCCTGAGTCTGGGCGCAGAAACAGATATTAATGTGTTGTACACAGACAAATATGATCCGTCAGACTCCAGCACAAATGATTCACTGGTTGACCCCTATGGTGCTGTTTTCAGCAGCCTTGATGGCACACTGCTGGATGGCGCAATTGTAACCCTGCTTGATGCAAATGGTAATCTGGCCAGCGTGTTTGGTGATGATGGTGTCAGCCGTTACGATAACCCTGTAATTACAGGCGGAAGTGTCACTGATAGCGGTGGTACCATTTATAATTTCCCTGCCGGCTCCTACCGCTTCCCGCGTCTGGCACCGGGCAACTATCGTATGGTGGTTACTGCGCCGGCAAGTTACCAGGGACCTTCGGCTGCCAACATTGCAGAGCTGCAAACGCTGCCGAATGCACCATATTCACTCGACGAGAAAGCATCGTTTGCACAGACGTTTGTGTTGCAGGCCGGACCTCCTTTATATGTCGATATTCCGCTTGATGCATTGACCTCTTATCTTGTCATCGAAAAATTTGCCTCAAAAGATACTGCGGCTGTCGGTGATTTTGTGCAATACACTGTAAACCTGAGTAATACAGATGCCGTAAACGATGCAAACAATGTTGTCATCACCGATACCTTGCCCGCGGGTCTGCGTTATCAAAAAGATTCTGTTCGTTATAACGGTGCGCCGGGTGCCGAACCGCAGATTTCGGGTGATGGTCGCACGCTGCGTTTCCATGTGCCAACAGTCTTGCCCGGTGCATCGGTGCAGGTTAAATATATCACTGAGATAACCACGGCCACAAAACCGGGTAAAGCTGTTAACAGTGTGAGCGCTCTGGACGGTCGCGGCACAGAGTCAAACAGGGCGGTTGCCGCAATCACGGTAACAGAAGATTTATTTGCCAGCAAAAGCTTTATTGCCGGTCGCGTTATTATTGGTGAGTGTGATGAAGACAGTGCTTTAATTAATCCGGGCTTGCCATCTGTGCGCGTGTTTATGGAAGATGGTAAATATGCTGCCACCGATGAAAACGGTCGCTTCCATTTTGAAGGCGTACAGCCGGGCACACATGTTGTTCAGCTGGATAAAACAAGTATTCCCGATCATCTGGAAATTGTTGACTGTGTGAAAAACACCCGCTTTGCCGGCACACCTTATTCACAATTTGTTGACGTGCAGGGTGGCACATTATGGCGTACTGATTTTTATGTGCGTGAGAAAAAACCGATCACTGATACCGCGACTTTGTTTATTCAGACCGAGCTAAATGAAGAGGATATTAAATACACCATTGAAATGTCCAATGGTGAAATCCCGGTTAATAATTATCGTTTAATCGTTAACTTACCTGATGGTATTGAATATGATCTGGGCAGCAGTGTTATCGATGGGGCTGCGCTGGAAGACCCGTATGTGAATGCCAATGTGATTGTCTATCGTTTTGGCGACCTTGGCAGTAACTGGAAAAAAGAACTGAAATTCCGCGGTCGTATTAAACAGCGTGCAGACGGTGATCTGGTGACCACGGCATTTATTATTCTGGATACTGAAGCTAAAAAGAATATACGCTCGACACCGATCAAAAATAAATTGCAGGTTGCGCGTCAGCGCAGTGAGCAGAAATCACTTATTTTCCAGGCATACTTCAAACCGCTGGGTAGCGAACTGTCTTACCTGAGTAAAAAAGCTATCCGTAAAGCCATAGAAGATCTTGGTGAAGTTGATATTACCAGCAATGAAATTATCGGTTACTCGGATGACCGTCCGGTACAGAGCCGGAGTATCTGGCTGTACGAAGACAATACAGCACTGTCGAAAGCACGCGCTAAAGTTGTTCGTGAATTTCTGGTGAATGAATTAAAACTGGATGCAAATACCATTGCCATCAAAGGGGTCGGTGCAGCAGAACCGGTAGCAGAAAATAATTCTGTGCAGGGACGCTCGTTGAACCGTCGCGCTGAACTGATCGTGAATACCAGTGAAATTGTCGGTCCCGGCAAAGTCGAGCTGGTGACCTCGGAAAGTGAGGTCAGTGAGATTGTGCTCGAAGGTCAGCCTGCATTCAAGATCGAAAAGCTGATTGAAGCACCACCGGTGACCGAGCAGTTAGACATCAGCACTTTTGATGAATTCTGGATCAAGGATGCGATGCCCGGTTATGAATGGCTGATGCCCGATGTGAACTACTCACCGTTTGCGCCATCAGTTAATCTTGCCGTTAAGCACCATCCGTCTGACCAGTTTGAAATGATGGTTAACGGTGAGCCGATCAACCCGCTGTTTTATTTTGGCACAATCAAGAATAAGGCCGGCACGGTGGCAAGAAGTTACTGGCAGGGCGTGCACCTGAACAACGGCAATAACCGTTTTGATTTCATCATCAGGGACAAGGCCGGTAACGTGATCAAAACCATGAGCCGAGACATTGTGTTCGCCGGCATTCCGGTAAGAGCCGAGCTGGATGAAGAACATTCCCGCCTGATAGCTGATGGTCGTAATGTACCCGTGGTCGCGATTCGTGTTTATGATCAGGACGGTAACTATGCGCGCCCCGGTTCACGCGGAAAATTTACCTTGTCCGATCCGTATCTGCCGCAGCAACTGGTGGAAGCTCTGCAGGTTAATCGTCTTTCCGGCCTGAACAAAAAACAGAAGCCGGAATATGTTGTCGGCCAGAACGGCATCGCTTACATCGTGTTAGAACCGACCACTATTACCGGCAGGCTTGATATCGAACTGCCTTTCTCCGGCCGCAAACGTTCACGCATCGAAACCTGGATTCAACCGGAAGTGCGCGACTGGATCATGGTCGGTCTGGCAGAAGGCACCGCCGGTTATAACGCGGTCTCCGGTAATCAGGAAGCACTGGCTGCCGGTGATGTGAATGATGCTTTCTACAGTGAAGGAAAAATCGCCTTTTACGCCAAGGGTAAAGTGAAAGGCGACTGGCTGTTGACCGCATCATACGATACCTCGAAGCAGACTGTCGCCGGTGATAACCGGGTCAACCAGTTAATCGACCCGAATACTTATTACACCATTTACGGTGACAACTCACGCCAGCGTTATGATGCATCGAGCGCAGAAAAGCTGTATATAAAGATCGAACGCAAACAGTTCTATGCCCTGTTCGGTGATATGAACACCGGCCTGGACGTGACCGAGCTTTCAAAATTCAAGCGTAACATGACCGGTGTGAAATCAGAATTTGATAACGGTCAATTTGCCTACACTGCATTCGCCGCAGAAAACGTTAATAACTTTATCAAAGATGAAATCCAGGGTGAGGGCATTTCCGGTTTGTATCGTTTAACGGGCAAAGACATTGTTATTAACAGCGATAACATCGTTATCGAAACACGTGACCGTTTCCGCAGCGAGATCATTATCAAAACAGAAGTCATGCGCCGTTACCTCGATTACAGCATTGATTATACCGACGGTACTATTTTCTTCCGTCGTCCGATTCCCAGCCGTGATGAAAACTTTAACCCTGTTTTCATCGTTGCCGATTATGAAGTTGAAGCACCGGTCACGGGTGACATCACTGCCGGTGGTCGCGCCGCTGTGAGATTAAACGAAGGCAAGGTCGAGATTGGCGGTACATTAGTACACGATGCCACCTACCGGAATGCGGGTGATCTGATCGGTGTTGATGCGCGCATCGAGATCGACAGTAAAACAGAAGTTCGACTGGAAGCAGCCAGCACTGACGTGACCAGTGCAAACAAAGAACTGAGTGGTTCTGCCTACAGTGCCGAGATTGTTCACGGTGGCGATGATTTGAAAGCCCGCGCTTACGCCATACAGCAGGAACCGGATTTTGGTCTCGGTCAGCAATCCATCAGTCAGACCGGAACCCGTAAATTCGGTGCCGATGCCAGTTATCGTTTGACTCCGGAAGTGACGGTCGATGCTACTGTGTACCGTGAAGAAAACCTGAATACCAGTGGCAAGCGTAATGTAGCTAAAGCCAATGTGATCTACAGTCAGCGTGATTATTTGTTGAATGCCGGTGCCCTGATTGCCAGAGATCAGTTTGCCCAGGGCGAAACCAGTGCTTCAAATCTTTTGATGCTGGGTGCGAGCAAAAGCTTTTTACAGGATACAGTCAAGCTGCGTGCCAATGCCGAGATTGCAGTTGATTCAGCAAACGCCAATTCAGATTATCCTTCACGTTATATCCTGGGTGCGGATTATTTCATCACACCAAAAGTAAACCTGTTTGCTGAAAATGAGTGGACGGTTGGTGATGCGCAGAATACAGAAATGACACGCGCCGGTGTCCGTGCTACGCCGTGGGAAAATGCCCAGCTCAACACGGCGGTGAATCAGGAAAGCAATGAAAACGGCATCCGCTCATTTGCCACGCTGGGCCTGACGCAGTCATTCCCGATCAGCAAACGCTGGACCGGTGATGTGACTTTTGATCATGCAAAAACACTGCGCACACCGGGTGCCAAACCATTCTACGACAACGTGCCAGTCGCACAGGGCACAGCAAATAATGACTTCACCGCGATCTCTGTCGGTTCGACGTATAATGCTGAAACTTACACCTTAAACAACCGTGTTGAATATCGCATGGCGCAACTGGAAGACAAGATTGGTGTCATCGTCAACTGGGAAAGAAACCTGAAAGGCGGCATCGGTTATTCGGCAACAACAAAATTATTCAAAACCGACCGCACCGATAACAGCGAACTGTTTGATGGCGATATCCGCTTTTCTGTAGCCTACCGTCCATTGCAATCACGCTGGATTGTGCTGAACCGCCTTGATTTTAAATTTGATTCCAGCACCGATATTCTTGGCATCAAAACCCGTCAGCGTAAACTGATTGAGAACCTGACATCCAACTTCCTGATCGATGACCGCAATCAGGTGTCGTTTAACTTCGGCCTGAAATATGTGATTGATACATTCGACAAACAGGAGTTTACAGGCGTGACCAATCTGCTGGGTACTGAATACCGTCATGACCTGAACGAAAAGTTTGATGTCGGCGTGCACGCAAACAGTTATTATTCAGCCAACAGCGGTGTGACAAAATATTCCACCGGCCTGTCTTTCGGCTGGAACATGACACGCAACATCTGGTTAAGCGTTGGTTATAACTTTGCCGGCTTTAACGACCGTGATTTTTCTGCCGCAGGCTACACTGCTGCCGGCCCGTACATCCGCTTCCGCATGAAGTTTGATCAGGATACTGCGGCCGAGGCGCAGGAATTTTTTAATTAAAAACTTAGTTGGCAGCAGGCAGTTATCAGTTGGCAGTGAAAGATGAAAAATGGCGGTTGTTTTTTGCGCTTTGGCCTTCGGCGAAGGTTCGTCAATCAATTGTGGAGATAGCTGATCCATTGCTGAGTGAGATGGAGGGCCGCATCATCGCGCAGAAAAACTTTCATATCACTTTGCATTTTATCGGCTCGGTCACGGACGAGGAAAAAAATTGTTTGCATCGAGCCGCCCGAACCGTCACTTTCGAACCGTTTGGTCTTTCGCTGGATTGCTTTGGTTTTTTCGACAAAGCAAAAATCTTCTGGATGGCCGCGCAGACCATACCTGCCGAATTAGAGCAATTGCATGACAAGCTTGGAACCGCTTTTTCAGCGTGTGATTTTCAGCCTGACATACGACCGTATTCACCGCATGTAAGCTTGCTGCGCAAAGCCAGAAAAATCCCTGTTGAGTATCAGCCGTTTACCATTAACTGGCACGTTGATGAATTTGTTCTGGTTGAGTCTGTCAGCACGACCGGCGGTGTTGATTACAGGGTAATAGAAAAATATCCCTTGCAAAATAAATGATCAGTTTTTAGCCTTAAACTGCCAACTGCCAACTGCCAACTGCCAACTGCCAACTGCCAACTGCCAACTGCCAACTGCCAACTGCCAACTGCCAACTTAATATCGCGCACAGATTAAAATGCGATAAACTACGCTTTCTCCAGCAAGCCATAATTAAATAATAAAAACATGACGAAACCAGGTCGAATCCAGCCGATGCCAGTGCAACTGGTCAATCAGATTGCCGCCGGTGAAGTGGTCGAGCGTCCGGCATCGGTGGTCAAGGAACTGCTGGAAAACAGCCTGGACGCGGGTGCCACAAAAATCAGCATTGACATTGAACAGGGCGGCACCAAGTTGATTCGCATCACGGACAACGGCCACGGTATTCATAAAGATGACCTGGTGCTGTCGCTGTCGCCGCACGCCACCAGCAAAATTCACAGCATCGATGATCTGGAACAGGTTACCAGCCTGGGTTTTCGTGGCGAGGCGCTGCCCAGTATCGCTTCGGTCAGTCATCTGCAACTGACCTCCTGCTACAAAGGCGGTGATGAAACCTGGCAGCTGACCATGAACAACAGTCAGGCCAGCGAGATTGTACCGGCAGCAAATAAACCTGGCACCACCATCGAAGTGCGCGACCTGTTTTTTAATATTCCCGCCCGGCGCAAATTCCTGCGCACCGAAAAAACCGAGTTTTCGCATCTCGACGATGTGGTGAAACGCATCTCGCTCAGCCGCTTTGATGTGGACATTACATTGCGTCACAACCAGCGGGTGGTGAAAGCTTTGCGTGCGGCCAGTAATCGTCTTGAGCAGGAAAAACGCGTCGCTGAAATTCTCGGCCCGGCGTTTATCGAGCAGGCGGTACACATGGATTTTGATTACGAAGGCCTGCGCCTGTGGGGCTGGATCGCGCAGCCGACGTTTTCACGCAGCCAGGCTGACATGCAGTATTTTTATGTCAACGGCCGCGTGGTGAAAGACCGGCTGGTCAGTCACGCGGTGCGGCAGGCATATTCTGACGTGTTGTTTCATGGTAGGCACCCGGCTTACGTATTATTTTTTGAGTGCGACCCAGTGATGGTGGATGTCAATGCGCATCCGGGTAAACACGAAGTGCGCTTTCGCCAGAGTCGGCAGATACATGATTTTTTATTTCGTGCGATTCATAAGAGTCTGGCTGAAGTTTGTGTGTCTGAGACCAGTGCGCACGACTATCAGCATTTTTCCGGCGCAGTGGCGGGAGCGGTACCAGCCTCAGAGTCGGCACTTGCCTCTGGGGTCAGAGACAGGCCTGTCCCTGACCCCGGTCTGGTGCAGCACAGGCAGCCTGCGCAATCATCGATGTCCTTTGCTGTTGCCGAGCAGCGCCGCGCCTACACCGAGTTTTCTCCGGATAAAATGCCGCTAGCAGCAGAGTCCGAATCAGCGGATATGCCGCCGCTGGGTTTTGCCCGCGCCCAGTTGCACGGTATTTATATTCTGGCGGAAAATGCTTCGGGCATGGTACTGGTTGATATGCACGCTGCGCACGAACGCATCACTTATGAACGGCTGAAAACGGCGCGCGAAGGTGAGGGCATTAAATCACAACCACTGCTGGTGCCGATCACACTGTCGGTCAGTGCCAGAGAAGCGCAGCTGGTGGAAGACCGGGCGGAAGTTTTTAAGCAGCTGGGTTTTGAGGTTGACCGGGTGGCCGATGAAAGTATCAAGATTCGCCAGATACCGGTCATTTTATCGAACAGTGATGTCGAGACATTATTACGTGATGTGCTGGCCGATCTGTTGACCCACGGCAGCAGCTCGCGTGTCGAGCAGGCGCTGAATGAAATCCTGTCGACCATGGCCTGTCACGGTTCCATCCGCGCCAACCGCAAACTCACTATCGAAGAAATGAATGCGCTGTTGCGTGACATGGAAATCACTGAACGCAGCGGGCAGTGCAACCACGGTCGGCCGACCTGGATACAGATGAGCATCGCCGAGCTGGATAAACTGTTTATGCGTGGGAGATGAAAGGCTAGTTGTAAGTTTTGAGTTATAAATTACAACATAAAACTCACAATTCATAATTCATAACTTACAACTTTGTTTTATACATGAAAGAACTTATCATCCAGCCAGGCGCAGAAGCCGATTCCCCTCTCGCCATTTTTATCATGGGGCCGACAGCCACCGGTAAAACCGATCTGGCGCTGGCGATTTATGATGCGCTGCCCAGCGAGCTGACCAGCGTGGATTCAGCGTTGGTGTATCGCGGCATGGATATCGGCACGGCCAAACCGGATGCCGATATTTTGCAGCGCTACCCGCATCATCTGATTGACATTATTGACCCTGCCGAGGTTTATTCTGCCGGCCAGTTTCGGGATGATGCCCTGTGCCTGATGCAGCAGGCTGGTGCACAGCAGAAAACACCGGTGCTGGTCGGTGGCACCATGCTTTATTTCAATACTCTGCAAAAAGGCATCGCCAATATGCCGGTGGTGGATGCGGCAGTAAAACAGGCGATTGATCTTGAGGAAAAAACCGCCGGGCTTCAGGCGCTGCACGACCGCCTGAAAGAAGTCGACCCGGTATCCGCAGAGCGTATTCACCCGAATGACCCGCAGCGAATCAAGCGTGCGCTGGAAATCTATGACTCCACCGGTAAAACACTGACCCATTTCTGGGAAAACCAGCGCCAGAGTCAGGCTGATTTCAGCTTTCCCTATCGCCGCATTAAAATTGCCCTGATGCCGGATGATCGTGTCGAATTGCGCAAGCGCATCACTCAGCGTTTCGATAATATGCTGCAACAGGGTTTTATCGAAGAGGTCGAAGGCCTGTTCAAACGTGAAGAACTACATGCCGAAATGCCATCGATCCGTGCTGTGGGCTACCGTCAGGTATGGGCTTATCTGGCCGGGGATTATGGTTATGATGAGATGCGGGAGAAGGCGATTATTGCCACCGCGCAACTGGCAAAACGCCAGATGACCTGGCTGCGTAAGGAGTCAGACTGCAATTTTATTGAGCCAATTAGATTAAATACAGCAAAAGTTCTGAAAAACCTCAAAATTTTACTATCATAAGGTGGTGACAATTGCTGTGATTTTGATGTTATTGGCGTAGAATGCCGGTAGTCGAACTGTTTGCAGTCAGTTATGTCTATACCCTAAAGATAAAAACAATAACGGGGAATCTATTATGTCAAAGGGGCACCACTTACAAGACCCTTATTTAAACGCACTGAGAAAAGAGCGAGTACCGGTCTCGATTTTTCTGGTGAACGGGATTAAATTACAGGGACAAATCGAATCATTTGACCAGTTTGCGGTACTGTTAAAAAATACAGTGACGCAGATGGTTTATAAACATGCTATTTCTACAGTCGTTCCATCGCGCCAGATCAAGTGGAGCGAAGGCGATGAGTCTGACGACCATAACGGTGGCGGTAATAATTGAGTATAATTGCACCGACGATACGAATGGTCGCCAATGGCGGCCATTTTTTTTGCGCGGTTGAACGTGCATAAGTACCTTGTAGGGCGGGCATTGCCCGCCGTTTACTGGATATTTCCACCGTGTCATGTCAGGCAATGCCTGACCTACAAAAATATTTTATAAGTTAATGAAAAATAAAGTTAAATGCTAGACCAGGAACGCGCTGAAGGCGGTAACCGGGCCATCCTTGTCCACATGGATATTTACGATGAGGCGCATCGTGAAAACCTGTCTGAATTCAAGGAGCTGGTATTATCTTCCGGTGCCGAGATCATGACCATCACAACGACCAGCCGGCAAAAAGCAGATCCGCGTTATTTCATCGGCAGTGGCAAGGCCAAAGAGATTGCCGAGTTAGTGAAGGTGCATGAGGCTGACCTGGTGTTGTTCAACCACCAGCTTGCCGCTTCGCAGGAACGAAATCTGGAGCGCCTGATCGAATGCCGGGTGCTGGATCGCACCGGCCTCATCCTCGACATCTTCGCCCAGCGCGCGCGTTCTTTTGAAGGCAAATTGCAGGTCGAACTGGCGCAGTTAAAACATCTTTCTACCCGGCTGGTGCGTGGCTGGACCCACCTGGAACGGCAAAAGGGCGGCATTGGTTTGCGCGGCCCGGGTGAAACCCAGCTGGAAACAGACCGTCGTCTGTTGAATGTGCGTATCAAGCAGATCAACAAGCGCCTGGAAAAAGTCAAAAAGCAACGTGAACAGGGCAGGCAGTCCCGGCAGAAAGCCGAGATCGCCACCGTTTCGCTGGTGGGTTATACCAATGCCGGAAAATCCAGCCTGTTTAATGTGCTCAGTGAGGATGAAGTTTATGTGCAGGACCAGCTGTTCGCCACGCTTGATCCGACCCTGCGCCGGGTTGATCTGGCGCGAGATGTGTCTGTCATCCTTGCTGATACTGTTGGTTTCATCCGTCACCTGCCGCATGACCTGGTCAATGCTTTTCGTTCTACCCTGCAGGAGACGGCTGAAGCGCAGCTGCTGCTGCACGTGATTGATTCCGCTGATGAAAACCGTGATGCCAATATCGAGGAAGTAGACAAAGTGCTGGCGCAGATCGGTGCGGATAAAATTCCCTGCATACATATAATGAACAAAGTTGATCTCACCGGTGTCCAACCGCGGATGGATTACGCAGATGATGGTAGCGTCAAGCGCATCTGGTTATCGGTTGAATCCGGCAAGGGCATCGAGCTACTCAGGCAAACCCTTATTGATCTGTTCAGAGAGCAAATGGTGGAGGGCGTATTGTCGCTGCCACCTGCTGATGCACGTTTGCGTGCAAAATTATTTGAAATCGGTGCCATCAGAAATGAGCAGATCGATGAAGATGGCCGGTTTTTATTGCAAATCAGCATATCGCGCCGGGATCTGGATCAGTTCGAATCACATGAGCAGTTTCCGTTGGAATCGATGCTGAGCTGAAAAATTGCTGTAAACAGCGCAAATGGACGCGAAGGAAAGCTTTTAATGATTTTATATTCAGGTAGAATGGCACGTTTGCGGGTGTCATAAATGCCGCTAACTAATAAAGTTAATTCTGGAAACATACTATGCGAAAGCAAGAAAATTTAAACCCCGGTACCGGGAAGCACGACATGGCCTGGAACGAACCGGGCGGTAATGGCAGTAAAGATCCCTGGGGTAATAACAACCGGGGAGATCAGGGACCACCTGATCTTGATGAGGTCTTTAAAAACCTGCAGAAAAAATTCGGCAGCCTGTTTGGCGGCAAGGGCGGTGGTCGTTCCGGTGGCGGTTCGGGTTCAGGTATGTCTGCGGGCAGCGGTATCGGTATCGGTGTTGTCATTCTCATTCTGCTGCTTTTCTGGATAGCTACCGGCTTTTATAAAATAGAAGAAGCCGAGCGCGGTGTTGTATTCCGTTTTGGCAAGCACGTAGATACCACGCAGAAAGGTCTGCACTGGCATCTGCCGACACCGATTGAACATGTTGAAAAAGTCGACATCACCAAGGTTTATACCATTCCGTTAAATTCCACCATGCTGACCCAGGACGAGAATATCGTTGACATTCATGGCACGGTGCAATATCAGATTGCTGACGCAGTAAAGTATCTGCTTAATGTCAGACACCCTGAAGTTTCCCTGGCGCAGGTAACCGAGAGTGCGTTGCGTCAGAGTATCGGTCGCAGCAAGATGGATTACGTTATCACCGAAGGTCGTGGCGAAATTGCGATTCAGGTTAAAGGCATCATTCAGGGCATCGTCAATAACTACCAGACGGGTCTGACTATTTTCAAAGTGAATATTCAAAGCGCGAAACCACCGGAAGCAGTGAAAGATGCGTTCGATGATGTGACCCAGGCGCGAGAAGATGAAGAGCGTTTCAAGAACGAGGCGGAAGCTTATCGTAACGAAGTGCTGCCAAAAGCACGCGGTGCTTCAGCGCGTTTACGTGAAGAAGCCGAAGCTTACAAAAACGAAGTTATTGCCAGAGCAGAAGGTGAAGCGACACGTTTCACCGAGTTGCTGGAAGCCTATAAAAAAGCACCGCAGATTACCCGTGATCGTCTGTACATTGACATGATGGAATCTGTACTCAGCAACAGTTCAAAAGTGATGGTTGATGTTAAAGGCGGTAACAACCTGCTTTATCTACCGTTGGATAAGTTGATGGAACGGCAGAATACAGGCGGTGTAACAAGCCAGCAAAAGGCATCAGCCGATATTTTAAATGACATCCGTCAGCGTGGTGTCAACAGTAATCAGCGAGCCAGAACCGATAGTCTGCGCTCAAGAGGAGTACGATAATGTTTGTTAACAGCTTGAAATTTATTGTACCGGCTGCGGTGTTTCTTTTATGGGCCGCTGTGTTCACTGTCGATGAGCGTCAGGAAGCCATCCTGTTCCAGTTTGGTGAGATTCTGGAAGCCGACTTTGAACCGGGCCTGCATCTCAAGATGCCATTTATCAACAACGTCAGAAAATTTGATAAACGTATTTTAACCATCGACCAGAAGCCGGAACGTTTTCTGACCCGCGAGAAAAAAGATTTGATCGTGGATTCTTACGTGAAGTGGCGCATCGTTGATGTGGTGCAATACTATAAAACCACACAGGGTGACGAACTCACCGCCGGCCGACTGTTATATGAAAATATCAACAATGGCCTGCGTGATGAATTCGGTAAACGCAGCATTCAGGAAATCGTTTCCGGTGATCGTGCCCAGATCATGAGCCTGATGACTCAGCAGGCATCTGAGCGTGCCAAGTCACTGGGTATTGAGGTGGTTGATGTACGGGTGAAGAAAGTTGATTATCCTGAACGTGTCAGCAACTCGGTCTACCAGCGTATGCGTGCAGAACGTGAACGTGAAGCGCGTGATTTCCGCTCCAAGGGTCATGAGGCTTCAGAACGTATTCAGGCAGATGCAGATCGCCAGAGCAGTATTTTACTTGCCGAAGCTTATCGTGATTCAGAAATTGCCCGCGGTGAAGGTGATGCGCGAGCTACGGAAATTTACGCAGAAGCCTATAGCAAGGATAAGGAGTTCTATAAATTTTATCGTAGCCTGACAGCCTATAAGAAAACATTTTCAAATGCTGGTGATGTGATCTTGCTGGAACCGGATTCAGAGTATTTCCGTTACTTTAAAGACCCGACAGGCAAGATGAAATAATAAGGTTTTACGGATAGCCCTCCTGAAAAAATGCCTGAACTGATGTGGGAAAGTATTATTCCTGCGCTGGCACTGGTGCTGGTAATAGAAGGTATGTTGCCTTTTCTCAGCCCGAAAAGCTGGCGTGATGCGATGTTGCAGGCAGCACGATTACCGGACAATGTATTAAGAAGCCTTGGTTTTTTTAGTATGCTGGCCGGTGTCGTTATTCTTTATCTGGTTCATTAACCTAGTCACAAAAATATGACAACAAAACAACACTGGATATTACCCGAAGGTATTGAAGAGGTTCTGCCTGAACAGGCAGCAAGATTCGAATCCATGCGACGCATGCTGCTTGATCTGTATGCCAGCTGGGGTTACGAACTGGTGATGCCGCCGACCATCGACTTTATCGAATCGCTGCTTACCGGCACCGGCCACGACCTCGATCTGCAAACGTTCAAACTGGTCGACCAGATGTCCGGTCGCACCCTTGGCATGCGTGCTGATATGACACCGCAGGTGGCGCGCATTGATGCGCACCAGCTGCAACGTGATGTACCAACGCGTCTGTGTTACATCGGCACCGTGTTACGCACGCGTCCCGAGTCCATCGGTGATAGCCGCAGCCCGTTACAGGTAGGTGCCGAGTTATACGGCCATGCCGGTGTTGAATCCGAAGTCGAAATTATCGGCCTGATGTTGCAAACTTTTGCCGCCATGGAGATTAATGACATCTACCTGGATCTGGGTAATGTCGACATCTATCGCGGACTGGCAAAACAGGCCGGGCTGTCAAAAGAAATCGAGAGTCAGTTGTTTGATATGTTACAGCGTAAAGCGGTGACTGAAATCAATACACTGCTGGATGCGCTGGACATCGATGACAATATGAAAGCCATGTTGTCGGGGCTGTCTTCACTCAACGGTGATAAAAGTGTATTTGCCAAAGCACGTGAATTACTGGTTGATGCCGATGATTCCGTAAAACAGGCTATCGACTATCTGGAAAAAACGGCCGAGCTAATGTGGCAACGCTATGGTGATATCAAGGTGCACTTTGATCTGTCCGAGCTGCACGGCTATCACTATAAAACCGGCGTGGTGTTTGCCGCGTTTGTACCGCAGCGCGGTCAGGCGATTGCTCGTGGCGGACGTTATGATGACATCGGAAAAGTATTTGGTCGCGCGCGTCCGGCCACCGGTTTCAGCACCGATCTGAAAATATTGAACCAGTTGTCCGGTAAACAGTTTGCTTCGGCTGAAAAAATCTTTGCGCCTGTTGATGCAGATCAGGCGGTGGTTGCTGCATTACGTGCAGAAGGCAAGATTGTTATCGAACAACTGTCGGGGCAGGCCACGAATGCTGTAGATGGGGACGCAAAAGCAATGGGCTGTAACAAAAGCCTTTGCCTGGTTGATGGCCAGTGGCTTGTTAAAGACTAAAAGCAATTGCCCACAGATGAACGCAGATAAACACAGATAAAAATATTTCCTGTTTTTAATATCTGTGTTTATCTGCGTTCATCTGTGGATTTGAAGGTTTCTTGTTCTTACGTTTGCAAAAGTATAAAAATTATTCATTCATATAAAATTTAAGGTTTAACCATGTCAAAAAATGCCAGTTCGAGAAATGCCAGTGCGAAGAATGTTGTCGTACTCGGAAGCCAATGGGGTGATGAGGGTAAAGGTAAAATTGTTGATCTGTTAACAGATCGTGCTGCCGCTGTGGTGCGTTTTCAGGGGGGGCACAATGCCGGTCACACGCTGGTTATCGGCGAAGAAACAACCGTTTTACATCTGATTCCATCGGGCATTCTGCGTGACAATGTGATGTGTCTGATCGGCAACGGCGTGGTGCTATCACCCGATGCATTATTTAAAGAACTGGGCGAACTTGAAGCGCGCGGCATTCCGGCCAGTGAACGCATCGGCATTTCCGAAGCCTGTCCGTTAATCCTGCCATACCATATTGCACTGGACCAGGCGCGCGAGATCGCACGCGGCAAGGCTGCCATCGGCACCACCGGTCGCGGCATCGGCCCGTGTTACGAAGACAAGGTTTCACGTCGCGGCATCCGCCTGGCCGATCTGAAAGACCTGGAAGCCTTTAAAGAAAAGCTCGCCGGTGTTATGGAATACCACAACTTCGCACTGAAACATTATTTCAAGCAGGACGAAGTGGATTATCAAACCGTGCTCGACGGCGTGCTGTCTTACCGTGACAAACTGTTAGCACTGATCAAAGATGTACCGGGCATGATCGATGGCTACCGCAAGCAAGGCAAGAGCATCATGTTCGAAGGCGCGCAGGGCACCTTGCTGGATATCGATCAGGGTACTTATCCGTTTGTGACTTCATCAAACACGACTGCGGGTGGCGCGTGTACCGGTAGCGGTATTGGACCGAAAGATCTGGATTATATTCTGGGTATCACCAAGGCCTACACTACACGTGTCGGCGCGGGGCCTTTCCCGACGGAACTGTTTGATGATGACAAAGATGATCCGGGCATTGGCCAGCATCTGGCCACCGTTGGTCATGAAGTTGGTGCCACCACCGGCCGTGACCGTCGTTGTGGCTGGTTTGATGCTGTGGCTTTGCGCCGTGCTGCACAGATCAACAGCCTGACCGGTTTATGCATCACCAAGCTGGACGTGCTCGATGGTCTGGAAACCATCAGAATGTGTGCCAGCTATAACTACAAGGGTGAAAACCTGCATATGCCACCGCTGGGCGCAGATGCCATCGAGTTATGTGAGCCGGTGTATGAATCTATGCCGGGCTGGAGCGAATCGACAGTTGGTGCCAGAAACCTTGAAGATTTGCCGCAGAACGCACGCAATTACCTGAAACGTCTGGAAGAGATGGTTGGTGTACCGGTGGACATCGTTTCTACCGGGCCGGAGCGTGATGAGACCATTGTGCTTAATCATCCGTTTGACTAGATTACAAAATGACGTGAAAACATGAAGCACAGGGATATGCTGAATAATGGGTTGCGCTTTTATGCGTTTTGCCAGCCTGTAGCATGAACTGTAATTTGCAGGGAACTTTGTTATAAAACATTGACTCATAGTCACTGTTGTATAACTATAGACTTAAAACAGCGGCAAAAAACGATTACCTGAACTGTGAACATCAAACATTATAAATCACTGCATTATGTGCTCATCATCCTGTTGATGTTCGCGCCCCTGCGCAGTGCGTTTGCTATGCAGTTTATGAATTGTAATATGCAGCCATCGCCAGCCGAAGCGGAATCAGCATCTGTGATAGTGACTCCGGCTACCGAGCACTGCCAGCATATGAGAGCCGATGCAAAGGATGATGCTGTTTACTCAGCTGGCCATGCAGTGAAAAATTGCTGTAATGGCGATGCGCCCTGTAGCAGCAGCTGTCATTTTGCTATCTCGGCTTCTCTGTTCCTGCAAGCTGCAGATTATTCACCCTCATTCATCAATACCGATACCTTCGCAATCATTTCAAGCGCACTGTTGGTGCGTGAATTAAGCCCGCCCTCCAGACCCCCTTTGTCATTACATAGTTAATTCGTTTATTAATCAGGTTTGCTTTGTTACATTAGAAGCATTCAAACCTTAAATAACTAGTTTTAATTATGGAGATGGCCATGCGTCATTCATCTTTACCCGGTTTTTTAAAGTATAAAAAACTTTTTTCAGTTTCTGTTTTTGCTCTGTCCGTGTTACCGGCAACGGTGCTGGCACTGGATTTGAAACAGGCAGAGCAACTCGCGGTTCAAGCTGATCCGTCTATTGAACGTTTCAGGGCAACATCACGTTCCTTCAGCGAAGAGTCATTTGCTGACGATACATTGCCTGATCCCAAACTGCGTTTTGGTGCATCCAATGTGCCGGTTGATACTTTCGCACTTGATCAGGAAAACATGACGCAACTTAAACTCGGCATCCAGCAGAGTTTTCCGGCGGGCGATACGCTGGAAATAAAATCCAGACAGTCAAAGTTTCTTTCCAGTTCTGCGCTGGCGCTTGCTGATGATGTCGAATTAAAAATTCTGCGTGATGTGCGTGAGACCTATCTCAATCTTTATTATGAAACGGCGGCGCATCAGATTATTCTGGAAACAAAAAAACTGTTTTCTGATCTGGTAACCATCACTGAATCTATCTATGCTGCCGGCCGTGCCAGTCAGCAGGATGTGGTGCTGGCCAATCTGGAACTGGCACGGCTGGATGACCGCATCACAAAAATTCAGGCCAGGGAAGAAGGTTTTCGTGCCACCCTGGCGCAATGGATAGGTGAACCGGCATGGAATTCGATCAGTATTGAATTTCCTCAGCTGCCGCCGCTTATGGAAAACGTCGATCTTAATCAGGTGATTCCGCAGCATCCGCTGATCCGTGCGGAAAGTGCCCGGGTTGAGGCCAGCAAACAAGTGATTGAAATGTCGAAGCAGGAATACAAACCCGGCTTCAGCGCCACGGTTGATTACGGTTATCGCTCAGGCACCAGTGCCAACGGTGCTGACCGGCCGGATTTGCTGACAGCCATGATCAGTATGGATATCCCGCTGTTTACTGAAAACCGGCAGGATAAAAAAGTCTCTGCCAATGTGCTGAAAACGGCTGCGGCACGCCATTCCAAAGATGACAAGCTAAGACGTTTGAAACAGTACTACGAAAAAAATAAATATCTATGGCAACGTCTGGGTGAGCGCGAAAGACTGTATCAGGACAGCCTGCTGGTTTCAGCAAAAAATAATACTGCCACTGCATTAACGGCTTACCAGAGTGGCGTTTCAGAATTCAATACATTGATGCGTGCCGAAATAACGGCACTTGATGTCCGCCTGGAGGATTTACGTATACGCGTTGACCGCGCTGCTGCACAGGCGAGACTACTTTATATTACAGGAGATAACAGCAATGAAATTAACTAACCTGCTCGCCACATCGGCCGTGGCATTGTTTGCAACTTATTTTATTTTTGGCAACGCGATAACAGCGGTTGCTTCTGAAGACAAGGAAATCCTTTACTGGGTCGCACCAATGGATCCGAACTATCGCCGTGACAAACCCGGCAAGTCACCCATGGGCATGGACCTCATTCCGGTTTACGCGGGTGAAGATGCCGGCGGCAGCACAGTGACGATTTCTCCGGCGGTGGTGCAGAACCTTGGTGTGCGCACCGCGATGAGTGAACGCACGCGTTTATGGCGTGGCATTGATACCGTGGGTTATGTTGATTTCGACGAATCAAAAGTCAGCCACATTCATCTGCGTACCGAGGGCTGGATTGAAAAACTGGTCATCGAGTCAGAAGGCGACCGTGTCAAAAAAGGTGAGTTCCTGTTTGATGTTTATTCGCCCTTGCTGGTTAGTGCGCAGGAAGAACTGGTTACTGCCATTGCGACCGGTAATAAAAATCTGATCGCAGCTTCGAAAGAACGTCTCTCTGCTCTGGGTATTTCAGATAAACAGATACGCGAGCTGCAAAAAACCAGAAAGGTTAAGCAGATTATTTCTGTGTATTCACCGCAGGATGGCGTGGTCTCACACTTCCCGGTGCGTGACGGCATGTTCGTTAAACCGACACAGGATGTGATGACACTGGCCGACCTGTCCAGTGTCTGGTTGCTGGCAGAAGTTTTTGAACGCCAGGCCGAGTGGGTTGAAGTTGGTCAACCGGCAGAAGTGCGGTTGTCATATATTCCCGGTCGCGTATGGAAGGGTAAGGTTGAGTATATTTACCCGACGCTTGATGCAAAAACTCGCACCCTGAAAGTTCGCCTGCGTTTTGATAATCCCGGCGAAAAACTCAAACCTAATATGTACGCCAATGTAAAAATATTTGGTGGTGCAAAAGAAGATACCATTGTTATTCCACTGGAAGCACTGATTCGCACTGGTCGTGAAGAGCGGGTGATCATCGCGCTGGGTGACGGTCGTTTTGAAGCACGCAAGGTTGTTGCCGGAATTGAAAGTGGCGAATATGTGGAAATTCTTGAAGGCCTGGATGCCAATGAAAAAGTTGTTACCTCCGGTCAGTTCCTGATCGATTCTGAAGCCAGCATGCGTGCCAGCCTCAACCGTATGTCTGATCCACGGGACGCTGAAAATTCAGATGCTTCTGACAGTTCAGCAAAAACGGTTAGCGGTAACGGTGTTATTCAGGAAATCAATGCTGATGAAAACACCGTTAATCTGAAGCATGAAGCCATCGATGCACTTGGCTGGCCAGCCATGACCATGGATTTTTCTGTCATGCCGGATGTCGATCTGAGCAAGCTGTCAGTGAATGAAGGTGTTATGTTTCAGCTGGAAAAACACGGTGACAGCTACATGATCACAGCCATTCACTCTATGGAAGGGGAGATGTAATCATGTTATCAAAACTCATTGAATGGTCGATCAACAACCGTTTCATGGTGTTGATGCTGACCTTTATCATCACCGGGCTGGGTGTGTACTCGGTCAAGGAAATACCACTGGATGCGCTGCCGGATTTATCGGATGTGCAGGTCATCATCAAAACCAACTACCCCGGACAGGCACCGCAGGTGGTGGAGGATCAGGTGACGTATCCGCTGACCACCGCCATGTTGTCTGTGCCCAAAGCGGTCAATGTGCGCGGCTACTCTTTCTTTGGTGACTCCTATGTTTATGTCATTTTTGAAGATGGCACCGACATGTACTGGGCGCGCTCGCGGGTGCTGGAATATCTCAGCCAGGTGACCAGCAAGTTGCCGGCGGCGGCCAAACCTGAACTGGGGCCGGATGCCACCGGGGTTGGCTGGGTGTATGAATACGCTCTGGTTGATCGCACTGGCGGCAACGACCTGTCGCAACTGCGCAGTATTCAGGACTGGTTTTTGAAGTATGAACTGCAAACCGTGCCCGGTGTTTCCGAAGTGGTCACCATCGGCGGCATGGTCAAGCAGTACCAGGTGGTGCTTGACCCGGACAGCCTGCGCGCCTACAACCTGCCACTGGCCAAAGTAAAAAAAGCTATTCAGCGTGGTAACCAGGAGGTCGGTGGTTCGGTCATTGAAATGGCCGAAGCCGAGTACATGGTGCGCGCCACCGGCTATGTTGATGAGCTGGATGACCTGCGGCATATTCCGCTGGGTGTTAATGCTCAGGGCACGCCGATTCTGTTGAAAGATGTTGCCCAGGTACGGCTGGGGCCGCAGCTGCGTCGTGGCATCGCTGAACTGAATGGTGAGGGCGAAGTGGTTGGCGGTGTTATCGTCATGCGTTTTGGCGAGAATGCACTGAAGACCATCAAGGCGGCAAAAGCCAAACTTGAAGTGCTGGCACGCAGCCTGCCGGATGGTGTTGAGATTGTTGAAGTTTATGACCGCTCGGCACTGATCGAACGCTCGGTAGAAACCCTGTTCGGTAAACTGATCGAGGAATTTCTGGTGGTGGCGCTGGTGTGCGCGGTATTTTTATTCCACCTGCGCTCTTCACTGGTAATTATTTTCTCGCTGCCGGTAGGCATTCTTATCGCGTTTATCGTTATGGATCGCATGGGCATCAACGCCAACATCATGTCGTTGGGGGGGATCGCTATTGCCATCGGTGCCATGGTCGATGCTGCCATCGTGATGGTAGAAAACATGCATAAGCACATCGAGAAAAAGGGGCTTACTGATGAGAATCGCTGGCAGATTGTTATGGAGGCATCAAAAGAGGTCGGCCCGCCATTGTTCTTTTCATTGCTGATTATCACTCTCAGCTTTCTGCCGGTGTTTACCCTGGAAGCGCAGGAAGGGCGCATGTTCGCGCCGCTGGCGTTTACCAAAACCTTTGCCATGGCAGGTGCGGCACTGCTGGCTGTTACATTGGTGCCGGTGTTGATGGGTTACTTTATTCGCGGCCATGTGACACCGGAACATAAAAATCCGGTGAACCGTGTCCTGATCGCCGGTTATCGTCCGGTTATCGACATGGTGCTGCATTCACCAAAAATTGTTCTTGCTGGTGCATTGATGCTGGTAGTCGCCGGTATGTGGCCTCTGCAGCATTTAGGTTCCGAGTTTATGCCGGAACTGGATGAAGGTGACCTGCTTTACATGCCGAGTGCTTTTCCGGCGGTTTCTGTCGGCAAGGCGCAGGAACTGTTGCAGCAGACCAACAAGTTGATCAAAACCGTGCCGGAAGTGAAAACGGTTTTCGGTAAAGTCGGCCGTGCCGAAAGCGCCACCGACCCCGCACCGCTGACCATGATCGAAACCACCATCATGCTTAAACCGCATGAAGAGTGGCGTGAAGGCATGACCATGGACAAGCTGAAAAAAGAGCTGAACGAACTGATTCAGTTTCCCGGTTTGACCAATGCCTGGGTAATGCCGATCAAAAACCGTATCGACATGCTGGCCACCGGTATCAAAACCCCGGTTGGTATTAAAGTCGCCGGCCCTGATCTGAATAAAATTCAGGAGATCGGCAAGGAGATCGAAAAAGTGCTGTACCAGGTGCCGGGCACCATTTCGGTTTATGCCGAACGTGTTGCCGGTGGGCGTTATGTCACAATTGATATCAACCGTCGTGAGGCGGCACGTTTTGCGCTCAACATCGCCGACATTCAGGAAGTGGTGAAAACCGCGCTGGGTGGCATGCGGGTGGCGATGACCGTGGAAGGCCTGGAACGTTATCCGATCAACGTGCGTTATCCGCGTGATGTGCGCAACTCGCTGGAAAAACTGCGTAACCTGCCGGTGGTAACACCGTCCGGTGCGCGTATTCCTCTGGGTGAGGTGGCTGATATCCGTATCGATGACGGCCCGGGTTTGATCAAAACCGAAAACGCCCGTCTTAATGGCTGGATTTACATCGATATCGAAGGGCGTGACCTTGGTTCGTATGTACTGGATGCGCAGCAGGCTGTTGCTGATGGCATCAAGCTGCCACCGGGCTATTCCATCTCGTGGTCGGGCCAGTATGAGTTTATGGTGCGTGCGGTGGAACGTCTGACCACGGTGGTGCCGGTGACACTGGTTATCATCATCCTGCTACTGTACATGAACTTCCGTAACCTGACGGAAGTGATGATCATCATGGGCACGTTGCCGATGGCGCTGGTTGGTGGTTTCTGGTTGCTGTATTTTCTGGATTACAATATGTCAGTGGCCGTTGGTGTCGGCTTTATTGCGCTCTCCGGGGTGGCGGTTGAAATCGGCGTATTGATGCTGGTTTATCTTAACCACGCGCTGGAAGACCACCGCAAAGAAGCTGAAAGCAAAGGTATTGAGCTGACAGTGGAAGAGATCCGCTCAGCGATCATCGATGGAGCCCTGATGCGTGTGCGTCCGATTATGATGACAGTGGCAGCGATTATTGCTGGCCTGCTGCCGATCATGCTCGGCGGCGGCACCGGTTCGGAAGTCATGCGCCGCATCGCTGCACCGATGGTCGGTGGCATGGTTAGTGCTACCATTCTGACTCTGGTGATTATTCCTGCCGTGTTCCTCATCTGGAAGAGCATCGGCCTGAAAAAATCCAGGGCGCATTTGTAAAAGATAAACGCTTTTTTGTCCACAGATGGACGCAAATGAACGCAAATAAAAACAAAGGCTTTTAAGTAATTATGTTTTACATAATTGTTTAAAATGCCAGGACGATGAATTATTGTTTTTTATTAGCGTTCATTTGCGTTCATCTGTGGATATAATGTTTTAAGTTTTTATCTTTAAAAGTTAACGGCGATATAAATATATGACCATCAAAATAGAATATTTCAGTGACGTGTTATGTATCTGGGCCTATGGCGGTCAGGTACGCATGGATGAACTAAAGCAGCGTTATGCCGATGACATCGAAATTGAATACCGTTTCGTTTCTATCTTCGGTGCCGGCAGGCAACACGTTGAAAACGTCTGGAAAGATGAAGGTGGCCTGCCGGGTTTTAACGCCCATCTGCAACAGGTGGCAACCAACTGGGATCATATCAATGTCTCCAGCGAGTTGTGGTTAAGCGTTACGCCGCAGTCTTCTACAGCGGCGCATATTTATCTAAAAGCCATACAGTTGCTGGCAAAGCAGGGTGAGATTCCCGATGTAGCTGACAAAAAGCTGAGTGGTCGCACCCTGTTTGAAGAAGCCATCTGGCGTTTTCGGGATGCCTTTTTCAGAGAAGGTCGTGATATTTCTACCCGCCAGGTGCAGGAGGAAATCGCCAGACAAATGCAGCTGCCGGTACAGCGCATCCACGACATACTCGACTCCGGTGAAGCTTTTGCTGCCATGCATCTGGACGATGCCGCAAAACAAAACTACAAAGTACCGGGCAGCCCGACACTGGTATTGAA
>WFOC01000075.1 GCA_015488295.1 Gammaproteobacteria bacterium
CTTCTGATGGTACGTATGATATTTCATGACATTAAACAATGCGATAAAGCAAAGACAAAAAAACACCGCTAATTATATGTTTTTATTTGCGTTCATTTGCGTTCATCTGTGGACAATAAGGCTTTTAAATCATGCCAAAAAGACAAGACATAAACAGTGTTTTAATCATCGGTGCCGGGCCTATCGTCATCGGTCAGGCCTGTGAGTTTGATTACTCCGGCGCGCAGGCGTGTAAGGCGCTGCGTGAAGAGGGTATCCGCGTTATTCTGGTGAACTCGAATCCGGCGACCATCATGACCGATCCGGAAACTGCCGATGCGACCTACATCGAGCCCATCACCTGGCAGACTGTTGCTGCCATCATCGAAAAAGAAAAACCCGATGTGCTGCTGCCGACCATGGGCGGCCAGACTGCGCTTAACTGTGCGCTGGATCTGGAACGAGAAGGCGTGCTGGAAAAATTCGGCGTGGAGATGATCGGTGCCGATAAAGCCGCCATCGATATGGCGGAAGATCGCGAAAAATTCAAAGTGGCGATGGAAGAGATTGGCCTGGATATGCCGCGCGCTGCTATCGCGCATAGTATGGAAGAAGCCTATCAGGTGCAGGCGCAGGTCGGTTTTCCGACCATCATCCGTCCTTCGTTCACCATGGGCGGCAGCGGCGGCGGTATCGCTTATAACCGTGAAGAATTTGAAGAGATCTGCCGTCGTGGTCTGGATCTGTCACCGGTCAAAGAGTTGCTGATTGAAGAATCCATTACCGGCTGGAAAGAATATGAGATGGAAGTTGTGCGTGATAAAAACGACAACTGCATCATCATCTGCTCCATCGAAAACCTCGACCCCATGGGCATTCACACCGGTGACTCGATCACGGTTGCGCCAGCGCAAACCCTGACCGACAAAGAATATCAGCGCATGCGTGATGCTTCCATTGCTGTGCTGCGCAAGATCGGTGTCGAAACCGGCGGCTCCAACGTGCAGTTCTCGGTCAACCCGGAAGACGGCCGCATGACCATCATCGAGATGAATCCACGCGTGTCACGTTCCTCGGCGCTGGCATCGAAAGCCACCGGTTTCCCGATTGCGAAAATTGCCGCCAAGCTGGCTATCGGTTACACCCTGGACGAGCTGCAAAACGAGATCACCGGCGGCGCGACACCGGCCTCGTTCGAGCCCACCATCGATTATGTGGTCACCAAGATTCCGCGTTTCACCTTCGAAAAATTCCCGCAGGCGGAAAATCGCCTGACCACGCAGATGAAGTCAGTGGGTGAAGTCATGGCCATTGGCCGTACTTTCCAGGAATCCCTGCAGAAAGCCCTGCGCGGCCTGGAAGTGGATATCGACGGTTTGAGTCCGGTGCTCGATCCCGAGATGGCCGAAGATGAGGTCGAATCTTTCCTCAATCAGGAATTGACGCTGGCCGGTGCTGATCGCCTGCTGTACGTTGGTGATGCTTACCGTCGCGGTTATTCCAACGAAAAAATGTTCAACCTGACCAAGATTGATCCGTGGTTTCTGGTGCAGATTGAAGACATCATTAAAGAAGAGCTGGCGCTGGCAGGCAAAGAATTAAGCGACCTGTCGAAAGATGATCTGTTCCAGCTGAAGCGCAAAGGTTTCTCCGATAGCCGACTGGCCGGTCTGCTGGGCATCGAGCAAAAAGCGATGCGCGAGTATCGTCATTCGCTGGACATCCGCCCGGTTTATAAACGTGTCGATACCTGCGCTGCAGAATTTGCTACCTCGACTGCTTACATGTATTCGACCTACGAGGAAGAGTGCGAAGCCAACGTTAATGACAAAGATAAAATTGTTGTTTTAGGCGGCGGTCCTAACCGTATCGGTCAGGGTATCGAATTTGATTATTGCTGCGTGCACGCGGCTTTCGCCATGCGTGATGACGGTTACGAGACCATCATGATCAACTGTAATCCAGAAACAGTTTCCACTGATTACGACACTTCCGACCGTTTGTATTTCGAGCCGCTGACATTAGAAGATGTGCTGGAAGTGATGGACATCGAAAAGCCCAAAGGCGTGATCGTGCAGTATGGCGGCCAGACCCCGCTGAAACTGGCGCGTGATCTGGAAGCGGCAGGCGTGCCTGTCATCGGCACCACGCCAGACTGCATCGACCTGGCCGAAGACCGCGAGCGTTTCCAGCAGCTGGTTGAAGAACTGGGTCTGAAGCAGCCGCCAAACCGGCTGGCGCGCTCCACCGAAGAAGCGGTAAGCGGCGCAGCAGAAATCGGCTTCCCGCTGGTGGTTCGTCCTTCGTATGTGCTGGGTGGCCGCGCCATGGAAATCGTTTATAACGAGGCGGACCTTAAGTACTACATGAAAAATGCGGTCAGCGTATCCAACGATGCGCCGGTGCTGCTTGACCGTTTCCTTGATGATGCGGTGGAAGTGGATGTCGATGCTATCTGTGATGGCGAAGACGTTTTGATCGGCAGCATCATGGAACACATTGAACAGGCCGGCGTACACTCCGGTGACTCTGCCTGCTCATTGCCGCCGTATTCGCTGTCCGCCGAAGTGCAGGATCAGCTACGCGAACAGACTCGTCAGTTAGCGCTAAAGCTGGGTGTGGTCGGCCTGATGAATATCCAGTTCGCCATCCAGTTTGTTGATGATGATTTCAATATTTATCTGCTGGAAGTGAACCCGCGTGCCTCGCGCACCGTGCCGTTTGTTTCCAAAGCCACCGGCGTGCCGCTGGCAAAAATTGCTGCGCGCTGCATGGCGGGCACTTCGCTGAAAGAGCAGGGTGTCGGCGAGGAAGTGGTGCCAAAAACCTATGCCGTGAAAGAATCGGTGTTCCCGTTTGTGAAGTTCCCCGGTGTTGATCCGCTGCTCGGCCCGGAGATGAAATCTACCGGTGAAGTCATGGGCGTGGGTGAAACCTTCGGCATGGCGTTTGCCAAAGCCCAGCTGGGCGCGGGCGTTGACCTGCCTACCAAAGGCCGCGTTTTCATCAGCGTGCGCGGACGTGATCGTGAACACGCGGTGGCGCTGGGCAGGGAGCTGGTCGACAAGGGTTTTGATATCGTGGCCACCAGCGGCACCGGCAGTGCATTAAGAGATGCCGGCATCGAATTCCGTCAGGTCAACAAGGTGTATGAAGGTCGCCCGCATATCGTGGACATGATCAAAAACGGCGACATCGCCCTGATCATCAATACCACCGAAGGCAAAAAAGCCATCAGTGATTCCTACACCATCCGATCTTCTGCATTGCAGCATAAGGTGAGTTACACTACCACCATCGCAGGCGCAAACGCCACTGTGCGTGCACTGGATTATCTGGAAGTAACCGCAGTGACCGGTTTGCAGCAGTTGCATAAAAAAATTAAAGATGAGGCCGTAGCGTGAATAAAGCTCCGATTACCGTACATGGTGCAAAAAAATTACAGGATGAGCTGTTCCAGCTGAAAAGTGTTGATCGCCCGAAAGTGATCGATGCCATCGCCACCGCGCGCGAACATGGCGACCTGAAAGAAAATGCCGAATACCATGCTGCGCGCGAGCAGCAGGGTTTTATCGAAGGTCGCATCAAGGATATCGAAAGCAAACTCGGCAACGCAGTTATTATTGATGTCACCACGGTTAATGCCAACGGCAAAGTGGTTTTTGGTGCCACCGTTGATGTCGCCGATGAAGAAACCGGCGACGAGATGACTTACCAGATTGTTGGTGAAGACGAAGCGGATATCAAAAACAATAAAATTTCAATCGGTTCACCCATCGCCCGCGCCCTGATCGGCAAGGAAGAAGGTGATGTCGCTGAAGTGCAAACACCGGGCGGATTGCGCGCGCTTGAGATTGTTGAGATTAAATATATTTAAAAGCGTAGCTGTCCACAGATGGACGCAAATAAAAAGCAGAAATTTATTAACCTCAACAGCCTTGAATTCACGTAATTAGAAAACGCCCATATTTTGATGTGTTTGTTTTTAATTTGCGTTCATTTGCGTCCATCTGTGGACTAACCTTCTTTTGACCTTGAGCATTTATGAGCCTATCAAAAAAACAGATCAAACTCCTGCGTGCTAAATGTCACGATTTAAAAGCCGTTATCATGCTGGGTCAGAAAGGCCTGACCGAAGAGGTTTTAAACGAGCTGGACATCGCGCTGACGCATCACGAACTGGTCAAGATAAAACTGTCGGTTGATGATCGTGAACTGCGTAAGCAGCTGATTGCTGAAATCTGCGAGAAAAGCCAGTCAGAAGAAGTGCAGTCGATTGGCAAAACTCTGTCGGTGTATCGGGTGAATCCTGACAAGGCGATCATCGAGTTGCCTAAGAAATAGTTGGCAGTATGCAGTTGTCAGTTTGCAGTTAAAAAATATTGTAGCGAAAGGCGTAAACAATCAATAATAACTTGTTTCATTTGGCGTACTTCGCGGCAAAATAATCATGGCGAAAAGTATAAGCAGTAAGCCGTTTTCAGTAAAAGTTTTGCTGCCAACTGACAACTGCATACTGCCAACTTAGAAAATCATGGCAAAAAGCAAAAGCAGTAAAGGCTGGCTCAAAGAACATTTCGACGACGAATACGTGCGTCGTTCGCAACAGGATGGCTATCGTTCCCGCGCCATTTACAAACTCATTGAAATTGACAAAAAAGATCGCCTGGTCAAACCGGGTATGACCATCATCGATCTTGGTGCTGCGCCCGGCGGCTGGTCGGAATATTGCGTTAAAAAACTGGGTAAAAACGGCAAGATGATTGCGCTGGATATCCTGCCGATGGAACCAATCGATGGCGTAAGAATCATACAGGGAGATTTTCGCGAAGACGCTGTTTTCGAGGAATTGATGGCAGTGATGAATGCCGGCGGCGAAAGTCGTCTTGCCGACCTTGTAATCTCGGATATGGCCCCCAATATAAGCGGCATGGGCTCTGTGGATATGCCCAGGGCGTATTACCTCTGTGAGTTGGCGCTGGATCTGGCGCAACAGGTCTTGAAACCCGGTGGCGGTTTGCTGGTCAAGCTGTTTCAGGGTGAGGGTTTTGAAGCGTATAACAAAGCGCTGAAAACCAGTTTCTCCAAAGTTGTCATGCGAAAGCCTAAAGCTTCCCGGTCGCGCAGCCGAGAGGTATATGCACTGGCGACAGGTTTCCTTGGTAAAGTGTCTTAAAGTGTTGTAAATTAGAAAAGTATATTTGTTCGCCAAACCGGCGAATGTTATCGGAGTGATCTCTTGAACGATCTAGCAAAAAATTTAGTTTTATGGGCTGTAATAGCGGTAGTTCTGCTGTCTGTTTTCAGTAATTTCAGTAAGCAGGCGGGCAAGGCTCAGGTATTGCCGTATTCGACCTATATCCAGATGGTGAAGTCGAATCAGGTGGCGCAGGTAACGATTGAAGGTCGTGAGATCAAGGGTAAAACCAATACCGGTAGCACTTTCCAGACCTACAGTCCTGAAACCAGCAATACCGCGATGATCGGTGATCTGCTGGATAACAATGTCGAAATTTCAGCCGCTGCGCCGGAAGGCCAGTCATTGCTGATGACGATCTTTATCTCATGGTTCCCGTTCCTGTTACTGATCGGTATCTGGATCTTTTTCATGCGTCAGATGCAGGGTGGCGGCGGTGGCCGTGGTGCCATGTCATTTGGCAAGAGCAAGGCGCGCATGCTGGGTGAAGACGAGATCAATGTGACGTTCAAGGACGTTGCAGGTGCTGAAGAAGCCAAGGAAGAAGTGTCGGAGCTGGTCGACTTTCTGAAGGATCCGAGCAAATTTCAGAAACTCGGCGGCAAGATTCCCAGTGGCGTACTGATGGTCGGCTCGCCGGGTACCGGTAAAACCCTGCTGGCGAGAGCCATTGCCGGTGAAGCGAAAGTGCCGTTTTTTACTATTTCGGGCTCTGACTTCGTTGAGATGTTTGTCGGTGTTGGTGCGTCACGTGTACGCGATATGTTCGAGACTGCGAAAAAACATGCGCCCTGTATTATTTTTATCGACGAGATCGATGCTGTCGGTCGTCATCGTGGTGCCGGCCTGGGCGGCGGTCACGATGAACGTGAGCAGACATTGAACCAGTTGCTGGTTGAGATGGATGGTTTTGAAGGCAGCGAAGGCGTTATCGTTATCGCGGCGACTAACCGTCCTGATGTGCTCGACCCTGCATTATTGCGCCCCGGTCGATTTGACCGCCAGGTGGTAGTGCCGCTGCCGGATAT
>WFOC01000076.1 GCA_015488295.1 Gammaproteobacteria bacterium
GCTGCCGACGCTACGCTTTCTTCGAGGGCCGTTTGCGGGCTATCCGCGCTATCCAGCACCAGCTCGCCATCAACCAGACGGGCATTTTGTTTAATAACAAGAGGTTGGCTGGCGGGGGAATTAAGCGAGTTGCCAGTGAAGTCCTGCTGTTTTGCGTCCAGCGCGCTTCCCATCACACCGGCTTTTTCCTGGTAGTACTGAAAACCACCAACACCGATAGCGGCAAAAACAGCGAGAATCAGCAATAAGGTGATGGCTTTTATCAGCGGTGACTGGCTATTTGCCTCATCAGGAAGATTGCAGCGAGGCTTTAAGTCGCGGCTACCACTATGCGGCACGGCGCGATTATAAACCACCAGCACCGCTTCCTCAGATGTTTCCAGAAATTTTGCATAAGCGCGAATATAACCCTGAGTAAAGGTCGATGCCGGCAAGTTGTCTTTATCGCTGGCCTCGAGCGCAATAATTGTACGCACGGGTATTTTCAGATAATCACTGACTTCATCGACGGTATAATTTTTTGTTTTGCGTGCTTCCGCCAGCAAACGGCCAAAGTCGGTATCTTTCTCTTCCTGATCCTTCTCTAGATTGTCGTCCCTGCTATTTGAATCATTCATCATCGCAGTTGTTCACTGCGCGCCTGGGCTTCGACCCAGCCTGCTTCATCAGAATCGGGAAAGTCGTTGATCAGCTTGCGCGCGTATTTCATATAATGTTCTTTTGCTCCCAGCGCTTTTTCTGCCTGAATCTGAATCCACAGGCTCGCCGGTGTTGGTGCCTGCACAGCATGGTAACGCTGGATGTAAGCGCGTGCCATCAGATACCTTTCGGTTTTGACACCGACTTCGGCCATGGAGATCAGAGAACCGGGTAATTTAGGATTAACACGAAGCGATTTTCGCAGCAGGCTTTCTGCTTTTTTGTATTTTCCCTGTCGCAGATAACAGCTGCCGGCATTGCTCTGCGCCAGATACAGTGCTTCATAAAACGGGTCAGTATAGGCGATGCGCAACATTTCCTGCGCTTCATCATACCGACCCTGGGTGCACAGGAAGGCACCGTAGCTGTTCGCCAGATCGGCATCCGCCGGTTTCAGTTCCAGCGCTTCCTGATATTTTTCCTCGGCTTTATCGGCCTGCCCCAGCAAAGCGTACAGGTAAGCCAGTGTTTTATAGGCCGGCAGATAATCCGGATTTTGATCGATGGCTTTTTCGAGTTTATCCCTGGCTGATTTGTACTGCTTGCGCTGGATGTAACCGATGGCCAACTGAACATTCAGTTCTGCGGCTTCTTTATAGTTGGGTTCACTCGTTTTTTTTGTGGTGGTCGCCGATTTATCAGCAGATGTCGCACAACCCGCTGCGAGTGCGGCAAATAATATGGCAATGAATATTCTTTTTATGATTATTATCATTGTACTTTACTTCAGCGAGTATTTATTCCATCCCGAATCGGGGCTCTTCAAAACGCCGGTGGCGACGGCTTTTATCTTCGATCTTTCCGGCCAGCTGGCCGCAGGCGGCATCGATATCTTCACCGCGCGTTTTTCGCACCACCGTGGTCATGCCCGAAGCGTGCAGTATTTCGCGAAAACGATTTACCGCATTTTTTGACGAAGTGCGATAACCGGAGCCTTCAAACGGGTTGAATGGTATCAAATTCATCAGCGTTGGTATGCCTTTTAATAATTTAATCAGCTCGCGTGCGTGCTCGGGCTGATCGTTGATACCGTCGAGCATCACATATTCAAAGGTTATTCTAGAACGTGTATTTTGTTTATCAATAAATCGACGGCAGGCCGCCATCAACTCCTGCAGCGGGTATTTTTTGTTGACCGGCACCAGTTCGTCACGCAGTGCATTATTGGTGGCGTGCAGTGAAACTGCCAGGCGCATATCGAGGGTATCGCCAAGGCGATCCATGGCTGGCACCACACCGGCGGTGCTGACGGTGACGCGTCGTTTGCTCAGGCCGTAGGCAAAATCGTCCATCATGATGCGCACTGCGGTGACGGTATTATCGAAATTCAGCAGCGGCTCACCCATGCCCATCATCACCACGTTGGTGATCTTGCGACCGGGTTTCTTTTCTTCTTCCAGCAAATGCGCCGCTATCCAGACCTGGGAGATGATCTCGTCAGCACTCAGGTTGCGGTTGAATCCCTGGCGACCGGTGGAACAGAAACTGCAATCCAGCGCACAGCCCACCTGCGACGACACGCACAAAGTGCCACGGTCATCTTCCGGGATAAATACCGCTTCGATGTGATTGCCATCGTGAAGCTGCAGTAGCCATTTACGGGTGCCGTCGGATGAAATCTGGTCTTTGGCGACATGCAGGTTCTGCACGCAACTGGTTTCGGCCAGCTGGTTGCGCAGTGCTTTGGACAGGTTGTTCATTTCCTGAAAATCGGTGACACCGAGCTGGTGTATCCATTTCATCACCTGCGTGGCGCGAAATTTTTTCTCACCGATGCTCTCGAAGAAGCTTTCCAGACCGGCACGATCCAGCCCCAGCAGGTTAGTCGCGTTGGATTGGAGTACGACCTGCAGAGATGGATTGTTTTCGATTTGTTGCTGAACTTCGTTCATCGGGGAAATATTACATGATTATGGGAGGTGGAACCTGTTTTTTATCCACAGATGAACGCAGATAAACACAGATAAAAAGCAAAATGTTTTTGTAGGGCGAGCGCTGTCCGCTGTTGTGATAAATCTAAGCTATGTTTTGTCTGGTAGAGCCTGATCTACGTTATTTTTGACGAAAGAACAAATAGATTCTAGTTTTGTTTTTATCTGTGTTTATCTGCGTTCATCTGTGGAAAATCTAATCTTCTTTCTCTTCCATCCACGCCAACTGAATCGCTTCCAGAATGCGTTCACCGGAATGCTCGGGATCATCATCAAAATCTTCCAGCTCAATCACCCACTGGCGAAGATCGACAAAATTCACGAATTTTGGATCGACATCGGGGTGAGCCTCATCCAGTTCGATAGCGATTTCCAGACTGTCTACCCATTTTAGTTTCATGATCTACGCCCTGATTAATGGTTTTCGGAAACCATGTTGATGGTGTATTTCGGAATTTCGACCACCAGATCTTCGTCGCCAATCACGGTCTGGCAACTCAGGCGTGAGTCAGGGTCAAGACCCCAGGCTTTGTCCAGCATGTCATCTTCGTCTTCGCTGTTTTCGTTGAGCGAGTCCATGCCTTCACGGATGTAAACGTGGCAGGTGGTACAGGCGCAGGATTTTTCGCAGGCGTGTTCGATTTCGATATGATTTTTCAGCGCAGCATCACAGATGGTGGTGCCTTTTTCAGCTTCAATAACCATGCCGTCCGGGCATAACTCTTCATGCGGTAAAAAGATAATTTGTGGCACGTTTATGTCTCCCCCACTTCAGATTTTTTATCTGAAGCATATTCTTCAATTGAATGGCCCTGCATAGCAGTTTTGATATTTGAATTCATACGGCGCGCAACATAATCCTCGCACGTCGCTTCAAGTTGTTTGATGGCTTTTCTGATATTTTCAACATCGCTGGCGGTTTTGGTTTCAACCAGTACCTGGCGTGCAGCCTGAATTTTCGCCATCTCGTCTTCTGATAATAGCTGCTCACCATCAACCGCCAGCGCAGAATCCAGCGCTTCCAGCACACGGTCGGCTTCAACCTGTTGTTCACGCAGGTTACGTGAAACCATATCATCTTCAGCGTGCTCGATAGAATCGCGCAACATGGTTTCAATCTCGTTGTCACTGAGACCGTAAGACGGTTTCACATCAACGCTGGCTTCCACGCCGCTGTTTTCTTCACGTGCACTGACGATCAGCAGGCCGTCAGCGTCAACCTGAAAGGTGACACGGATACGCGCCGCGCCGGCAACCTGTGGCGGAAAACCTCGCAGTTCAAAACGCGCCAGTGAACGACAGTCGCTGACCAGTTCGCGCTCGCCCTGTAATACGTGGACAGCCATCGCGGTCTGACCATCTTTGTAGGTAGTAAAATCCTGCGCCTTGGCGACCGGAATGGCGGTGTTGCGATGAATGATTTTTTCGATCAGGCCGCCCATGGTTTCAATGCCCAGCGACAGCGGAATCACATCGAGTAACAACATCTCGTCATCGGGTTTATTGCCGACCAGCACATCGGCCTGCAGCGCCGCACCGGTGGCAACCACTTTGTCCGGGTCGATGCTGGTCAGTGGTTCGCGTTGAAAAAAGTCGGACACCATTTCGCGCACGATGAGTGTACGCGTGGAACCGCCGACCATCACCACTTCATTGATGGCTTCGTTTTCCACGTCAGCATCACGCAGCGCACGGCGGCATGACATCAGGGTTTTTTTCACCAGCGGGGTCAGTAATTCTTTTAAGGTTTCGCGATCAAGTGTGCCCTGCCAGTTAGCATTATCCGATTCGATATTGATCAAAGCACTTTCCTGCTCGGCCAGCGCTTCTTTCGCCGCGCGCGCCTGCTGCATGATCAAACGTTTGAATGCCGGCTGGTCCGCGTCAGAAAAATCTGCCTGCTCGATAACCCACTGTGCAATAACGTAATCAAAATCATCACCACCCAGCGAGCTGTTACCGCCGGTGGCCAGTACTTCGAACACACCTTTGTTAAGACGCAGGATGGAAATATCAAACGTACCACCACCCAGATCGTAAACCGCGATCACGCCTTCGTTGCCGGTATCCAGGCCGTAGGCCACGGCAGCGGCAGTCGGCTCGTTCAGCAGGCGAAGCACTTTGATGTCCGCAAGTTTTGCGGCATCCTTGGTTGCCTGGCGCTGTGCGTCATCGAAGTATGCTGGCACGGTGATTACCGCACCGCTTAATTCATCACCCAGAGTTTTGATGGCACGCTGCTTTAACGCCTTTAAAATTTCCGCAGACACTTCGACCGCGCTGACATCACCACCGCGGGTTTTGATGCGTGGCACGGCGCTATCGGTTTCGGCAAAGGTGTAGGAATAATGCGCGTCTTCCACCGCAATATCTTCTGCGCCACGCCCCATAAAACGTTTTACTGAAACAATGGTGTTTAAGGGGTCGGTAACACTGCACTGCTGGGCTTTTTCGCCGACCAGAATTTCGTCTTCACCATAATGCACAATCGAAGGCAGCAGGTGCTTGCCGTTTTCATCCGGCAGGGTATCGACTTCACCACTGCGCACGGTGGCGACCAGTGAGTTTGTCGTGCCCAGATCGATGCCGACCGCCAGCCTGTGCTGGTGTGCGGTGGTTGCCTGTCCGGGTTCTGCTATCTGTAAAAGTGCCATAATTTAATTATCTTATTCGTAGGGTGGGCATGTTTTTTTGCCCACGTGTTTAACGAAATATTGTATCCGCGTGGGCATGAAAAACATGCCCACCCTACGCCTTGTTAGCTCATTAATTCGTCTTCGATTTCAGCACTCATGCTGTCAATTTCTTTTTTTGCTTTTTGCATAAACTGCAGCTTGCGTATCCATTCTCGTGCATCATCAATCTGCCCGGCTTCATAAGCTTCAGAGAAAGCAGCCATCATATCCTGTGTTGATGTTTTCAGCTCTTTCGCCATGGCATCGAGCGCGCTCAGTGGATCATCTTCTTTCCTGATACGTTCCAGACGCTCACGCATTTCCAGTTGCTGCATCAGAAACGCCGCATCCATGGTGGTTTCATTTTCCAGATTGATGTCCGTGCCTTTCAGCTTTAACAAATAGGTGGCGCGCAACACCGGATCTTTCAAGGTTGTCTGCGCTTCGTTGATCCAGGATGTCTGCTGCATCGACAGACGTTTTTCGGCATCGGATGCATTGGCAAACTTGTCCGGGTGAACCTGCTTTTGCAGATCCATATATTTTTTCTGAATCTGGCTCAGGTCTACCTGATATGAAACAGGCAGCTCAAACAACTCAAAGAAGTTACTACTTAAAATATCTTTAGACACGCGAATAATTGCTTAATAGTAATTAATGGGTAATACGTAAAATTTGAAAAAACTTCAACTTTGCTGTGTCCGGTCAACGCTCTTTCAGGCATGTCAGTTCAAGGCAAAAATGTGAGCTTACAAATGTAAATGACCATTTTTTAACGCAGGAACGGCGTGTCTGAAAGAGCGCTGAGCAGGCACCGACTAGATTGTGAAGCTTTCACCGCAGCCACAGGCCGCTTTCTCTTTCGGATTGTTAAACTTGAAACCTTCGTTTAATCCGTCACGCGTATAATCCAGTTCGGTGCCATCGAGATAAACCAGGCTCTTTTTGTCGACAATGACTTTCACGCCAGAGTCCTCGAACACTTCATCTTCCGGATTTATTTCATCGACAAACTCAAGCACGTATGACATACCGGAACAGCCCATGGTTTTTACACCCAGACGCAGACCAACACCTTTGCCGCGATTATCCAGAAAGGCTTTAACGCGTTCTGCTGCGGGCTCTGTTAATGTGATTGCCATTTTATCTCTCTGCCTTTAGTGAGTTATTACAACGAATCGGGTTAAGCGTTTTTCTGCTTGTAATCAGCAACCGCTGCATTGATTGCATCTTCCGCCAGTACCGAGCAGTGAATCTTCACCGGTGGCAGCGCCAGTTCTTCAGCGATTTGTGTGTTTTTAATCGCCTGTGCTTCGTCCAGTGTTTTGCCTTTTACCCACTCGGTTAATAACGAGCTTGATGCAATCGCGCTACCACAACCGTATGTTTTAAACACGGCATCTTCGATAACACCTTCATCGTTTACTTTTATCTGAAGCTTCATTACGTCGCCACAGGCCGGTGCGCCAACCATGCCGGTGCCAACGTTGTCTGCGCTTTCGAAGCTGCCAACATTGCGTGGATTTTCATAGTGATCTAAAACTTTTTCGCCGTATGCCATTTTCTTTTACCTTAAATATAGTTGTAAGTAGTCAGTTGCAAGTTATAAGTTAAAACATTTAAAACTTATAACTTTGAACTTATAACTCTGGTTGTTAGTGTGCTGCCCATTCGATGCTGTCGATATCGATGCCTGCTTTGTACATATCCCAAAGCGGCGACAGATCGCGTAATTTACCAACCGCCTTGCGTACCAGTTCGATGGTGCGGTCGATCTCTTCTTCGGTGGTGAAACGTCCCATGGTAAAACGAATCGAGCTGTGCGCCAGTTCGTCATTGCGACCTAATGCACGCAGCACGTAACTTGGTTCCAGGCTGGCAGAAGTACAGGCGCTGCCGCTGGAGATCGCCAGATCGCTCAAGGCCATCAACAGACTTTCACCTTCGACATAATTGAAGCTGATATTGATGTTGCCAGCGATGCGCTGATCGATGTCGCCATTTACATAAACTTCTTCCATGTCTTTCACGCCGTCGTATAATTTATTGCGTAATTTTAACAGACGCGCATTTTCTTCGACCATCTCTTCTTTGGCGATGCGGAAAGCTTCACCCATGCCGACGATCTGGTGCGTGGCCAGCGTACCGGAGCGCATGCCGCGCTCGTGACCACCGCCGTGCATCTGTGCTTCCAGGCGCACGCGTGGTTTTCTCTGCACGTATAAGGCACCGATGCCTTTCGGGCCGTAAATTTTGTGTGCTGAAAAACTCATCAGGTCAACCGGCAGTTCTTCCAGGTTGATGTCGACCTTACCCGCACTTTGTGCTGCGTCGACATGGAATATAATTTTTCTTTCGCGGCAGATTTTACCGATGGCTTCGATATCCTGGATAACACCGATCTCGTTATTCACATGCATGATGGAAACCAGTGTGGTGTCATCGCGCAGTGCTTCTTCAAATACTTTCAGATCGATCAGGCCGTTTGGCATTGGATCGAGATAGGTAACTTCATAACCTTCGCGCTCCAGCTGGCGACAGCTATCGAGCACGGCTTTGTGTTCGGTTTTACAGGTAACGATATGTTTGCCGCGTTTGTGGTTGAAGTGTGCTGCACCTTTGATGGCCAGGTTGTCAGATTCAGTCGCACCGGAAGTGAAAACAATTTCTTTTGGATTAGCACCAACCAGATCCGCCACGTTTTTACGCGCGGCTTCAACGGCAGCTTCTGCCGCCCAGCCAAAACTGTGACTACGTGACGCAGGATTACCGAAACTGCTTTCTGGCCCCATGTATTTAAGCATCTCGGTTACAACACGCGGATCAATCGGCGTGGTCGCAGAGTAGTCTAAATAAATTGGCTGCTCTTTTGATTTATGGGGTTTTTGCTCACTCACTTTCTTCACCTTAGCTAGTTAAACAGTCGCAGCCATCATCACTGACGATTGTTGATTTATTTCTATGATGTCAGTTAATGCTGTCAATAATTTTTCAACATCAGACATCGTATTGTTCTTTCCAAAACTTACACGTATCGCGGAATTGGCCAGCATGTCGACGACTTCCATCGCCTTCAGCACATGGCTGGGTTCCGTTTTACCGCTGGTACAGGCCGAACCGCTGGATACGGCAATGGCTTTTCTGTCCAGCTGCATCAGCATGGTTTCGCCATCGAATCCTTCGATACCAAACTGCACTGTGTTCGGTAAGCGTTCTGCCTGTTCTGCGAATATGCTTATCGAACTGAATTTTTTCAAGCCTGCTTCCAGTGCATCTCGCAAGCTGCGTACATGCGTTGCTGTGCTTTGCAGCTCGGCCAGTGCCAGCTCTGCGGCGCGGCCAAAACCAACGATGGCCGGTACGTTCTCTGTGCCTGCGCGCAGGTTTTTTTCCTGCGAACCGCCGAACTGTATTTTGCTCATCGGCAGTCGTTTGTCTAAAATCAGGGCACCAACACCAACCGGCCCGTATAATTTGTGCGCCGAGATGGTCATGGCATGCAAGCCGCTCTCGACAAAGTTCAGCGCGATTTTTCCTGCCGCCTGCGACGCATCACTGTGGAAAAAACAGCCCTGTTCTGTAGCAAAATCTATCAGCGGCGCTAAATCCTGAATCACACCGGTCTCGTTGTTCGCGCTCATCACGGAAACCAGTGATGTTTGCTCATTTACTACCTGCTTGAGTTGCGCCACGTTGACGCGACCATTCGCATCCACCGGAATAATGTCTGCTGCTGGCTGCAAATACTGCGCCGGCTCCAGCAGCGACATATGCTCGACCGCGCTTACTGCGATGCGTGCATCTTTACTTTTCTGGCAAAATCCGCTCAACAGCAAATTATTCGACTCGGTGCCACCGCTGGTGAAAACCACCTGCTCGGCTCGGGCACCGGCCAGGCGTGCCACCGACTCGCGTGCCTGTTCGATAGCATCTTTCTGTAAACGTCCAAAACGATGTACGCTGGACGGGTTGCCGGTTACCTGCCCCATATAGGGCAGCATGGCTTCTAAAACTTTTTCGCTCAGCGCGGTTGTTGCGTTATTGTCGAGGTAAACTGCCATAAATAAAACCGATACAACGACTACACGCTGATCGCTTCGTCCTGACGCAGTTTTACTTCCTGACGCGCTTTCACTTCACTCACCGTTTTCTGCGCCATGATTTCGGACAGTGTAATGCCGTCCAGAAAAGAGCGAATTTCGTTACTCAGTTCCTGCCACAAATCGTGAGTCAGGCATTGATATGCACCATCATGGCAACCGGCGCTGTCACCGCAATCGACAACTTTACAGCTCTCGTCGACGGCAAGGATAATGTCAGATACGCTGACTTCATCCACGCTATTTGTGAGCTTATAACCACCACCAGGGCCGCGAGTACTGCTGACAATTTTATTGCGACGTAATTTTGCAAAAAGCTGTTCAAGGTATGACAGGGAAATATCCTGGCGCTCGGAAATGGCGGCCAGAGAAACTGGACCGTTATCCTGGTGCAAAGCCAGGTCGAGTACCGCGGTTACTGCATAACGCCCTTTTGTGGTCAAACGCATATCGTGCCTCCCTCGAAACAGGGAAATAGTTTACTTGAGGGCGCTGATTTTACTTAATCCCGACTAATTTAGTCAAGTATAAGACCAAGTATTTTAGTCAGGTATTACTTAAGGAATAGTAAAAGCGGCTAAGCCATTGATATAAAGCGTTATGAGGAAGAAAACCCGGCTTGCAGGATGTGCCCTGCCCACCTTTCTACCAGTATTTAAACAAGGTTTTTACCAGGCCGCCCCTGATACAGAGAAAGAAAATGCGGCTAGTTTGTCTCGATTTTTTCGGGCTCATCATCCTCTTCAGGCGCACCACCAGAAAGACTGCACGAGCCCAGATCAGGCAGGTTAGTCACATCAATCTCGGCACCAAACTGCTTTAAAGCACCGCACATGGTTTCCATTTTTTCATCCATGGCGTGGATATGATCCAGCATTTTATTAATTGCTGTTGCCACCGGGTCAGGCGCATCACTGGTTGCACCGTAGGCATCGAAACCCAGCCTTTGCGCAGTTGCGTCGCGTTTTTTCTGCGTTTCATCATGATGGCGATGAATCACACGCCCGGGTACGCCGACCACGGTAGAATCGGGCAACACGTCTTTGGTCACCACTGCATTGGAGCCAACGCGCACGCCTTCAGCCAGTGTGATCGGCCCGAGCACTTTAGCACCTGCACCCACCACCACATTATTCAGCAAGGTGGGATGGCGCTTGCCGGCTTTCCAGCTGGTGCCACCTAAAGTCACACCATGATACAACGTACAGTCGTCACCAATCTCGGCAGTCTCGCCGATCACCACACCCATGCCATGATCGATAAAAAACCGGCGACCGATGGTGGCACCGGGATGAATTTCAATACCGGTAAACCAGCGTGAAAAATGCGCCAGCCAGCGCGCCAGCCAGTTCAGCCCCATATTCCATAACGCATGGTTGAGACGATGCAGGATCAGGGCGTGCAAACCGGGGTAGCAGGTCAGCACTTCCCAGGTATTTCTGGCGGCCGGATCACGGTCAAATACGCACTTTATGTCTTCACGAATGCTGATGGGACTTTCCTCAAAATAATAAAAGTTATCGCGTCACATTCTATATGAAATCAAGCTCAATGTTATACCCGGTAAACTTGCGGATATTCAACACACCGCTATCAAGAATCAGATACTGCCCTTTTATACCCTTCAAAACACCTTCTATTTCAGGCTGCTTATCAAAATTAAGCGACTTGATTTTTTCAGGGTATTCGACCACCGGGAACTTTATTTCAACCACCTCAGTATCAACAGCACTTATCGCATCCTCACCCTGTGCGTTTTTTATTTCGGCGATTTCATTTGCGCATTCAGCCAGCAGTTCATCACGAATGGCTTTCATGTCCAGCGGCTCGGCATCAGACTTAAGCATCTTGCGCCAGTCGGTGCGATCAGAAACGTGTTTTTTTAAAGCCATCTCCAGCAGACCGGACTGCAGGCGGTTCGCCACCTGAAAAACCGGCAGCGCCTGCCCGGCACCCTGGTCGATCCAGCGCGTCGGAATTTGCGTGCCACGCGTGATACCAACCTTGATGCCGGATGAATTTGCCAGATAGACATAATGCGGAATAAAGCAGTTGCTTTCTCCCCACGCCGGCTCACGGCAGGTACCCTCGGCGTAATGACAGGTTTCCGGTTTCATGATACACATGTCACAGGATGCCAGGCTGCGAAAGCAGGGATAACAATGGCCCTGGCCAAAACTTTTTCTGGTTTTACGACCACAGGCGACGCAGTTGATTTCATCATGATAATGCAGTTTGATGGTCTGCCCGATATGCTCGTTCATTGCC